>CAYUAW010000246.1:0-4996 GCA_964442485.1 uncultured Polyangiaceae bacterium
TGGCTCGAATTCAACCAGCGAGTCCTCGACGAAGCCCACGATCCGAAGGTGCCGCTCCTCGAGCGAGTGAAGTTCCTCGCCATCGTGAGCTCGAACCTGGACGAGTTCTTCATGGTGCGGGTGGCGGGTCTCAAGCGAGCGCTTCGCGGGCTCGTTCCGTCACCATCGAGCGACGTCGCGGCGGACGACGACGAGACGCCGCCCGCCGAGGTGCTCAAGGCGGTAACTCACCGCATTCGCGAGCAATCGGCGGAGCAGCATCGTTGCTTCCTTCACGAGCTCGAGCCGGCGCTCGAGGCCGAGGGGATCCACCTCGTGAGCCCCGATGACCTGGACGCCGAGCAGCGAGCGTTCCTCGAGCGGCACTTGAAGAGCATCCTCTTGCCGGTGCTCACGCCGGTCGCCATCGATCCCGGGCACCCTTTTCCGCATCTCGGCAACCGGTCGCTCTGTCTCGTCGCGGTGATCCGCGCGACCACGCCGTCGGTGCTGCCGAGCGCCCGCCTCGTCGTCGTTCACATGCCGAGCGGCGTACTGAGTCGCTTCATCCGCCTGCCGAGCCCGCCTGGCGAGCACCATTTCATGCTGCTCGAGGACCTCGTGCGCCATCACCTGCCGTGGCTCTATCACGGGTACGAGGTGCTCTCGTGTCACGCCATCCGGGTCACGCGCGACGCCGAGTTCGACGCGGGCGAACACACCGACCGCGATCGACTTGCCGCCATCGAGGCCGGGCTCCGCGAGCGGCGAATGGGCTCCGCGGTCCGGCTCCAGTACGACGCCGAACTCCCCACGGACGTCCTGGAGACGCTGGTGAAGGAGCTCGAGCTTTCCGAAGAGGATCTGTACTCGGGCGAAGGCTTCACGGCGTTCGCCGATCTGTTCGAGCTGTACGCGGCGCTGGATCTCCCTCGGTTGAAGGATCCGCCGATGCCGCCGCGCCCCGTGCCGGAGTTCGACGCTTCGCGCAGCATGTTCGCGTCGATCCGCGAGGGCGACGTGCTCGTCCACCACCCGTACCACTCGTTCGACGTCGTCACGCGGTTCGTGCGCGAGGCGGCCACCGATCCGAAGGTGCTCGCCATCAAGATGACGCTCTACCGCGTCAGCCCATCCTCCCCGATCGCGCAGGCGCTGCGCCTTGCCGCAGAGAACGGGAAGGAGGTAGCCGTGCTGGTGGAGCTGATGGCTCGCTTCGACGAGGAAGCGAACATCCGCTGGGCGAGGGCGCTCGAGGACGTCGGCGCGCACGTGGTGTACGGCCTTCCGGAGCACAAGACCCACTGCAAGGCGTGCCTCATCGTGCGGAAGGAGGCGGATGGGATCCGCCGTTACTGTCACCTCGCGACCGGCAACTACCACACGAAGACGGCCGGTCTCTACACGGACCTCGGGCTCTTCACGTGTCGGGAGTCCTTTGGAGAAGACCTCACGGAGGTTTTCAACTTGCTCACCGGTTACATGCGCCCGCGGCCGATGACCCATCTGCTCATCGCTCCCACCAGCCTCCGCGAAGGGCTGCTCCAGCGCGTGCAGCGCGAGGTGCATCACGCACGCGCCGGAAGAGGCGCGCGCATCGTGCTCAAGATGAACAGCCTGGTGGATCGAACGCTGATCGACGCGCTCTACGAAGCCAGCAGCGCGGGCGTGGACGTGGAGCTCGTCATCCGCGGGATCTGCTGCCTCAAGCCAGGAATTGTCGGGCTCTCGGAGCGCATTCGCGTCGTGTCGATCGTCGACCGCTTCCTCGAGCACGCTCGCGTCTTCCACTTCGAGAACGGTGGCGACCCCGAGTACTACCTGGCCTCGGCCGACTGGATGCCGCGAAACCTCGATCACCGCGTCGAGATCGCGTTCCCCGTCCTCGACGCGAAGCTCTGCGCGTTCGTCCGCGAGGTGCTGGACATCCAGCTCGCCGACAACGTGAAGGCGCGGGAGATCCTCGCGAGCGGCCGCTCGCGGCCCCCGGGGCCCATCGTCGGCGATCCGATCCGCGCGCAGGAGCAGCTCTACTCGATGGTCGCGGCGGATGAACATCGGCCCCCCGCAAGCACGCCGGAGGCACACGCGCATACGCCACTCACGCACCGCGCGGAGCCGCGCGGCTTGGACGCGCCCTCGTGAACCTTCGCGAAGCGAAAGCGCGCCGTCAGGCGATGCCCGGGCCCACGACCGTCGCGCCCCCGACCGGTGGCACCACGAACGGCACGAAGAACGCGCCGTTCCAGCGCTTCCAGACGGTCGTGCCGTCGTCCAGCGGAGACGCGAAGACGAACTTCACCACCGTTGGCATGCCGTCGCGGTCGACGCTCTGCACGACGTAGCGCATGCGTGTGAGCTGCAGGCTTTGACCGGGTCTCATCGGTCGCGAGAGCCCGCGGTAGACGCGGTTCATGCCGGGTGCGACGAAGCCGTGGGGTGCCGTGAGGACGAGCTCGTTCGCGCCCGTCCGGACGACCTTGACGTGGTCGAGCCCACCGTAGAGCACGCGCGTACGAGCGGGCGCGCGATGCGCTGCGTCGGCCTGCAAGGTGGCGAGGATCCCCATGTCGTAGAAGTCCACGCCGTTCAGGATCACGAGATCCTTCTCCGGAGAAGCTCCGTCGTAGGCCGAGGCGGTCAGGCGCGTCAGGTCGCCTTGCGCGAAAGCGGGGCCCATCGATTGCGCTGGCAAGGTGGAGATCGCGGAGACTCCGTCCGAGAGGATCAGCATGAGCCCCGCGACGGTGGTGATGGCGCGCGCAACGGCGTCCCGCGGCAGCCGGGCGAGCCCGAGTGCCGCCGCGGCGAGCTCCCCGGCGAGAGCCATGCCGCCGAGGCTGGCGATGACGAGCAAGCGATCCCCGGGATAGGTGCCGCACGCCGGCAGGCAGGCGAGCAGCATCCCCGCGAGCCAGAAGCGCGCCCGCGCGTCACGCCGCACCCAGGCGACGGCGCCGACGGAGATCACGCCGAGCGACACCGCCCCCATGGTGAAACCCCACGGGAAAGCGAAGCTTGCTCGCTCCGCGGGAGAGCCGGTGAGCCCCGCGAAGAGTAGCGTCGGCAGCCTGGTGCCGAGCGCGACGACGAAATCCCGCGGCGCACCGAGCGGATCGACGTAGGCCCCGGAGCCGCGGGCTCCATAGCCCATGGCGCGATAGGGGACGATCCAAACGAGCCCCGCGATGACCCAGGGAACGAGCGCCACCCAGCGCTTGCGCCACGCGGCGCCGTCGAGGAAGAGCACGTGCGCCGCCGCATAGCCGAAGGCGCCCGCCGCGAGCTCTCCTCCTTGCAGGGCGAGCCACGCGAGCACACCGGCAACGACGGCGCCTGGACGCCATCCCTCGCGCCGCCAGCGGTCGTGGGCCACGAGCGCGGGCAGTGCCAGCGCGGCGGCGATGAGCGCGTTGCGGTTCGCGATCCACCCGACGACGAACCCGTGCCCGTCGTCGACCGCGTAGAACGCGGTGGCGAGCGCGGCGGCAGCCCAGCCGGACGACAGGCGTCGGAACAGCGCGGACGCGAAGTAGATCGTCAAAAGCAGCCAGCAGACGTTCTCGACGTGCATGATGGCCGGGTGGTCCGGCCAGAGCCTGTAGTCGAGGTGATGAGTGAAGCTCGTGAGCGGGCGCCACAGACTCAAGCTGAAGTCGTCCGCGCTGATCCACGGCAACGTCCCCGCGTCCTTCAGCACGTAAACGTCGGCGGGAGTGGTGGCGCCCCCGCCGAACAGGTTCCCCCAGCTGGAAGACGCTTGCGACGCAGCCCGGTGCGCCAGGTCCTCGGTCTGGAGCCCCGCGCCGAGGGACGGCACGCACAGCGCGACGGCGGACACGAGTGACGCCCAGAGAGCGACGCGCTGAAAGCGAGCGCGATCGAACGCGGCGTCGTTCACGGTGGGTCCGATCCTCACCTTGGCGCCTCGCCAGAGCAACTCACTTCGGGGGGCGCCTTGCGCGACGGGGACCCTGTCGCTAGGTTCGTGAGGTGTCGCCCAGCGGTCGTCGTGGCGGAGAGGCTCGTCTCGAACGGATGCAGGCTTCCCCGCGCTACCTGGATGGCGTCTTCCGTAACACCGTTCCCGTCGGGCCGGGGCTTCGCAAGGGGAGCATGACGCGGACCATGGGGGAGTACTTCTTCGGCGGCCAGCGGCGGACGCCGCTCTCGCCCCTCCCGTCGACGAACCCGCTCCCGGCATGGGCGCGTGTATCCCAGTCGGGCCTGCGTGCCACGTGGCTCGGTCACTCCACCGTGCTGCTCGAGATCGACGGCGTGCGCGTCCTCACCGATCCGGTGTGGGGCGAGCGCGCGTCGCCGGTGTCCTTCGCGGGGCCCAAGCGCTTCCAGCCCGTTCCCGTGGCCGTCGCGGAGTTGCCGTCCCTCGACGCGGTCGTCATCTCGCACGACCACTACGATCACCTCGATCACCCCACGATCCTCGAGCTTGCCAGGGTCGACGTCCCCATCGTCACCTCCCTCGGTGTCGGTGCGCAGCTGGAGAGCTGGGGCGTTCCCGCCTCGCGCATCACGGAGCTCGACTGGTGGGAGAGCTTCGAGATCAAGAGGGGCGAGGGGCTGTCGATCACCGCTGCGCCTTCGCAGCACTTCTCGGGCCGTATCGCTGCTGCACGCAATTCGACGCTGTGGTCGTCGTTCGCGTTGCGAGGGCCGCGTCACTCGGTCTTCTTCAGCGGCGACACGGGGCTCACCCCCGAGTACGGGGAGATCGCATCACGCCTCGGTCCGTTCGATCTGGTGATGCTCGAGGTCGGCGCGTATCACCCCGCATGGGGCGACATCCACCTCGGTCCGGAGAACGCGCTTTCGGCGCTTGCTCAACTCGGCGGGGGCGCGCTCCTGCCCGTGCACTGGGGCACGTTCAACCTCGCGATACATGCCTGGGACGAGCCAGCGGAGACGCTCGTGAAGCTTTCGGAACCTCGCGGCGTGCACCTCGTCATGCCACGGCTCGGTGAAGCCGTGGAGCCGTCGTTGGTCGAGCGGGTCGACC
>CAYUAW010000246.1:5096-10076 GCA_964442485.1 uncultured Polyangiaceae bacterium
GTCGGCTTGGCGGCGAACACGGACATAGTCCGGACTCGGGTCGCGAGAGCTCGCACGGCGTGGCGGCGCTCCTGCTAGAAAGACGCGCGTGATTCTCGACCCACCGCTGACGACGCTGTTCGAGGACTCGGCTCTCCCCCGGCACGAGCTGCCGCCCGCGCTGCTCGATGCATACGGTGGCGCAATCGGGTTTCCCAAGCCGTGCGTGTACGCGAACTTCGTGGCGTCGGTCGACGGCGTCGTCGCGCTGCCGGACGCGACCGAGTCGGGGCACCTCATCAGCAAGAGTAGCCGCGCCGACCGCTTCGTCATGGGGCTCTTGCGCGCGTGTGCGGACACCATCGTGATCGGCGCGGGCACCTTCCGGAAGACCCGCGGCGCTCTCTTTCGGGCAGAGGCCATTTACCCGGAAGGTGCCGCCGCGTTCGCGGAGCTCCGCATGCGCCTCGGGCTCGCTCCCACGCCACGGTTCGTGCTGGTGACTCGCAGCGGCAGCGTCGACACCGCGGAGCCCGCCCTCGATGGCGCGCTGCTGGTGACGTCGCGGGCAGGGGAGCAGAGCCTGCGCGGTCGCGTTGCGGCGACCACCGAGGTCGTGGCGCTGGGGGCCGACACCGTGCTGCTCGCCGACGTCATGGCCCTCCTCAAGAAGCAGGGGCGAACGGCGATCCTGACGGAGGGCGGACCCTCGTTCTTCGCCGAGGCCGTCCGCGCGAAGCTCGTCGACGAGCTCTTCGTGACGACGTCTCCCTCGCTCTTCGGTCGTTATGCCAACGACCGGCGGAAGTCACTTGCCGCCGGGCTCGACCTGGGCGGCGTTCCGCTCGATCTCCTCGGCGTCAAGCGGCACGGCTCGTACCTCTTCCTGCGCTACGCGCTCACGCGCTCGAGCCCCTGAACCCTACCCGCCGTCGCGCTTGCGCGTCACGGCCTCCAGCACCTCGGCGATGCGCTGCTCGAGGAGTTTGTTGCTCACTGGCTTCGTCAGGAGCGGCTGCTGCGGCGCGATCTTTCGGGCGCGCTCTATCTGTGACGTCGTGCCGGAGACGAATACGATACGGCTCGAGAGCTCCGGCCAGCGCACCTTGATCTGTTCGGCCAGCTCGATGCCGTCCATCTCGGGCATCAGCAGATCACTGATGATGATGTCCGGCTTGCGGCGCTCGATCTCCTCCGTCGCCGCCCGACCGTTCTCGGCGGTCGTCACCTGGTGTCGCTTGAACGTCCGCGCGAGGGCGCTCCTGACGAGCGGGTCGTCATCGACGACCAGCACGCGCAGCGTGTCGGGCTCGACGAACTCCGCCGGTACCTCGACCGGCGTCGCGGGAGCAACGACCTCGGGCGGCGGCGCCGCCCTGGGCCCGCTCGGCGACGGGGGCTCGGCGGCGGGTGCCACGCTCGTGCTGCGCGATGCCCGTTCCAGCGCCTCGATTCGCCTCCGGAGCGCCTCGTGATCGCCTTCCTTGCTCGGCCCCGCGACGAGATCGAGCGTCCGTTCACGCCGCGCGAGCCGTTCGAGGCTCTCGCAAACGGTGACCCGCAGGTCTTCGAGGCCGATGGGCTTCCTGAGACAGCGAAAGCGCTCGACGGTGAGCCGCGTCGCGAAGGACGCGATGCCTTCGTCGCGCGTCATCAGGATCGATTCGATGTCCGTGCGCTCGGAGCGCAGCCTGCCGACGAGGTCCAGCCCGCGCACCAGCGGAAGATCGTCGTCGACGACCACCACGGCGCGCGCCGTGGCACGTACCTCACGCAGCGCGCCCTCGATGGACGCGACGTACACCACCTCGAACCCCGAGTCTGGCAGCGACGCGCTCAGGAACTCGCTCGAGGTGCGGTTGGCCTCCACGACGACGACGGCGCGCGCACGACGGAACGGCGGAAGGCTCCGTCGTTCGGCCCGGGGGCGATCATCGGGATCCAGTGTAGGCCTCCAATGTTCGAGAGTACGGCCACTTTCCAGGACACTTGAGACGACCTCGCGTCCTCGCTTTCCGGCAAAATCGAGCTCGGCACTCCGGACGCCGATAGAGCCCCGCGGATTCCTTGGGATTTTACTGGACCCTGCGAACGGCCCCCAGGGCGGCGGTGAGGTCCGAAAGGAACTGCTTTGGCAAGAGCTCGCTCTTCACGCCGACGTCGATCCCGGTTCGCCATTGTCCGGCCTGCACCCGGGGCGCGGCGACCTTCAGGCACAGGACCAGGTGCTCGTCGATCCCGCCAATCGCCTGGCGGAGCGCCTCGAGCGTGACGGTCGGCGAGGCCGGCAGAACGGGCGCGAGCTGGATGACCTTCGCGGCGCGCATCAACACGCCGAACAGCGTCTCCACCGGAACCGGATCGAGCATCGCGGTTCGCGCGAGATCCCTCACGCGCTGAAGAACGCGCGCCTCTTGCTCCCTGTCCTCCACGGCCATGTGGAAGACGCGCTTGGCAGCGCCCACCCAGGGCATCAGGTCGAGCCTGAGCTGCACGTCGGTGAGCACGGACTCGAGGTACGGATTCCAGCCGAGCGGCACGACGTTGCCGAGCCACCTGCGTCGCAGGCGGCCCAGCGAGAGATCGTTCTCGTGCTTGAAGAGCCAGTCGTCGATGTACCGCGCGAGGGCCGGCTCGTCGCGGCGAACGAAGAACGCCTTGCGGTCTCGCGTGAAGGGGCCGAAGGTGACGAGGTCCGGGCGCGCAGCCGCGTGGGCTTCGGCGCTGTCACTGAGGGCGGCGTCGACCGTCTTCGTCGAGACGCGGTCGAACAGCACCGTGTTGTCGTCGATGAGCTCCAGGGAAGCGTGAGGGAAGGTGGTGCGCGCGACGTGCGCGAGGTGACCTCCGCGGTTGACGGCGATCCTCACGCCCGGCTTGTCGAGATCCGCCGGACGCGAGAAGCGCGAAGCGTCGGCCTTTCGCACGCAGGCGACGGCCCCGGTGATCGCATAGGGTCGAGAGAAAGTGCCGAAGAAGAGGCGGTCGGCACGCACCGTCACGCCACTCGCCGCGACGTCGAACGCCCTCTGCTCTAGCCGCGAGGAGAGCTCCGGCCACCGGAACGGCACGAACTCGACGCGGACGCCGAGCTCGCTCGCGAGCAGCTCGACGAGCTCGACGTCCAGCCCGGCGCGCCGTCCGTTCACCGTCTTCACGAACGGCGCGTAGTCGTCGCTCGTCCCGACCCGCAGCACCGAACCCCGTCGGAGCTCGGCGAGCTCGTCGGCGACGGCGGGCTTCGACCATGCGAGCGAAAGCAGGGCCCCGAGGCCGAGGAAGTCGCGACGACGCATGGTCGAGGAGCTTACAGGATGACTGCCCTCCGGGCCTCACTCTGCCGGCGCGGACAGGTGCTTTGCCACCGTCGTCGCCGTCGGTACGGCGAGGGGTTGTGCGGTCTGGCCGATGTCGCTCGCAGCGGGCGGCGTCAGCGCGTCTTCCGGGGAAAAGAGCTGCGACAGGTAGAGCGCGAGCATCGCCTCGCCGTCGACCAGCGGGCTCTCGGAGCCGGGCGTGTATTCCCAGCCGCCGTTCGCGGCTTGCTTCCCGGCGATCCATTGCGCGCCGCGCAGCGCCTCCGTCCGACCACGTCGGGTGTCGCTCGCGGTGAGCGCGAGCGCCTGGACGACGTGCGTCGTCGATTGGAGATCGTCGGTCGGGGTCGCCGCGTTGAAACCCCAGGAGCCGTCGGCGCCCTGCAGATCGCGGAGATTCGCCCGCACGTGCGACACCAGGTCCGGCGACGACCCGGTCTGCGCGAGCACGACCAGAGACCACGCGAGGCCCTGTACGTAGAACTGCTCCGTCTGGTCGTCGACGTCGAACAGGGGAGGGGAGCCGGTGAGGGCCGCGGCGGCGACCGTCGCGAAGGTGTTCGCGTCGGCGTCGTACCCGGCGCCGGGGAAGGCCGCGTCGAGCGAGGCCGCGCCGAGCGTGAACCAGGCGAGATCGTACAGGACGAGCCCGTCGAAGCCCGCGGCGTGCCGTGCATCGCGATCTTTTCCGGCGAGGGTCATGGCGCCGCCGTTCGCGGCGAGCTTCGCGTCGTAGCGCGCGCGGGCGAGGTCGCTGAACGCCGCGTCGTCGGCGAGCTCGGCGAGGAGGGGCAAGAAGACGAAGTCGTTCGGCGAATCCACCGCAGCGCGCTCCTGGGCGCCGAGCCCGGTGCCGAGCAGCGTAGTGCGGTACCGCTGCGTATCTGCGCCCGCGCGGACGGCCGCCCAGGGCCCGAGCGCCGTTGCTCCGTAGGTGTTCTCCGCGCTGGCCGTCACGGAGTGGCTCGTCGCTGCCGCGGCCAGCGTGAAGTCCCACCCGCCGTCGTCGGGGTCGTCGTCGGTGAGGCCGTTGCGAGCATTGTCTCCGATGCGGTCCGCCTGCAGATCCGAGAGACGAGCGGCGCCGTCGCCGAGGCTCTTCCGCACCCGGCTCGCGATCCTGGGCGCCCGGCGACCGATGCGCAGCGGCGCGGAGATCTGCCCCGTGTCCGAACCCGCCGCCGGCGTCGGCCCTGTCGTTCCGACCTCGTCGGCCTGTCCGCACCCACAAATCAACGACGCCGTCAGCATGCCTGTGATGAGCCGCATTGGTGCCTCCCGAAACTCTTGCGATGGATCGCGCGTATCCCCTTCACGGTGTCGTCCGGAAAGGCGACACCGCAGAAGGCAGTGTCTCTCTTCGGGGCCGGATAGAGCCACTGAAAAATCCACGAGCGCATTTCCGCCTGCCCGCCGGCAATGAACGTCCGCAATCCTGTACGAGATTCGAACTCCGAGAATGTGCGCACACGCTGTCGCCTGGGGCCCGGCTCGCCCCTCGGGTGGGGCGAAACGCGGAATCGACCCAGGCAGGCTCTGGGACTACGGTCCGGGGCGTGACGGACGGAGCCCGTGCGCTGCCCGCCGATCTAGCGGAATTCCTCGAAAGCGGTATCTCCATTCTGGTCGGGACGCGCGACGCGGGGTTGCGGCCCGCAACGGTGCGTGCCATGGGCGCCGCCGT
>CAYUAW010000246.1:10176-11304 GCA_964442485.1 uncultured Polyangiaceae bacterium
TGATCGGGGTGCCTCGCGCGATCTCCGGGCGTGCGACGTACTGGCCGAGCCTCGCCGTCGACATCGCCGTCGGCGAGCTCTTCGAGCAGACGCCCGGGCCTCAGGCCGGGTCGAGAATCGCGTCATGATGCCCCAGCCGCTCCGACTCACCAGCTTGCGAGCCTGCTTTCACGGGGTCACCCCGTCGTTCATCGCCACCTGCGCGCGGGACGGAACGCCGAACATCGCGTACCTGACTCAGGTCTACCCCATCGGCGACCGTCACATTGCGCTGTCGTGCCAGTTCTTCAACAAGACGCGGCGCAACGTCGCAGCTGCGGGGGGAGCTCTCGGTGCTCTCGCAGGTGACGGAGCGCCTGCATACCGCGCGCGATCTGGATTCGCTCCTCTCGGCGCTGCTCGAGGCGCTCCGCAGCGCACTCGGTTTCGAGCACCTGATGGTGCTCATGGCCGACGAGAACGAGGAGCGCCTCTTCACGGTCGCGAGCTTCGGCTACGAGGGCGCCGGTGTCGGCGCTCAGGTCGCCATCGGCCAGGGGCTCGTCGGCATCGCCGCGGAGCGCCAGCGCACGCTCCGGCTCGCCGATCTCGACTCCGATCTGCGCTATGGCCGCGCCATCCGTCGCTCCGTCATGATTCGACGACTGGCACGGCACGTTCCTCGATATCGTCGGCAACGTCGTCGCGACGGCCATCGAGAACGTGATGCTGCGTTCGGACGGTGACTCAGGCGCGGTCCCAGCACGCGAGAGGTCTGCTGCGACGCCCTCGCCGCGTGAGGCCGAGCGTCCGGCTCCGTCTCGCGTGCTGTCCTTCTGCCTGTACAGAAACGACGACTGCGTCTTCGTCGACGGGAAATATCTGATCCGCAACGTCCCGGGGAAGATCCTCTGGAAGATCTTGAAGAGCCACGCCGAGTGCGGGCGCTCGGAGTTCACGAATCGCGAACTCCGTCTCGATCCTGCCCTCGGTCTCCCTCCGGTGAAGGACAACCTCGAGAGCCGCCTCATCCTCCTGCGTCGCAGGCTCGAACAGAAGTGCCCCGACGTGCGGATGATCCCGCAGCGTCGGGGCGAGTTCCGTCTGGAAGTGGACCACGCCGTCGAGCTCGTCGAAAAAGACTCTGCA
>CAYUAW010000247.1:0-3748 GCA_964442485.1 uncultured Polyangiaceae bacterium
CAGTTCGCCGAAGGCGAAGCTGCGGGGGGCCAAGGCCCCCCGTCAGTAGAACCCCATCGACGCCGACGTCGTCCCTGAGAAATCAACGATGCGGAACTACGCGAGCGGAGCGAGCGCGCCGAAGGCGGCGGGGGGAGCAGTTCGCCGAAGGCGAAGCTGCGGGGGGCCAAGGCCCCCCGTCAGTAGAACCCCGTCGACTTTCAAGCCCCGTGCGCGCGTGATAAATTCCGCCGGTCCATGTACTCGCTGCTGTTTCCGGTGTTCGACGTTCTGCTCGTCTCGCCGCACGTCCTGTACTCCGAGGATGGCGTGCCCGAGCGGCCGAGCTCCGAGGACCTCTCTCACATCGTTCCCCTCGGCGTCGCCTCCATAGCTCAGTACCTGGACGCGCGTGGCCTGCGCGTGAAGCTCCTGCACCTCGAGTCGGTCTACAGCGCCGATCCATCACGCTGGAATCTGGATCTGGTGCTCGCCGAGCACCCTGCACGCGTGGTCGGCATCCAGGCGCACTGGTACCTGTACGCGAACGGCGCGATCACGGTCGCGGAGCGCTACAAGAAGCTTCATCCGGAGAGCGCCGTGTACCTCGGCGGGCAGTTCGCGTCGGTCATGGCGGAGCAGTTCTTGCGGGCATGTCCGGCCGTCGACGGGGTCGTCCACGGGGAGGGTGAAATACCGGTCGAGCGGCTCGCGGCGGCAGCAAAATCGGGCCGACCGCTGTCGGAGGTCGGGAGCTGCTGGCACCGCAAGAACGACGAGCTCGTCTTTCGAGAGGCGGACGAGGACGGCCTCGTCCCGATGGACGAGCTGCCCCTGCTCGACCCGAGAAGCGACGTGTTTCGCGGTGTGCAGTGGACCAGCCGTACGTACATGAACATCTCGCGCGGCTTCTGCCCGAAGGAGTGCGGCTATTGCATGGCCAACAACCGCCCCTTCTTCCGTCGAAAGCTGAGCGGCGTTTCAGTGGAGCGCGTGCTCGAGCAGGCGCGCATCCTGGACGAGTGTGGATTCAAGGACGTGCACCTCGGCGAGAACGAGTTCCTGATGCCACGGTACATGGAAGAGCTAGCCGAGGCGCTGGAGACCGAGAACCTCGACCTGACGTTCCGCCTGGAGACGCACCCGCAGATGTTCAGCCGGCCTGGCCTCACCGAGAAGCTCGTGCGGGGCGGGTTCCGGCGCTTCGTGCTGGGGGCCGAGAGCGGCTCGCTCCGCGTGCTTCGCAAGGCTGGCCGCTGGTCCACGCCCGAGAAGCTCCTCTCGGCGGTGCGCCACATCCACGACGCCGGGGCCACGGTGCTGACGGCGTGGATCTGCAATCTTCCTGGCGAGGAAGAAGAGGACGTCGAACTTTCACTCAAGGCGATGAGCGACGTGGTGGACGCGGGGGGTGACGTCTACTGGATTTCAATCCTGGTGTGTCCGCCCGCGACCCCCTTTGCGAACTCACCGGATAAATACGGCCTCAAGCTCCTGGTGAAGACTCTCGACGACTGGCGCAAGTGGTGTTGGGTCTCGAAGGAGATCGTCTCGCTGGAGGGAATGCTGGAAAATCCGGTGAAATATCTCACCCAGGTCAGCGAGGGGGCCCGCCCCGAGGACATGGTCCGACGCCTGGTCCGGTACCGGACCCACGCACGCGAGCTCGTTCCGGGAATGCGCCGGAATGGCGACGTGATCCGCGACGACGCGGAGCTCTTCAGCGGGCACCACAAGATGCTCGACTGGTACGAGCACGAGGGCCACCTGCTGTATACGTTTTGAGGATCCGCATATCACTTGCGCATACGGAAATAGAGACAGGGGCACGAAATACCCTTCTTGACGACACGGTGTGAGGCATGATTCGTTGTTCGAATGGGAAAAAAGGTCGACGTCGAAATCAACCTCTCCGAAGTTCTCGTTCACCTTCGTGACAGTGGCGCCTTCAGGCGCGCGGTCATGGAGGTCGCCGAAAAGAAGGCGTCCGGCGCCGAGATCGGCAACATCACCATGCGTCGCGCGGGCGGCGAGCTCCCGGATGCGGATCTCGACGCCGTCACCGGTGGCGCAGTGGCGACCGGCGGCTCGATCCCGCAGGTCTCGCAGATCCAGTACGCACCGGTCGGCAGCTCGGCGCTCAGCCCGGGCGTCCACAAGCTCCCCGGTTTCGCGGACACGACCTGGTGAGCACGGGGCGCGGCGGGCATAGCCCATGACCGTCGTCGTTCTGCCGACCGGTTACTGCAACATCAAGTGCGCGTACTGCTTCGAATCTGAAGAGATGCGAAGCACTGCCGGGCGGCCGGATCTTCCGGCCGTCGAGCGCACGCTCGACTACCTGCTCGAGCGACTTCCATCCGACATGCCCGTCGGGCTTCATGGGGGGGAGTGCACCATGGTCCCGCTGAAGGATCTGGAGGCGCTCCTCGCGATGATCACGAAGCGCCGCGGCCACTCCGCGGTGCAGACGAACGGCTACCAGATGAGCCCCGCGCTCATCGGCCTGTTCAAGACCTACAATACGAAGGTCAGCATCAGCTGGGACGGCCCGGGAGAGCTGAATCGCTTCCGGGGCCCCGACCCCGACGACCCCGCGGCGACTCACGAGTACACGGAAAAGCTCGCGCGTAACGTCGAGCGCCTGCGAGAGGCGGACGTGCGCGTGTCGATCACCACCGTGCTCAGCCGCGCGAACGCCAGCGACGACGAGAAGCTCGGCCGCTTGAAGGAGTGGATGCTCTGGCTCCACGAGCGCGGCGTCGCGGCGGGCCGCTTCAATCCGCTCTTTCGTCATCCCACGGATTACGCAATGGAGCTCCGTGGGGAGGAGCTCGCTCACGCCTACACGGAGCTCTTCGATTTCGTGACCGAGAAGCAGCTCCTCTGGTTTCCGTTCAGGGAGATGATCGACAACCTGCTCGGGCTGTCGCTCGGGCCGTGCGTCTTCGCCGGGTGCAACCCCGACGATACCTTCGTCTATTCCATCTTCCCGAACGGCCATGTCGGCAACTGCGATCGCACCATGGGCAACGGCATGACGCCGCGCCCGGACGTGCCCCGTCGGAATTTCCGTCAGGAGATCCTGAAGCAGAACCACTGTGCCGGGTGCAAGTACTGGCGCGTGTGTCACGGCGGGTGCCCCGCGCACTCGGTCGGTGACGGCGCGGCGTTGACGCCCCGCTTCTGCAAGGCCGACTACGCTCTGTACGAGCACATCGAGTCGCGGCTGCGCGGGCTCCTGCCGAACATCCGGCTCGTCGTCGACGGGAAGGGCCGCGGCAATCCGTTCTCGGCGATCTCCGACGGCCCGGATCCTTCGTCGTTCCGCCCGCGCAGCGCGCCGACGCCTCGGCCGCGCGCTGCCGACCCCGTACGCAGCGTCGCGGAAGCGGCCCCGAGCGCAACGCCGACCGCGCCGCTCGCCAGCGCGGCGCCGACCACGCCGCCACCCGTCGAAGCACCGCGCGACGGCCGCCGCCGCCTGCCACTCGTCGACGGAGGCGGCGCGTGAGCGACGCTGCCCGACGCAACGTCCTGGTAGACACGGCGACGCTGCTCGCCGTCCTTGCCGGCGCCGTGCTCGTCTGCAGGAGCGCGCACGCCGCGCCGAGCCCGTCGACGGCCGCGTACGTCGTCGTGCTGGTCGTCGTGGTCCGCGTGCTGTCGCTCGGCGTGCACGAGCTCGGGCATCTCGTCTTCGCTGCACTCGCCGGCTGGCGGTGGGACGTCTACAAGATGGGGCCCCTGCTCATCTCACGGGAAGGCG
>CAYUAW010000247.1:3848-11237 GCA_964442485.1 uncultured Polyangiaceae bacterium
TCAGGGAACGAAACTCGGAGAGGCCCCGCCATGCCCGGTGAGCACACCGGAGCAGGCCCCGCCGGCACGGAGGGCGAGGTGGACGTGCTCCTCGTCAACATGCCGTTCGGCATTCTCGTCACGCCGTCGCTCGGGCTCGGGCTCCTGCAAGCATCGCTCGAGCGCCTCGGAAACGTGCGCTCTCGGCAGCGCTACTTCGCTCTCGATTTCTGCAAAGAACTCGGCTTCGACGACTACCAGGCCATCGCGAACCGCTGGGGCAGCGGCCACGAAGAGCTCGGCGACTGGGTGTTCGCGAGCGCAGCCTTTCCCGATGCGGAGCTCGACCCCGACGGGTACCTGGAGCAGATCGCGCGGCGCCCCGCGAAGGAGCTCGAGCGGTTCCTGCCGGGCGTCATCCCGGCCGTCCTCTCGGCAGCGCTGAACGCGCGCAGGCTCGCACCCGATTTCATCGAAGAGTGCATGCGGGAGGTGCGCGCGCTGAACCCGAAGGTCGTCGCCTTCACTTCGATGTTCCAGCAGCGCGTCGCGTCCATCGCGCTCGCCCGGCGCATCAAGGCGTGGCGCCCCGATACCGTCATCGTCATGGGCGGAGCCGACTGCGAAGAAGCACGCGGCCGCGCCATCGCCAAGAACTTCCGCTGCATCGACGCCGTATGCTCCGGTCCGGGCGACGTCGTCTTCCCGGAGCTCGTCCGTCGCGCGCTCGCGGGCGAGTCGCTCGGCGGTATCCCCGGCGTCTACACCGCGCGCACGCTGGCCGGCACCGCGACACCGAACGCCGAGAGCCCCGCGAAGCTCGACGACGTCCCCTACCCTCACTTCGACGACTACTTCGCCGACCTGAGGTCGTCCGGCCTCGACCTGCCGGTCCTCTATCTCTCGCTCGAGACGTCGCGCGGCTGCTGGTGGGGCGAGAGGAACCACTGCACCTTCTGCAGCATCAACGGTGCCTCCATGGGTTACGCGAGCAAGTCCGCGCCGCGCGTCGTCGACGAGATCCGCTTCTTCGCGAAGAAGTACCCCGGCGTGCAGATGGTGATGACGGACAGCATCCTGAACGTCAAGCACCTGCGCACCGCCATCCCCGAGCTGAAAGCCCACGGGCTCGACCTCGACATGATGTACGAGGTGCGGGCAACCCTCGATCCCGACCAGTTCGAGCTCCTCACCGAGTGCGGCGTGCGCACGCTGCAGCCCGGCATCGAGACCTTCAGCTCGGAGGTGCTCACGCTCATGCGGAAGAACACGAGCTACCTCATGAACGTCCGGCTCCTGAAGCTCGGGCGCATGCACGGGGTCGCGGTCTTCTACAACATCCTGGTGGGCTTTCCCGACGAGCCGGTGGAGGCATACGCGAAGATGAGTCGCCTCCTGCCGAAGCTCACGCACCTCGAGCCGCCGAAGCGCATGCGGATCATCGAGATAGGTCGTCATAGCCCGCTCTTCGAGGAAGCCGACGCGCTCGGCGTCACGAACCTCGAGCCTTCGCCCGCGTACCGGTACATCTACCCCGTGCGACCGGAGGCGCTTCGTGATCTGGCCACGTACTTCACGTACACCTACAAGAATCCGCAGGACCTCGACGCCTACGTGGGCCCCGTCGCCACCGAGCTCCAGAAGTGGTGGCGGTGCCAGGAGCTGAGCACGCTGCAGGTCGCGTACGAGGCGGATCGCTCGATGGTCTTCGAGGGACGGCCCGCCTTCGGCGAACGGATCACCATCCTGCACGGGCTCGAGCACCGGCTCCACCGCGCGTGTGAAGACATCCGCAAGCTCGACGCGCTGAAGAAGGAGTTCGCGGGCGAGGCGACCTGTGCCGAGATAGACGACGCGCTCGGGTCGCTGGAGGACCGCGGGCTCCTGGTGCGCGACGAGCACCGGCTCCTCAGCCTCGCGATCCCCATCCGCGAGGGGGCCGACAAGCGCGCCACGCGAAGGTCGTATCCCTCCGACTTCCAGTCGCGCGCGCTCGGGCTCTGCTGAGGGCGTACATGGAAGTCGAGCGTCACCCGCACCGCCAGGTCGACGTCACGCGTTTCTACGAGTCGGAGGTGGTGGTCGACACGTTCAACGCCGGGTTCGCCGGGAGGTGGCACACGCGCATCGTCCCGGACGCGGAGGGGCCGAAGACGTCGGAGGACTACGTTGCCGGGCTGCTCGGCCTGCGCCCCGAACACGACGTGCTCGACTTCGGCTCCGGCGTGGGCGTCGTCGCGGCGAGCCTCGCGAAGAAGACGGGGTGCTTCGTCCACGGTCTGAACGTCTCCGCGCTCCAGGTGGCACACGCGCGCGCCGGTGCGCGCGATGCGGGCGTCGCCGATCGCGTCGTGTTCGACCTGTACGAGGGCCGGCGCCTCCCCTACCCGACCGAGTCCTTCGATCGAGCGTACTTTTTCGAGTCGGTCTGTCACGTACCGGACAAACCGTCGCTCTTCGACGGGCTCTTCCGCGTGCTCCGGCCGGGCGGCGTGCTCGCGGGCCAGGACTGGGTCGTCACGCGCCCGGATTTCTCGCCGGACGACTACCGGGACTACATCCAGGCCATCGAGGCGTCCTGCGAGGTGCGGCTCGCCACGCTGGAAGAGTACCGGAGCATGCTGGAGCGCGCGGGCTTCGTCGACGTACACACGGTCGACGCGCGCGACATCTATGCCGGCATGGCGGCGGCGTTCACCCGTCCGACAGGCGGGGCCACGCACGTCGACTGGCTCGACGATCTCCCCACGCGGCTCGCGAAGGGCAACCTCGCACTGAGCAACGCCTTTCAGCGGGGGCTCTTCACCGTCGGGTTCGTGCGAGCCGTGAAGCCCGCGCGCACGCGCGTGTCGGGGCGTGTCCGCGCGGACGGGACGGATCACGAGACGGGCGCCGTGGATTGCTTCTCGCCGGCCAAGAACCTCGAAGCCATCGAGCGGCACCGCGCGTTCTTCGACGTGGCCCCCGGACGCGAGCTCGCGGCGTTCACGGAGCTCGTGCGGGTCGCGCACGCGAGCTCCGTGGAGGCGTCCTGCAAGCTCGACGGCGCCCGCCGGCACGCGGCGCGGTTCAATCTGTTCTTCCACGACGACCCGGAAGGCGCCCATCGACGCGTGCGCGGGTTCTTCGACACCCTCCGGGAGACGACCAAGCTCGACACCGCCGTCGTCGACGAGTTCATCGGCGCGGGGCTCGATTTCGCGCGCGTCCAGAAGGTCGTCACCGGGGTGGACCTTCGTGAGGATCCGCGCGCGTCGCGCGCCAAGGTCTGGTTCATGCTGCGCCACTACACCGAGAAGGTGGAGCGCGCGCTCTCCATGGCGGACGACGACGGCAGGGCGCGCGCGCTCCTGCTCCACCACCCGTTCCTCGTGGGGTTCGACCTGCACTTCGACGGCACGACGCGCATCAAGCTCTACCCCGACGTGCGCCCGGAGGAGCTTGCCGACCCGCGTGTGCAGCAAGCGCTCTCGGTGAACGCTTTGGCCGCCATGGCGGAATGCACGTGGACACACCTTTACTTCGCGTCGCCGGGCGTGCCCCCGACGCTGCAGCTCCATCCGCGCGACCCTGACGTCTTCGTCGCGCGGCATCTCTCGCCGGAGCTGGCGGAGCCGGTTCACGCCCGCTACGCGGGCGCGCCGCTCCTCGACATGGTCGTCTCGCTGCCGCACGACGACATCGGCAAGGGCCCGGCGCGCAGGTTCGCTCTCTATTACATGCCACGGGGCGACGTCACCGCGAAGCCTTCGGGCGGCGAGCGATGAGCGACATCCGCTGGCTCCAGGTCGAACCCACCACAGCGTGCAACCTCGCGTGCGAGTTCTGCTACGGCCGCGGCATGGACGACGCGAAGATGACGGCCAGCGCGTTCCGCGAGCTCCTCGACCGCTTCCAGGGGCTCCGGTTCCTTCACCTCCAGGGCGAGGGTGAGCCGCTGCTCGCGCGCGATTTCTTCGAGATGGCCGCCGAGGCGGACGCCCGGAAGATCCTCACCCTGACCACGACCAACGGCACCCTCTTCAACAAGGGGAACATCGAGCGGATCCTGGACACCGGCATCGCCTGCCTGCTCGTCTCGCTGGAGTCGCCGCGTCCGGCGGAGTTCGAGAAGCTGCGCGGCTTCAAGCTGGACAAGGCCCTCGCGGGCATCCGTGCGCTAAAGGCCGCGCGCGCGGCGCGAGGCGCCCGTCTTCCCGCCATCGGCTTCGCCGTGACGGTGCTGAAGAGTACGAAGGAGCGGCTACGGGAGATCTTCGAGCTGCACCGCGCGCTCGACCTGGACGGGCACATCAACGTGCGCTGCCTCCAGAAGACGAGGAGCTACGACGACGTGTACGGCCCGGAGATGCGCGACGAGCTGCTCGACGAGGCCGACGTCGCCCAGGTAAGCGCGCTCGAGCGTGAGCTCGCGGCCGAGTACTTCGGCGGCCCGCTGCCCGCGAACCACCCCTTCCCCGAACGCCTCTTCGAGCTCGAGCGCGACATCATCGGCAGCACGGAGGGTTGCTTCTGGCTCGGCTCCGGTCTCTACGTCGACGCCGACGGGGAGGTCGCCCCCTGCTGCAACATCAAGAAGCGGCTGCTGAGGTTCGGGGATTTCAGGGCCGTCGCGCAGGGCGACCTCGAACGGCAGCGGGCAGCGCTCCAGGCCGAGCTCGTCTCGGGCCGGGTCCCAGCGCCTTGCGCGGGGTGCAATCTCGCCGAGAGCATCGTCCGTCGGGGGCGGGCGCAGGCGGGGGTTCCCGCGTCACCCGTGCCGCCCGAGCCGTCGCGCGGCGCGCACACTGCAAGGACCAGCGGCGATGGCCTCGTTCAGCTCCGACGAAATCCCTGAGCGCGATCCAGCATCGCAGGTCCTCTTCGGCGAAGGCGAGATCCTCCTCGTGAGGGGCCCGGAGTCCTGGAAGCTCACCGGCTTCACGCGGGAACGCTTCGAGAGCGTGCTCGGCCTGGTCGACGGCCGGCGAAGCGTCGGCGAGATCTGCTCCACCGCACACGCCGCGGACGCTCGCTGGCTCATCGATCTCCTGGACGGCAAGGCGATCCGGAGAAGGACGCCCGCAGACGGCTCGACGGCAGGAGGCGCGCCCCACCGTCTCGCTGGCGGTGCAGCCGTCACGCGCGTGCTCGTCCTCGGCAACGGCTTGCTCGGTGCCGCCATCGCGGACGAGCTCCGGCAGTCGAGCGCCGCGGAGGCGCAGCTCGTCGAGCGTCCGGCCCTCACCGAGCTCCGCCCCCTCTTCGAATCGTGCGACGTCGTGGTGTGCGCGCTGGAGGACACGCGTTACCGCGCGCTGCTCGATCTCAACGACGAAGCCATCTCGACGGGCCGACCGCTGATCCCGGTGGTCGTGGACGGCGAAGACGTCGTCCTCGGCCCGACCGTGGCACGCACGCAGCGCGCGTGCTTCGGGTGCGCCGTGCTCGGGACGTCGCTGTCGAACTATCCCGACCGAGCCCGCGCCGCCGAGTACGCGGCGGAGTTGACGACGCGCCGCTTGCCGGATTCGCCGCTTCTTCATGCTGCGGCACGCGCCGCGCGGGACGAGACGCTGCGCATCGGGACGGATCCGTTCCTCGCGGGCCGGCTGGTCCGCATGAGCCGCGAGGGGGTTGCCGTCATCGAAGTCGCCGTGCGAGACGATTGCCCGTTCTGCCGCCCGCGAGCGCGCGGCGAGAGCGCCACTGGTGTGCCGCGGCTCACACGACAGAGCAGCATATCGATCAGCCTGAACGCCGATCGGCGCGCTGAATCCGAGATACGCGGCGCGCCTCGTGGCAGCGACGTGCCATACCGTACGGTCGGAATCCTCGGCGGCGGCACGGCGGGCTACATGACCGCGCTCGCGCTCCGGACCCGCCGACCCGAGCTGTCGGTCGCGCTCATCGAGTCGAGCAAGATCCCGATCATTGGCGTCGGCGAGGCGACCACGCCGCGCCTGCTCGACTTCCTGCACTCGCGGTCGGGGCTCGACATCGTCGACTTCTACCGGCGTGTCCTGCCCACCTGGAAGCTCGGCATCCAGTTTTACTGGGGTCTTCCCGGCGACTACACGTTCAACGGCGCGTTCCAGTTCGCGAGCCTCGTCGAGCCGATGGTCTACCGCGGCAACATGGACACGTACTCGCTCGGGTGCGCGCTCATGGAGCGAGACAAGGTCCCCGTCTTCGCGAACGGCGACGGCACGTACGCGTCCTTCCTGCATCGCATCGCGTTCGCGTATCACCTCGACAACGTCCGCTTCGTCCGTTACCTGACGGAGGAGGCGAAGCGCCTCGGTGTGCGCCAGCTCGATCGCGTCATCGTCGACGCGGAGCTCCAGGGCGACGGCGAGAACATCGACTGCCTCGTCGACGACGGCGGCGAGAGGCACCGCTTCGACCTGTACGTCGACGCCAGCGGCTTTCGCTCGTTCCTCCTCGAGAAGAAGCTCGGCTCCCCCTACGTGAGCTACGCCTCGAGCCTCTTCACGGATTCGGCGCTCATGGCCGACGTGCCGAACCACGGCCACATCAGGCCCTACACGCGCGCCGAGACGATGGACAGCGGCTGGTGCTGGACGATCCCCTTCCACGAGAGCGATCACCGCGGCTACGTCTTCTCCTCCGCGTTCTGCTCCCTGGAGAAGGCCACCGACGAGTTCCAGCGCAAGAACCCCGCCGCTGGCGACGTGCGCTCCTTGCGGTTCCGCTCGGGCCGGCACGAGCATTTCTGGCGCGGCAATGTGCTGGCAGTCGGCAATTCGTATGCGTTCGTCGAGCCGCTCGAGTCCACCGGGCTCGAGATGCTCAGCATCGAGCTCGACCTCGTGGTCGATCACTTCCCGCGCTCGCAGCACGATCGCGGCGTGAAAGCGGCCCTGTCGGAGAAGCTCGCGCGCATGTGGGACAACCTTCGAGGGCTCCTGGCCATCCACTACAAGTACAACCGGAAGCTCGACACGGAGTTCTGGCGCGCCTGCCGCGCAGATACGGATCTGGCGACCGCCGCCACACGCGTGCAGCTCTTCGCGGATCGTGCGCCGCTCAGTCATTCGCGGGCTCTGCTGCGCGCCGACGACCCGATCGCGGATTTCTTCTCGCAGGACTACATCTACGACGTCCTCCTGTGCGGCCAGCAGGCTCCTGCGACGTACCTCGAGCCGTTCGAGAGTCGCGCCACCCTCGAGGAGCGCAGACGACACTATCGTCAGGCGGCCGAGTGGGCGCTCTCGCAGTCGGAGGCGCTCCGGCTGCTCTCGGAGGAGCCCGAGACGCTGATCTCCGTCTTCGACAGCCCCGAGAGCTGGATCCGGTTGAAGCGCTATTGATCCGGCGAGCGGCGAGGAACGAGAGGTGAGCGCGACGTCGACTCCCGCAAGAGACGGAAGCCCACCTCGGGTGCAACGCTTTCCCCTCTTCGTGGGC
>CAYUAW010000248.1:0-5414 GCA_964442485.1 uncultured Polyangiaceae bacterium
GCGCGCGTGTCCGAGCGGGCTGGGATTCCGGCGCGGGGAGATAACGCTCGCTCGTTAACATCCGTGTGCTCGAGTTCTTGTTTCCTCGAGTCACACCAAGCTTGTCCGCAATCAAGGGCGTGGGTTTCGCGCTGGCCGTTGCAACGCTTGCATCGGCGAGCTCTTGTGCGTCCGTCGAGCCGCTGGGATCCGTCGAGCTGTTCGACGCGGCGCTGTCGCCGGGTGGTCGTTCCGGCGTGGCTCCCGGAAATGAGAGTGCCGGTGGCGTCACCGGGCCCGACATGGTCGGCTCGAGCGCGGGCGGCTTCGTGCCTCCCGTGGGCAACGGCGGCTTCCCCACGCCTCCGCCGCCCGGGAACTTCGGAAACGGGGGAAGGCTCGGAACCGGAGGGCGCGCGCCGACGGGGAGCGCCGGCGTGAGTGCGGCGGGTGCTCCACCGAGGGCAACCGGAGGCGCACCCGAGGCCGGCGGAGGCACGAGCGTGAGTGTCGGCGGCGGTACGAGCGGACCGCCCATGTGCGCGGCGACCGAGAAGATCTGCGGTGGGGTTTGCGCGCTGCCGTCTCCGAAGGTCGGCTGCGGCATGACGGGTTGCGACCCCTGCACGATGACCGCGCCCGCGAACGGCTACCTGACATGCGTCAACGGCATGTGCGGCTACGATTGCCTCTCCGGAGCGACGAAGACGGACAAGGGCTGCGACGCACCGCCACCGACGCCCGCAGGCGGTTCCTGCCCGAACTCCCCCGTGGGTTGCCCCGACTGCGGCGCCGTCTTCGGCCCGGGTTGCTGCAACGGCATGAAATGCGGCTGCTCTCCGATCCCGTGGACGGTCGGAATCCTGGGTTGTATCTGAGCTAGCGCACGACTCGTCGCTTGCACCCGTACGCAATGTCGATGCGGGCAGTCGGCGCGTTCGATACCGCGGTGCAGGTGTCGGGGCACAGCACGATCTTCGTCGGGGTCTTGGCGTCGTCGTAGTACCAGGTGCTGTCCGGCTTCAGGGAGCAGCTCCCGGCGTCGTCGGCGTAGTAGAAGGACGTCGTGTGGCCGCCTTCGGTGAAGTCCACGTTGACGGTGGCGAAGTCGATGACGGAGTTCGTGTCCTTCGGTACGAGGTACTCGCATCCGAGTGACTTCTTCTGGATGTTGCGGAGCGCCGTGGTGAGCTGCTCCTCCGCGCTCGCGCCGTCGTTGATGAGCACGGCGCTGCCCGTGCCGCCAGCGTCCGCGATCTCGTTCAGCGCGTCGAGCTCCTCGCCGACGCCGATGACGAACACCGGCAGCGCGGGGGTGCCGGTCGCGAGCGCCTTCGCCGTCCTGGCTGCGTTGGCGAGGCTGTTCGGGGGGTTCAGCGAGCTCGCGGCACAAGTGTCGTCAGGGACGCCGTCCGTCGCGATGACGATGACCGTCCGGTGATCGGTGTGCGCCTTCGCCCAGGTCGAGGCGTACTGGCCGACGCCCTGCAGCGCCTGCACCACGGGAGTGCCGCCCGACATGCGCCGCGCGTTCAGGATCGCCGCGATGTTCGCCTGGCCGTCGGCGACGTTACCCATCGCGAGCGCCGGCGCGCCGTACGCGTCCACCGCGCACTGGTCGCGCAGCGGGAAGAACTGCAGCGAAAGGCCGAGCGAACCCTGCCCCGGTGACGACACGAAGGAGAGCAGCCCGCCCTTCACGTATTGCCACCGCAGATCGAAATCCATCGAGTACGAGGTGTCCACCAGGAGCGCGATGTCGAGCGGCACCGGCTCGACCTTCGCGGTGGCCGCAGCACAGGTGTCGCCGTGCTGCATCGGCGCGCCGTCGGTCGACGAGGCGCCGCCGACCGAGCCGTCCAGGTGGAGCACGAAGCCACCGCCCGCGGCGCCGCTGTCGGGGCCGCCGGTCGCTCCCGATTCGCCCGAGCTTCCCGCGGTGCCGTCTCCGCCGGCGCCCCTCTGGATGGACGTGTCACGGGTGACCGACCCGCTCGAGCTCGAACACGAGACCAGCGCGCAGAGCAGCGAGATGGCTGCCGCACCCTGTACCTGACGGACCTCGCTCAACATGCTCCGCAGTCCTCCTTGCCGCCGCAGCCGTCGTCGACCAGGCCGCACCTTCCGTTGCACGCGGCCTTCGTGCAGCCGCACACACCGGGCTTGCCGCCGCCCCCGCATTTCTGTCCGGTCCCCGTGCAGCCGCAGCTCAGCGTGCCCCCGCAGCTATCGGGGAACTGGCCGCATTTGCCGACGAAGTCCTTCGCGCACGTGAGGGGCGTGCACGAGCACTTGCCGGCCGTGCCGGTCGGCGTGCTCGAGCACGTCTGACCCGTGCCGGTACAGCTGCAGTCGATGGTGCCGCCGCAGCCGTCGTCCAGGGCCTTGCCGCAGGCGCCCTTGAAGTTCGACGCGCACGTCTTCGGCGCGCAGCACTGGCCGCCGACGCACTTGCTCGTGCCACTGCACGCGCACATGACGTCGCCGCAGGCGTTCGACATGGTGGTGTCGCAGGCCGTTCCGCACGTCGGGAGCGCGCAGCATGCATTGTTGATGCACGTCGAGCCGGCGGCGCAGTTGAACGTCTGCGAACCGCAGGCGTTGCTGACGGTGCCGCAGTAGTCCGAGCTCGGCTTGGTCGGCAGGGCGCAGCACGTGCCCGCGCCGGCGGAGCCGGACGTCGTGCAACCGAAGCCGCTGCCGCACGAGGTCGGCGAGCAGGTGCGCGACCCGCACGAGTTCGAGACGGTGGTGTTGCACGCGGTGCCGTCGCCACCGCACGTCGGGAGCTGACAGCAGGTGCCCGGGGTCTTCGGGTCGGGCTGCGTGCACTGCGAGCCGGACGGACAGCCGCAGATCCGGGTGCCGCCGCAGCCGTCGTCGATCTGACCACACGCCGTGCCGCACGCCTTGCGCGGGCAGCAGGTCCCTTGCTTGCCGGCCGCCGTTTCGGAGCAGACGGAGTCGCCCGTGCAGGGGCAGTTGAGCGTGCCGCCGCAGCCGTCGGGGAGCGTCCCGCCGCACTTGCCGGCGTACGCGGTGGCACACGTCTTCGCCGCGCAGCACGTGCCGTCGGCGCTGCAGAGCGCCTTGTTCGCGCAGGGCTTGGTGATCTTGCCGCCGCAGCCGTCGTCGAACTGGCCGCACGCGACCTGCGCCGCCTGCGGTGGCAGCGCCGGCGTGCACGGCTTGCCGCACTTGCCGTTGGCGTTGCACACCTGGCCCGTCGGGCAGGTCCCGCAGTTGATGCTGCCGCCGCCGCACGCGCTCTTGATGGTGCCGCATTCGCGGTCCTGGGCGTCACATTCGCGCGGCATCTCCGGAGGACCACAGCGATTGGCGATGCCGTCCGTCGCGCACGAGAGCCCCGCGGGGCAGCTGCCGCACGAGATGAGCCCGCCGCAGCCGTCCGAGATGTAGCCGCAGTCGGCCTTCTGTGCGGGGCAAGCGACCTTCGGATCCGCGGGGACGCAGCTGCCGCCGACCGACTTGGCCGTCGGCTCGCAGCGGTTGAAGGAGTTGTTGCAGGCGAACCCTGTCGCGCACGTGCCGCAATCGGTGAGCGTCGTGCGGGGGCCGCAGCCGAGCCACGCCGGGCCGCACTCGAAGCCCAGATCGGTACAGGAGGGGTTCGAGCACGCGACGCACAGGTTCGTGTTCGGATCGCACTCCGCCGCGGCAGGGCAGTCGCCGCAATCGAGGCGCGCCCCGCACGTGTTCCTGATCTTGCCGCACTCTGCGCCGAGGTCCTTGCAAGTCGTCAGGGGATCCGTGCAGCGGTGCGCGTCCGTGTCGCACGCGAGCCCGGTGGCGCACCCCCCGCAGTCGAGCTGCGCGCCGGTGCACGGTTCGATGACGGGGCCACATTTCCCGACGCAGGCGTTCGGATCCGGCTGACATCCGGGCGGCGGCGTTGCATCGCCGCCCGCATCGGCGGGAACCGGCGGTGGTAGCCCCGCATCCGCCGACGGCGTCGTCGACGTGGGCATGGGCGGCGCATGTCCGCCATCGGCACCGCCCGCCCCGGTGGGCTGCGGCTTCTGGCCTGCGTCCGGAGTCGAGCCGGCGTGGCCCGCGATGGACCCGTCGGGAGCCGGCGTGTGCTCGGAGGATGCGGAATTCGTGGAGCTGCTGCAGGCGGCGACCCAGAGGAGCGCGCTTGCACCGAGCACGAGGCGAGCCGGCCAGCGCCGGCGAGGAGCTACGGACATGGAACCCTCAGCATGTTGGAATCGGCCGTGCGCGCAACCCCAGATCGAAATGTCTCACTCGAAGCGGCGGGCCGGTCGGAGCAGTCGCAAAAAAAATGAGCTGACCCTGTCGATCTCCGCATGCCTACTTCGTCGTCCTCCCGAACCCCGTCACCTACACGAGGAAACACCATGCGAGTTATGGTCATCATCAAGGCGAACAAGGATTCCGAGGCCGGCAGGCTCCCGAGCGAGAAGCTCCTCACTGCCATGGGCAAATACAACGAGGAGCTCGTCAATGCGGGCATCATGCTCGCGGGCGACGGCCTCACAGCGAGCTCGAACGGCAAGCGAGTCCGGTTCACGCCGACGACGAAGACGGTGCTCGACGGACCCTTCACGGAGACGAAGGAGCTCGTCGCCGGTTTCTGGATCTGGCGGGTGAAGTCGATGGACGAAGCCGTCGAATGGGTCAAGCGCATGCCGAACTGCGACCCTGACCTGCCCGCACCGTCGGAGCCGTCCGAGGTGGAGATCCGTCCGCTGTTCGAGGCGGAGGACTTCGGGGAGAACCTGACCCCGGAGCTCCGCGAGCAGGAGGCGCGTCTTCGCGAAAGGACGGCGCGCTAGGCCCCGAACTACGCGCCGGGCGTGCCGAGGGGGACGGCGGCGTTTTCGTGGGGAGGTCGCGGGCCGGATCGCGGTACCGTGGGCCTCTCCTCGGAGGCAATGCACTCATGAGCGCCAATGACTTCGACCCCGAATACGTCTTTTCCCATCACCGGGCGACGCCCGAGCAGCTCGCGAAGTACGACGCGATCCACACAGCGGCGAAGCGGTTCGCGGAGGTGCTCCTGCAAAATACGCCGTCATGCAGCGACCGAGACGCGGCGCTTCACCTGCTGCGCGAGGCCACCATGACGGCCTGCTCGGCCATCGCCCTGGACGGCCGCCTCAAATAACGCGGCTGCTCGGCTCGCGGGGCGAATCGAATAAGGCGAGCCGTTGAAACGTTCGAGCGAGCGTCACTCGCCGGGCGTATGCTGGGTGCGTTCGCGGCTCCGCCTTTCGCGACGCGCCGCGCTCGTCACAAGCGCGTGATCCACTGATGTACCTCGTCGCGATCGCAGAGCTCCGCGGCACCGTCGACACGGCGCTCGCATCGCTCGCTTCCACGCTCGGAACGACGCCGTACGAGCTCAGGCTCGTCCTGAATGCCGGAATGCCCGCGGTCGTTCTGGCGAC
>CAYUAW010000248.1:5514-11153 GCA_964442485.1 uncultured Polyangiaceae bacterium
CTGCGCGCCGCCGCCCCCGGTGCCGCTTTCGATGAACGATTGATGAACGGCCGTCCGATCCGTGGCGTCGCGGAGGGGAGCGAGGCGTGTGATCTACTCGCGTATGTGATTGCCGCGCATGCGATGAGAGCGGGGTAGCGGAAGACTCTAACGAACCTCCGCCGGCTCTCCGTTCCTTGCCGTCGCGACCGCCGCCGGTGCCCGACATACCTCGTCTGCTATCCCACTCACCATGCGTCCGAGCGCCGTCGATAGCGCGCGCACGGACTCGTCGGCGTGTTCCTTCTGCGTCGGGTGCTCCAGGGGCACCTCGACGGCGAGTGTCTTCTCTTCGCGTACGACGCGCTCGTCGTGCACGATCAGCGTCGCGACGACGCGCGCCACGGCGCCTCCAGGGGCTGCGACTTCCTCGAAGGAGACGAGCTCCACCTCGACGGTGAGCGACGGACCAGAGACGACGCGCTTCACGCCGCGCTTCTCGAAGAGCTCGCGTGAGAGCGCGCGACGAAGGTACGCCTCTGGCTTCTCGGTCCAGCGCTGCTCCTCCGAGAACGAGAGCTCGTGGCCGGCGTTCCGCACGACGAGGTTCTGGCGGATCTCGGAGCCGGACGTCACCGGGCCGAGACGCAGCGCGAGCTCGGCGGGGGCCGCGCTCGGTGCTCGCGTGTCCGTCGGTGGTTCGGGGGTGAAGTAGCGCGGCTCGAGCGGCGCACTCTTCGTGAGCAGCGCGCAGCCCGGCGCGGTGGCGGCCAGCAAGAGCGCGCTGGCGAGCCCGGCGATGCGATTCACCGCGCCCTCCGGGAGCGGCCCTTGAGCAGCATGTCGGAGTCGAGCTCCAGCGCATCGGCGAGCTTCTGGACGGAACTGGCGGCCTCCTGAACGGCGCGGAGCGTCTCGTCGAGCTCGGTCCCGACCCCGGTCGCGTTGCGCGCGGCGTCTCCGACCGCGTCGGAGGCGCGCTGGGCGCTGACGAAGAGGCCGTCCTGCGCCGTGGTTCTGTCGAGCAGGAAGCTCATGCGCGTGGCGAGTGCGTCGATGTTCCCGAGCGTGCCCTGTGCGCGCGTCGAGAGCTTGTCGGTCTCGAGGCCAGCCAGCGCTCCTTCGATGCGGCCGAGGACACGATCGGTACGATTGAGTACCGTCTCTGCCTGGTCACTCAGGTGGTGGCCCTCCACGTCGGCCAGGATGCGATCGAGCCGTGTCGTCACGACCAGGACGCTCTCCGCGACTTCCGGGATGGTGTTCATCGCGCGAGTGATGGCGTCTTCCACGTTCTTCATCATCGAGACGGCCGCGGGGATGTAGTTGGCCGGCGTCGGGAAGGGCAGCACGGGCGGCGGATGGTCCTTCTCGACGAAGAAGTCGATCTGAAGGAACTTCACACCGGTGATCCCCGCGGACGCCAGCTGAACGCGCAGGTCGGTCGAAACGTGGGGGGACGTCTTGCCCTTGCCGCTCGAGAGGCCGAGGCGCTTCACGGCGTCCGTCTCGAGATCGCTGACCGTCTCCACGTGCCGGCGGTCGGGCGCGATATTGATGTCCGAGACGGTCCCGATGATCACGCCGCGAAACTTCACCGGCGAGCCGACCTCCAGGCCCTGCACTGATTCGTCGAAGTACGTGACGAAGGACAGTGTGTCCTTCTGAAGGCCGCGCGCGCCCAGCACCAGGACGACGGCGAGGGTGAGCACGACGCCTCCGACGACGAAGAGCCCGAGCTTCCAGTGATTCGTGGGGACGGCCAAGTCGTTCGTCTTTCCGAGCCGCTAGGACTCCTGGGTGGTGCGTTTGAAGAAGTGCGACACCCGAGGGTCGGTGCTGGTGTCGCGGAGCTCGCGCGGATCGCCCTCGGCGATGATGCTCCGTGTCTCCCGGTGCAGCATGATGCAGCGCTGCACGGTCTTGAAGATGCTCGGCAGCTCGTGGGTGACCATGACGACGGTGAGCCCGAAGCCTTGGTTCAACGACAGGATGAGCTCGTCGAGCTCGACGGCAGTCACCGGGTCGAGGCCCGCGGACGGCTCGTCCAGGAAGAGCAGCTCCGGGTCGAGCGCGAGCGCGCGTGCGATCGCTGCGCGCTTCTTCATTCCGCCGGAGAGCTCGGACGGGAATTGCTTCTCCGTGCCGGTGAGGCCGACCAGACGGAGCTTCGCCAGCACGATGGCCTCGATGGCGTCGGGAGGCAGATCCGTCCATTGCTCCAGCGCGAGACCGATGTTCTCGCCGACGGTGAGCGAGCCGAGGAGAGCGCCGGACTGGAACATGACGCCGAAGGGAGGCCTTCCCACCGTCAGGTTCGGCGTGCCGTAACCCGCGATGTCGATGCGCCCCGACATCGGCTGTTCGAGGCCGATCAGGTACCTCAGCATCGTCGATTTGCCGCAGCCGCTGCCTCCGAGGATCGCGAACACCTCGCCGCGCCGCACCTCGAAGCTCGCGTCCTTCTGCAGGATGGTGTCCCCCCACCCGATGGTGAGCTCTTCAACGGAGACGAATGGCTCGTTCATAGGCCGAACTTGTAGAAGAAGAGGGTGAAGCCAGCGTCGATGAGGATCAGCGTGAAGAGGATCGACACGACCGAGGACGTCGTCCGGTTTCCCACCGCCTCGGCGCCGCCTTCTGCGGCGAAGCCCTGCTGGCACGAGATGAGTGCGATGGCGAGGGCGAAGACGACGCTCTTCACGACGCCCGAGAAGACGTCCCACGTGTCGAGGGCCCGCCGCGTCTCGTTGACGTAGGCGCCGATGGTCAGGTTCAGGCTCGAGAGCGCGACGACCAGGCCGCCCGCGATGCCGACGAGATCGCCGAGCAAAGTGAGCAGCGGCGCTGCGAGCATCAGCCCGATCGCGCGCGGCAGCACCAGGTAACGCATCGGCCCGAACCCCATCGTGCGCAGCGCGTCGATCTCTTCCGAGACGCGCATCGAGCCGAGCTCTGCGGCGAACGCGGCACCCGTACGGCCGCAGAGGATGATCGCGGTCATCAGAGGTCCGAGCTCGCGCGTCACCGACACTCCGACGAGGTCTGCGACGAAGAGGTTCGCTCCGAACTGCTTCAGCTGCACCGCGCCCTGGAAGGCCATCACGAAGCCCACCAGGAAGTTGATGAGCACGACGATCGGGACCGCATCGGCGCCGGCCTTCTCCATGATGTGCGGGACCTCGCGCCAGTTCGCGGTGCGGGGCTCCTTCAAGAGCCCCACGAGGGCCAGCAGCATGTCACCGAAGAACGCGAACACCTGCTTGACCTCGTCCAGGATGAGCAGCGTGGCCCGTCCGATCTGCGAGAGTGCGGACTCGGGCTTGCGCTTCTTGCGGCGGACGGGCTTGTCGTCACCGTGGTAGAGGTGAACGATGGGGACGTGCTCCGGCTTGACGCCGACGAACTCGCACGAGACGCCGCGGAGCTTCAGGCCCGCACGCAGGTGAGCGAGCAGAGCCATCGTCCCGCCGTCGATGAACTCGAGCTCCGACATATCGAAGTTCAGCGTCTCGCCGCGCGACACGGACGCGACTCGCTCCGTCAGCGACTTCCACAGCGCGGCCGCCTCGGTGAAGACGAGGACACCTTCCAGGGCGAGCCGCGGCGCCTGCCCCGAGCGAGGCATTTCCAGTTCGATGCGTGATGGCCGCCCTTCGAAGCGGCTTATGCGTTCCACGGGCGTTCCGCCTTCTCGAGAGGATCTCGAGCGAGTAAGCAGGGTGTGGCGTAGCAATCGCCGGGCCACGGGTCGGCGGTCTAGATTGCCGCACTGCTCTCGCAGGAAGGAGACGCCGTCGCGCGTTGCCGACCAGGCGAGCGGTTGTGACTTTTCGCCCCAGCGTGGTTTTTGTGCTTGTCTGGAGCCTCCGCAAGAACAAAGGCGCGCCGGGTAATGCGCCGCGCAAGCACGGAGGTTGTGTGGCCGTGAGTCCGGACGCGCGACGGCACGCGGCATGCTCTTCAGTAGCCGGTTCTCGCTTAAGAACGAACGACGGCTCCTGATCCGGCAGCCCGGAGTGCCGTGAGCGAATGTTTCATGAACCGCATCCTTTCGAACCTCTCCCTCGATCCCCTCGAGCTCGTGGACTGGGACGAATCCCCCGCGGGCCCGAACACCGCGACACCGCCTTCCGGTGACGCGACCACTCTGTGCTCGGAATCCGGTGTAGGCGTGAAAGACCAGGACGTATCGCGAGAGCACGATGAGCCCGCCTGGGACGTGATCCCCGTGGGCAGCCTCATCGATGGGAAGTACCGGGTGCTCGGCGAGCTCGGGCGTGGCGCCATGGGCGTCGTCGTGCTGGCTCACGACGAGACGCTCGCTCGTCGCGTGGCGGTGAAGCTCGTGCAATCGCACCTCGCAGGTCCCGGCTTCCACCAGCGCTTTCTCGAAGAAGGCCGCGCCATGGCGCGCATGAATCACCGCAACGTCGTGCAGGTGTACGCCTGCGCGGAGCACGGCGCCGTGCCGTACATCGTGATGGAGCTCGTCACTGGCAGCACGCTCGAGAAGTGGATGGCGCACCAGATCGGCTACGTCGACCTGCACACCGCCGTCGGAATACTCGTCGCCACCTGCGAGGGCCTGGCGGCGATTCACGCCACCGAAACGCTCCACCGGGACATCAAGCCGAGCAACATCCTGCTCGACGAGGAGCTCCGTCCGCGAATCGCGGATCTCGGCGTCGCGACGTTTCACCGCGCCCGCCGGGCGACGTCTCGCCCGGAGATCGTGGGCACGCCGGCGTACATGGCGCCGGAGATCGCGTTCCCGATGCGCGACGAGCCGCTGACGCACCGCGCGGACGTCTACTCGCTGGCGTGCGTCGCCTACGAGCTGATCACCGGGCAGATGCCGTTCGTCGCGGAGGACGATCGGCGGAGCATGCTCAAGCACGCGACGGAAACCGTGCGACCGCCTTCCGAGCTGCGTCCAGGTCTGCCCGCGGCGTTCGACCGCGTCCTCTTGCGGGCGCTCGCCAAGGATCCCAACGATCGCACGCCGTCCGTGGAGGAGTTCCGGCGCGACCTGCTCATCGCGAGCGGCAGCGACGAGGAGCCCGTCCGGATCCTCGTGGCCGAGGACGACGACGACCTTCGCGACGTGCTCGGTCATGGCCTCAGTGCGGAGTTTCCGAACGCAGAGGTCGTGTGCGTCGGGACCGGCCGCGAAGTCCTCGCATCCCTCGGCGAACGCTCCGCGTCCGTCGCCATCGTGGACCTCAACATGCCGGACCTGGGCGGCTTCGAGGTTACGCAGCAGCTCCGCGCGAGCGACGTCGCGAGCGCGATGCCGATCATCGTGCTCACCGGCTCCGGTGGTCCCGCCGAATGGCGGAAGCTCCTGAAGCTCGGTGCCGACAAGTTCCTGGTCAAGCCGGTGAGTCTCGAGGATCTCGTGGCTGCAGTGCGGAGTGCCGTGCGAGCGCGGCATTCGCTGTCCGACGCGCCGTCCACGCGCTCTCCAACGCATCCTCCGGTGGAGGACACCACGGCCGAGATCGTCGCTCACGCGTCGTGGTTGCTGCCTGAAGACGCACAGTGACCCCGGGGCGGCGTGTCGGCTTCTGTCGCACGAAAGCGCAAGATTTTGTCTGGTAACGGGGGGCCTTAGCCCCCCGCAGCTTCGCCTCCGGCGAACTGCTCCCCCCGCCGCC
>CAYUAW010000249.1:0-11120 GCA_964442485.1 uncultured Polyangiaceae bacterium
GCGGGGGGAGCAGTTCGCCGTAGGCGAAGCTGCGGGGGGCTAAGGCCCCCCGCGAGCAGAGCGCACCGAAGGCGGCGGGGGGCCAAGGCCCCCCTTTCTTAGTAGGTGATGTGGTCTTGCGGCGAAGGCTCGCGGTGGTTCCGCTGGTTCTTGGGGTGCTCTACACGCTGGGGCTCGTCGTATTCGCCTACCGCTATGCGACGTTCGTGGGCGACGACCTCTCGACCTTCTATGCGCTCCGGACGCAGCCCTTCGGCACATACCTGATCGGCCTGCTCGGCGGCCAGCTCGTCGTCCTGCATCGCCTCGTCACGTACGTACTCTACCGGGTCGCGACGATGCATTTCCTTCCGGCGGTGCTCATCCTCGGCGCCTTGCACCTCACCGGCGCCGCGTACATGTACCGCACGCTCGAGACGATGCGGCCCTCACGCGTCAACGCGGTGCTCATCGCCTACTACCTGATGAGCGTGTTCGTGGGGATCCAGCTGACCTGGTGGTCGTCGGGGCTCACGCGCGTGGGCTACATCGCGTGCGCCGCGGTCGCCATCTTCCACTACGTCCGTCACGCGCGTACCGGCGAGAACCGGGAACTCGTGCTCGTCCTGGTCGCCGGGCTCGCGGCGTTCGGGTTCTACGCGAAGGCGCTCCTCATCCCGCTCTACTGCGCGGCGGTCGACCTGGTCTCCGGGGTCGAGAAGACGCGGCTCGATCGCCGCAAGTGGCTGCTGCGGCTCGGCACGCTCGCCGTGCTGCTCGCGTTCGGTGTCGTCTACTCGGTGATATCGCGCGCGCTGCTCCCGGTGGCGCTTCGCCGGTTGAACACGAACTTCGCTTTCCAGGGACTCTTCGTCACCGCCTGCTTCGAGATCTTCGTCGGTAGCCTGGCCGATCGCGCTCTTTGGCTCTTCGAGAGACCCCCGCTATGGTTCATCGCCGTGGCGGTCGCATTCGTCGTCTACTCCTCCGCGAGATCGCGGCGCGCGCTCCTCGCGTGGGCGCTCGCCGCGGCGCTCGTCGTCGTGAACTTCCTGCTCGTCGGGCTGTCGAGCAGGACGCTGGTGTTTCCCATCGAGACCGCGGTGGAGTACCGTCATTACTTCGAGCTCTTGTTCTTCCTGGTGCTCCTGGTCGGAACGGTCCTTCATCGCCTGCAGGACACGCCGGAAGGCCGCTTCATCGCCGCACGCGACCCGCGCTGGACCTCCGCCGCGATGCTCGCCGTGCTGGCGTTGCACGGGTACTCCTCGGCGCGGACGCTGCGGCACGTGCTTCGTGTGAATCCCCTCTACGCGCACATGCCGGGCTGCCGCTCCTACCTCGACAATCTCCGCGCGGATCTCTCGGCGCTCGAGCGCAAGGGAGGCGCCACGCCGGCCTTCGCCGACGGCGTCTTCCCGCCCGAGCTCGCGTTGCTGGATTTCTCGTTCCGGAACTACTCGCAGCTCTTCCTCGTGCTCGGGGCGGAGACCCGCTTCGTTCCGCTCCGAGAAGCACGCTATGCCGTCGCGCCCGACGGTCACGTCGTGCGAATGCAGAGGGGGCACATTGTCCCTTAGGTCCCCCCTGGCACGGGGTGCGGCGATGCTCGTCGCGGCCGGCATCGCGCTCTCTGCGTGCAAGGGCGCGCCTCCGTCGATCTACTGCGTCTTCGAGTCGGAGGTGCTCGCGGGGGGCGGGTGCCTCACGGAATGCGAGAGCCGCTGCAACCTTCAGATCGCGGCAGGTTGCGCGGGCGCCACCTGCGTCGGCGACTGTGAAGCGCGCGCCTCCGGACGCTCCACGGCGTGCCTCGACGCGAGCTACTCCTACTGGCGATGTCTTCGTGTCTCGGGGCTCCCGCAGGTGACGTGCAGGGGTGCGGAGCCAGTCTTCTCGGTGCCGGACAACGTCTGTGCGAGCACCCGGGAGGTCGCCCTCGCGCGCTGCCCCGCGCTCACCGATGCAAGCGCTGGCGACGCAGAGCTCGATTCCGGCGGCGGCGGAGGGCGATAGCGCGTTCAGGCGGGCGGGCGCGCGGAGCCACTCGAGGGGGGTGTCCTGCGCGGCAGGCGCACCGTGAACGTCGTGCCGTGGCACTCGTCCGAGCGCACGTCGACCGAACCGCCGTGGGCCAGAGCGATCTGCTGCACGATGTAGAGGCCGAGCCCCAGCCCCTGCGCGCGCGTCCGCGGCCCGGGGCCCGACTGGAACGGTTCGAAGAGCGTCGGCAAGAGTGCGGGCTGGATGTGTCCGTCGTTGTGGATGGAGAGCGCGATGTCCTCGCCGGCGCCGCGGGCCTCGACGACCACCGGCCTGTCCTGCGTCCCGTGACGGAGCGCGTTGCCGATCAGGTTCGAGAGGATCTGCGCGATACGGGAGCCGTCCCATTCCCCGGCGAGATCGCCCTCCAACCTGACCTCGATGCTGCGATGGGGGTTCGTCGCCTCGAACTCCGCAACAGCCGTCTTCGCGATCGCGCCGACGTCGGTCGGCCCTCGCTCGATCGGAATGCCTCCGCTCAGCCGGGCCCGCGTCAGGTCGAACAGCTCGTCGATGATCTGCACCATTCGCAGCCCGCTCGACTTCAGCCGCTGCACGGCCTTCTGCGTCTGCGGATCGCTCGCACGCTGCTCGAGCACCTCGGCCGTCATCAGCACCACGTTCAGCGGGTTTCGCAGATCGTGCCCGACCACGGCCATGAGCTCCTCGTTCAGGCGCAGCGTCGACGCCAGGGTCTGGCGCTGCCGGTGCAGCTGGAAGAACGTCTCCGTCTTGTGACGGAGGATCTGCGGATCGATTGGCTTGAAGAGGAAATCCACCGCACCCGCGTCGTACCCGCGGAAGACTCGCTTCTGCTCGCGCACACCGGCGGTTACGAAGATGATGGGCACGTGACTGGTCCGCTCGGCGCCGCGCATCAGCTCCGCCAGCTCGAAGCCGTCCATCTCCGGCATCTGCACGTCGATCAACGCGAGCGCGACGTCGTGCAGCAAGAGGAGCTCGAGGGCCTCCCGGCCGGAGCGCGCCTTCAGGATCTCGAGCCCCGGACGCACGAGGAGCGACTCCAGGACCAGGAGGTTCTCCTCCAGATCGTCGACGATCAAGAACTTCACCAGCTGACGCGGGTTCACGCTGCATCTCCCGTGAGGATGTAGAGCGACTCCGCGATGCGCTCGAGCGGCGCCACGAGCTGAGGCTCGGCCTGCGCGATGGCCGCGAGCGGCATGTGATCGGCCACGGCCTCCTTCGGCTCCTGCACGATGACGAACCCACCTGCGGCGCGCACGGCGCGCGCGCCGCGAGCGCCGTCGTCGTTCGCTCCCGTGAGCACGATGGCGACGAGCCGCCTGCCGTACACCTCCGCGGCCGACTCGAACAGCACGTCGATGGAAGGGCGCGAGTAGCGGACCGGCGGCTCCACGGAGAGGGAGAACGTGCGATCGAGCTCCACGGACACATGATAGTCCGCTGGAGCGAACCAGATCGCCCCTCCTGTTACCGGCTGCTTGTCCTCGGCCTCGCGAACGGGGGTCGAGAGCCGGGAGCCGAACAGGCCCGGCAGCAGGCTCTGCCGACCTGGGGGAAGATGCACCACCACGACTAGCGCGGCGGACGTCCTCGCCGCTACGCGGGGAAGCAGGATGCCGAGCGCGTCCAGAGCCCCGAGCGAGCCACCGATGACGATGGCCTCCGGTGCGGGAGGCAGGGCGGAGCGGAGATCCTTCAACATCGCTGAAACCAGCGCTCGCCGGGGACGAGCTCGGTGAAATCCGATGAGTATGACGAGAAGCGTACGCTCTCCTTCGTTCCGAGCGCCAAAAACCCTCTGCGACACAGCGAATCCTTCATGAGCCCGAGGGCGCGGTCCTGCAGCACGCGATCGAAGTAGATGAGGACGTTGCGACAGGAGACGACCTGAACCTCGGCGAAGACACTGTCGGTGGCCAGGCTGTGGTCCGAAAAGACGACGTTCCTGCGCAGGGAGCGATCGAAGACGATGGAGCCGTAGGCGGCCGAGTAATAGTCGGAGAGCGAGCCTTTTCCCCCGGACGCCCGGTGGTTTTCCGTGAAAGCCGGGGCCCGGGCGATGGGGTAGATGCCGGCCTCGGCGCGCCGGAGGGCCTCGGGGTTGATATCGGTCGCATAGAGGATGGTGCGTTCGAGGAGCCCTTCCTCGCGAAGGAGGATGCTCATCGAGTAGAGCTCCTCCCCGGTGCTGCAGCCGGCGACCCAGATCTTGAGCGACGGATAAGTCATCAGGACCGGCGCGACATGCGTGCGCATCGTCGCGAAGAACTGGGGATCCCGGAACATCTCGCTCGTCTGCACGGTCATGTACTGCAAGAGCCGCGTGAACGTCGCCGGATCGGCGAGCACGCGCTGCTCGAGCGCGCCGAGCGAGTCGATGGAAAGGGCGGTCTGGGCGGCGCGCAGCCTTCGTTTCACCGAGGCGAGGGCGTAGTGACGGAAGTCGTAGTGGTAGCGAACGTGAATGGCCTCGAGAAACCCGTGGACCTCTCCTTCATTCGGGAGTGAGTCGCTCATCTCTGTATCCAGACGCGCATGAGCGAAAGGAGCACATCGACGTCGAGCGGCTTCGGGACGTAGTCGTTCGCTCCGGCGCGAAGACAGCGCTCCTGGTCGTCGCGCATCGCCTTCGCCGTGAGCGCGATGATGGGCACCTTCGCGTGAGCGTCCTTGCGCTTGCGGATGTGCTCCATCGCGGTGATGCCGTCCATCTCCGGCATCATGATGTCCATCAGGACCAGGTCGATGTCCGGCGTGGAGTCGAGCACCTCGAGCGCCTCCTTGCCGTTGCGGGCGATGACGAGCTCGACTCCCTTCGGCTCGAGCACGCTGGCGAGCGCGAAGATGTTGCGGATGTCGTCCTCGGCGAGGAGCACCTTGCGCCCCTCGAAGGCGGCCTCGCGATCGCGGGCCTGTGCCAGCATGCGCTGCCGATCCGGCGGCAGATCGGCCTCCACCTGGTGAAGGAACAGCGTGATCTCGTCGAGCAAGCGCTCCGGTGAGCGGGCGCCCTTCACGATGATGGAGCTCGAGTAGCGACGCAGGCGCTGCTCGTCGTCGCGCGTAAGATCCCGGCCGGTGTAGACGATGACGGGCGGGAACGAGTAGGCGTCGTCCTTCGCCATCCTCTCGAGCAGATCATATCCGGAGGCATCGGGCAGCGTCAGATCCGTGACCACGCAGTCGAAGGTACCGCCGGAGAGATTCCTGAGCGCGTCCGCGACGGTAGCCACCGGGACGATCTCGAGGTCCGGAGCTTCCAGGAGCTTCACGATGGCGTCGCGCTGGGTCAGCTCGTCCTCCACGACCAGGACACGCCGCCTTCGCGTGAACGGCTGCTTCAGCTTCTCGAGCACGGCGGCCACGTCCTCGCGGCGCACCGGCTTCGTGAGGTGGCCGATCGCACCCATCGCGAGCGTCGACTCGGCGTTGGTGTCGACCGACACGACGTGAACCGGGATGTGACGGGTCGTCGGGTTGCGCTTGAGCCGATCGAGCACCGAGAGACCGGAGTGGTCGGGCAGCTTCATGTCGAGCAGGATGGCGGTCGGGACGAGCTCCGTCGCGAGCCGCACCCCGTCGTCCGCAGTGCCGGCAACGACGCAATCGAACTCGAGCTCGTGCGCGAGGCTCGAGAGGATGTCGGCGAAGGGCTCATCGTCCTCCACGACCAGCAGACGACGCCCGTGCCCACCATTGCTCCCATTGCTCCCATTGCTCCCCGGCCGGACCGACGCGCTTGCCGCCACCGCGGGCGTCGGGCGACGACGGCTCGGCCTCGGCGGAAGCGAGCTCGACGCCTCCAGCGACGCTCCCTCCGACGCGGAGCCCCTCGGGCCCGCGTAGTGTCGCGGCAGGGACAGCGTGAAGGCGCTCCCCCTGCCGACGTCGCTCTCGAGACGTAGCTCGCCCCCGAGCAAGCGCGAGAGCTCGCGCGCGATGGAGAGGCCGAGGCCCGTGCCTCCGTACATGCGGTTGGTCGTGCCGTCGGCTTGACGGAACGCCTCGAAGACGACCTGCTGCTGTTCCTTCGCGATGCCAATGCCGGTGTCGCGAACCGTGATCTCGACGCGCTCCGGCTGCGAGTCGACCTCGACCGTCACCTCGCCCTGCTTCGTGAACTTGAAGGCGTTCGACAGGAGATTCAGCAAGATCTGTTGCGTGCGCTGGATGTCCGTCTCGAGAGGGCTGTCCTCGCCCAGCCGCAGCACGAAGCCGATCTTCTTCTCGCGAGCGACGGGCTCCATGGTGCGCGCGAGCGGCTCCACCAGCCGAGCCACCGACGTGCTCTCGACGTGCACGTCGATCTTGCCGGCCTCGACCTTCGAGAGGTCCAGGATGTCGTTGATCAGGGTGAGCAGGTCGTTACCCGCGTTGTGAATCGTCTGTGCGAACTTCACCTGCTCGGGGCTCAGGTTGCCGTGCTTGTTGTCGGCTAGAAGCTTCGCCAGGATGAGCGCGCTGTTCAGTGGCGTCCGGAGCTCGTGCGACATGTTCGCGAGAAACTCGGACTTGTAGCGGCTCGCCCTCGCGAGCTCGATCGTGCGCTCCTCGAGGACGCCCTGGGAGCGCTCGAGCGCGTCCCGCTGCGTGAGCAAGCTCGCGTTCGTCGCCTCGAGCTCTTCCTTGCGCTCCTCGAGCTGGGCCTGGGTGAGCTTGAGCGCGTCGCCCTGCTGCGCGAGCTCCTCGTTGGAGACACGGAGCTCCTCCTGCTGCGTCTCGAGCTCCTCTTGCTGCATCTGGAGCTCTTCGGCCTGGCGCTGCGACTCCTCCAGCAGCTCGCGCAGGCGGGCGCGGTGCGCGACGGACCGCATGGCGGAGCCGATCGTCTCCGCGACGCGCTCGAACAGCGCGAGCACGCGGGGCTCGATGGGGCCGAAAAAGGCAAGCTCGACGAGTCCGTGGACGATGCCGTCCGAGGTGCCGGGTATGAGCGCGAGCCGCGTCGGCGACGAGGCGCCCGTCCCGGAGCGTATCGTCAGGTACCCGGCGGGGACGTCCTCCACGATACGGAGCGATTTCGACGCAGCGGCACTGCCCACCAGGCCCTGACCGTCCGCGAAGAACTCCGGAGCGTCGGCTCCGAGCGCAACCCCCGCGTGCCGCCGGTAACCGCCCGGCTCCGCGAAATAGGCAGCCCCCGACACCGCGGACGACGCTTCGCAGAGAAGCTTCAGGAGCCCGCTCCCGAGCTGCTCCGACGACGGATCCCCCTCCGTCGACTTCGCAAGCAGGACATGCTGCTGGCGGACCCAGTTCTGCTCCTCGATCCGCTGCTTCGACTCCTTCTCGCGCTCGAGGACGGCGGCGTAGGTGGCGGCGACGCCGTTGATCTGCCGGCGGGAGAGGAGCGCGAGCAGGACGCCGATCACGAGCGAGACGGGTACGAGCTCGTAGAGCGACGTGTTGTAGGCCGTCTCGGAGACGGCGAGGCGCTCGGAGCGAAGGGCCCGCTCGGCGGCGAGGGCCGCCGCGAACGCGGTGCGGACCGCGTCCATCTGTGTCTTGCGCTCGAGCATGGCCTCGATGGTTCTGTAAGGAGCCACCGGTTCGCCGGGGTGCGTGATACCCGACGAGAGGCCGAACCAGATGAGGTAGCGCTCGCGGAGCCGCGCGATGCGCTCCACCTGGCCTGGAATGACCGCTTCCCGCTCGATCCGGGTGATGACGTCCACCGGGCGTGCCCGCGAGTAGGGCTCGAGGAAGGAGCGATCCTCCGTCACCAGATAGCCGCGAAGGCCCGTCTCTTGATCGACGATCTGCTTCTGGGCGTCCTCGAGATCGCCAATCAGCTGATCGCTCTCGGCGACGTCGCGCGACGCCCGCTCCATGCGCACGACCTGCAGGGTCAACAACGCGCCGACAGCGGCGAGCGCAATCAGAGGTGCAATGAAGGCGACGAAGAGCCGGGACGCGACGGATTCATCCGTTCCTCGTTTTCGCACGGCTCGTGCAGGCTACTTCAGGGGCCGCCTCCGAGCACGCCGCTTTCCGCCTGCGCTCGCGTGCCATATTGCCACATGTGCTCTCTGGTCTCGGCGCCGAGCAGCGCCACGACGCCGCGCGAGAAGCTCACCAGCCGTCGGCGGTACCGGTCGCGCGCAGCACCGCTTGCCAATCGCGCTGGCTGGCTGCCACGTCGGACGACGCCCTCGGCGCCTGCGACGGCGCACGCGGCGCTTGCGACGGAGCGCTCGGAGCCGCATCGCGCTTGGGCGCCACCGGTTCCCGGGCAGGAGACGACGGCGTGGAGAACGATGCGGTCTCTACCGCGCTCTCCGCCACGTCCGCGGGCCGAGCGCTGGTCGGCGGTGCCGCCGCGGGGCGCACCGAGTAGTCCGGGAATTCCACGGGGCGAGCGGCGCTCGAGTCCAGGATGGGACGAACGCTGATCGCAGGCCCGGAGCTGGGCGCGCGGGTCACGATCGGCGCCGCGCTCACGGGCGCGGCGCTCGACGCGTGCTCCGACAGAAGCTTCAAGGTGCGTCCGCGCTCGGCAGCCTCGCGCGTCGATTCCTCGGCTGGATAGAGCGACGCCTCGCCCCGCGGCGCGTGCGACGTCTCGCGCGGCGCGTGCGACGTCCGCGGCGAGGCGAGCCCGGCGTGACTCGGGTGGGCGTGCGCCACGGGCGCGTCGCTGGCGGCCGGCGGCGCTTCTGGTGTCGCGGGAGCACCGCTTGCCGAGCCCCTCGACCACTCCGACGCCTGCAGCTCCGTCGGAGCCGTTGCGCGAACGGAGTTCCGCGGAGAGGCGGACTTGCGTGCGCGCTTGGCCGATGCGCCGTTGCTCGAACCTGGCCGTCCCGATTTGCTGGCGGGCGTCACGGCAGCGTTCGACAGCGCGAGCGTGCGCAGGGAGACATGAGCGTCTCGAGGGAGCGCGACCTCGCGCTTTTCCGGCCTGGCGAAGACAGACTCGACCGCGTCGGTGGGAACGTTGCCCGCGTGCCCGACGAAGCCGTCAGCAGGACGGCTGGAGTGCCGGACGCCGGAATCAGGATCATTCTCCCTGCCGTCGTCCTGCTGCTTCGAAGGGTCCGGCGGGAGCGGCGTCGAGATGTGCGAGGCCTGAGGCGCACTCCGGTTCGGTCGCGTCCTGAGAAACCACGCGCGCTTCGCGTAGCGGTGCAGGATCGCCACGAGCCCAGCGGCAAGGCCCGTCCCGATGAGTGGGCCCACCAGCATGCCGACCGAGCCGAAGCCGCGCCCCGTCGCCATGCTGACCGCCGCCCCGACGACGGTGGCACCGACGCCGGCGCCCAGCATCAGGATGAGGATGGGTCGGAGGCGGAGGCCGTGCGACTCCGTCAGATACTCCGTGCGGCAGATCTTGCACCACTCGTCGGGGCCGCCCTGATGCTCGGGGCAGACGTAGCCGTGACACGCGGGGCACTGATTCGCGAAGCTCGGTCCGCTGCAGACGACGCAAGGGAACTGCTTCGGACCTTCGGGCGCGTCCTTGATCTGCACCTCGGCAGGAGCAGCGACGGCGAGTACGCGGCCGTTGCGCGAGGACGAGGCGGCCGTGAGGTCACCGAGACCCTTCAGCGTCGGTGCGCGCAAGCTCGGGTGAGAAGCGCTCAGGCGCTTCGACGCCGCGGGCCGACCGACGCGGGCCGACGGGCGCAGGCTCACGTTGGGCAGCGCCTCCGGCGGTTCCTCGCCGCGGAACAGCGCGCGGCTGCGCTCGTGAAGATTCCGGAGCTCGTCCCAGATCGCCGCGAGCTGCGCGGCGGAGATCTCGAGGTACGAAGCTGATTCACTCCGTGCGGCGCGGTCGACCTGAACCTCGTCGTCGTCGCTCGCGAGGGCGTAGGCGAGAAGATCCGCGAGCCGGAGGACGCTGCACATCGAGGCCCAGCGCGGCCCCTGCTCGTAGGCGCGCGTGACGTGGTGATGCCACGCGACGACCTTCGGCACCGGATCCGGGATGCTCCACCGCGACAGGACGTGACCGGCGAGGAGCGCGTGGTCGAAACCGAAGAGCTCCCGCTCGTACAGATGAATCGTGTCGTACTCGGCGCCCACCTCGGTCAAGAGCTCGCCGTACTTCTTGCCTTCGACCTCGAGCAACATCAGCTTGCCGATGTCGTGCAGGAAGCCGCACGTGAAGAGCTCGTCCGCTGGGAGCCCGAGGTGCACGCCGAGGTAGCGGCACAGACCGCCCACGACGGCCGAGTGCTCCAGGATGCGACTCGCGTGGACACTGGACTGATCGACCATGTCGAGGATGGCCGCGGTCGTCGCGAGCTGGTTCAGCTTCTGGGTACCCACCAGCGCCGCCGCGTGCCGGACCGACGTGCACGGCGTCCGCAGCGCGAAGCTCGCCGAGTTGACGAGCCGCAGGACGCGCGCCGAGAGCGCCATGTCGCGCTCTAGGATACGCACGACCTGGATCAGGCTGCAGTCGGGGTCGCGGGTCGCGTCGGCCAGACGCTGCGCTGCCACCGGGAAAGGCTTCGCGCCGACGACGCGGCCTACCGTCGCCGCGACGCTCTCAGCCGCCTTCCTCTCCGCTTCCGCGTCGGAGTAGTCGCCGAACCACAACTCTTCGTCGATGCCACGAACTTGAATACGGGACGCCACCCCCCTCAGAACGGCGCTCGCGGCGCGATTTGTAGCTGTTTTCTTGCTGCGCCAGCGATCGGCTCCACGGCCGATCACGTCAAATCCTTGGCATAGTCACGCACCCTGGCATGATCGCCCGGGAAATTGGCTGGATACTCCGGAACTCCGCTCGTGAAGAAGCTCGGCATCCGTGAGGGTCACACCGTGTCGTGGCCGGGAGCGCCGTCCACCTTCGCGGCCGCGCTCGGCGATCTGCCTGATGGCGTCAGCGTGCGGGCAACGGCGCGTGGCACCCACACGCTCGACGTCGTCGTGCTGTTCGCGAAGACGATGAAGGAGCTCGCACAGAAGCTGCCTGCCGCGACCAAGGCGCTCGCTTACGACGGCGGCCTGTGGGTGGCGTGGCCGAAGAAAGCATCCGGCGTGAAGACGGACGTCACCGAGAACCTCGCTCGCGGGCTGGGACTCGCAGCAGGCCTTGTCGACAACAAGGTGTGCGCCATCGACGACGTGTGGTCCGGCCTGCGCTTCGTCCATCGCGT
>CAYUAW010000250.1:0-6603 GCA_964442485.1 uncultured Polyangiaceae bacterium
CTCAGCCGGCACGCGAGTTGCTGAAGGGGTCTCTCGAGAATCGACGAGTTCGAGTGCGTTCCGCACGCCTCGCCGGTCTCGGGAGACACCGATGAATACCATTCGAATTCGCAACGGACTGACGACGAAGGCTCACGGCACCGCGCTCACTGCGCTCGCGTGCCTGGTACTGGCGGCGGGCTGCGGCAGCAGCGGCTCGGACGGCAGCGTCGAGGGGAACGGCAAGCAGACGCCGAGCGAGGAAGCTAGCGTGCTCAAGGGCACGGTCGGCGCGAGCGGCGGCGAGCTCGTCGGACAGGTCGGCTCCGCGCTGGAAGGCGTGAAGCTCACGATCCCCGTGGGCGCGCTCGCTGCGGACACAGAGATCGAGATCCGGCCTTCCTCCGTCGCTTCCAGCACGCCGCTGCCGACGACGGCGGTGGAATGCGGACCCGAGTTCACCATCTCGCCCGCCGGCCTCGCCCTCGCGAAGCCCGCGACGATGACGCTGCCCTTCGACGAAACGACCATCACCAACAACTACCGCTTCGACGACGAGGTGAAGGCTTGGGTGCTGGACGGCGACAAGTGGTCGCAGCGCGTGCAGTCGGACAGCAGCGAAGGCTCGGTCGCCATCGACATCGACGCGTTCTCGACCATCTCGGCGGGCGTCAATCCCCCCGCCGAAGAAGATCTCGTCCAGTTCGACCTCTACCCGAACAACGCGAAGATCGAGAAATGCTTCGCGGGTTACCCGGACGATCCGAAGAAGCAGCCGTCGGTGCACGTCGTCGTCGTCCGCGGCTCGCAGAACGACGGGCTCTTCCTCACCGGCAGCAACTTCAAGCCCGGGCTCCAGTTCGACATGTTCACCGTCGAGTCGAGCTCGCTCCTCTCGGACGGTACGCCGGATCCGGCGTTCAAGAACTTCGGCCTCGCCTGGTACCAGAGCGACCTCGAAGCGAGCGACAAGGGTCGGATGCACGCGAACATTCGCACCATCCTGCTCGACCAGATCTTCGGCTTCGACCCGCGGGTGAGCCTGCCCCCGACGGGCACCTTCCAGGTCGGCTTCTGGTTCAACAATCCTAAGGACGCCGCGGACTGCGGCTTCGACGTGACGAAGCCCACGCCGTTCAACGGAGAGCATCAGGCCGGACCGCTCGCGATGATCAGCGTCCCCGACGCGGACACGGGCCTCGGCCCGCTCTGCACGAAGCCCGACACCTCGACCTCGCCCGCTCACTGCTCGCCCTGAGGCCCGAGACCCTTGGCCCTAGCCCGCGTGCATCTCCGCTACCTTGCTCCCGAATCGGGCGGCAGGGGCGCGGGGAGGCGCGCGGGCGCGCCGCTTTCACGGCCTGCCGGCGCCCGCCCCGCGATATCCTCCTTTCCGCGGATGCCCGAGAGCGACGAGACCTACGAGGACAGTCAGCGTGTGCCGCGGTTCGAAGCCCGGGCGCACCCCGGGCTGGTCGCCATCGTCATAGCCGGACAGCCCGCGGTGAGGGCACTCGAGGTCTCACCCGATGGCCTCGAAATCGGACGCACCACGCCCCCTGGGTTGCTGGGGGAGGACGAGCGCGTCTCGCGACGTCACGCGCGCATCGCCCGCCGCGGCGACGAGTGGGTCGTCTCGGATCTGGAGACGCGCAACGGGACCTTCGTCGACGGAAAGCGTCTCGAGGGGAGCGGCACCTTCGCCTCGCCGGTCCTGGTGCGAATCGGGAGAAGCGTGCTCTGGGCGGTCGAGGACATCTCGCCGTTCGCGGGTGCCGACCGCATTCCGTCTCTCTCCGACGGGCCCATCGTGGGCGGCCTGCTCCGGCGCGCCTGGGGCGAGATAGCGCTCGCGAGCAAGGCGGGCGACACGCTGTTCATCCGGGGCGAGAGTGGCTCCGGCAAGGAGCTCGGTGCGCGAGCCTTTCACGACGCCTCCTACGGCGCGTCGCCCACCGCGCCGTTCGTCGCGGTGAACTGCGCGGCGATCCCGGAGGGCCTCTCGGAGCGGCTGCTCTTCGGGGCAAAGAAGGGCGCGTACTCCGGCATCACCGCGGACGCCGAGGGCTACGTGCAGGCGGCCGATCAGGGCACGCTCTTCCTCGACGAGATTGCAGAGCTCGACCTGCTCGTGCAGGCGAAGCTTCTCCGCGTCCTCGAGACCCGCGAGGTGCTCCCTCTCGGTGCGTCACGCCCGCAGAAGGTGACGATGCGCATCTGCTCCGCGAGCCACAAGGCGCTCCGGGACGAGGTCGCGGCGGGTCGCTTTCGCGAGGACCTCTACTATCGCATCGGGCGTCCGGAGGTCCGCATCCCGCCGCTGCGCGAGCGCGTCGACGAGTTGCCCGCGTTCATCCAGCGGGAGCTCCACGCGGTGGATCCGCGGCTGACCGCTTCGGCGACGCTGGTGGAGGCATGCGCCCTTCGCACCTGGCCCGGCAACGTGCGCGAGCTGCTCCGTGAGCTCCGTCGCGCCGCGCACGCGGCGAGCAGCGACCCGGAGCTCGTCGTCTATCCGCACCACCTGGCGAGCGAGGCGGGCGTCCCGATGCCGGTCGTCGTGCTGCCGAGCGACGCGCCGGCCGCGCCGGGGACGAGCGAGCCGCCGCAGGCGAACGCCGCCTCGTTCACCGACGAGCAGATCGCCCAGGCCCTCGAGGACCACGGTGGCAACGTGCGCGGCACCGCTCGCGCGCTCGGGCTTCACAGAAACCAGCTGCGACGCTGGCTCGAGAAGCACCCGGAGCTGAAGGCGCGCGACGACAACGGCGGCTCCGGCGGCTGAACGCTGCGCGCCGCCGCGGGACCGTCAGTCTGCGACCACCGCAGGGGTCAGTTCCAGCGTCTCGAGCGTGTCCGCCACCTCGACCTGAATGGCCGCTCCCGGGGCCAGCGGCGCGACCGGGTTCACCTGGTGGATATCGATGTCGTTGGCACCGATGCACGCGCCCTGGCTCACCGGGCGGTCGTCCGGCGACGCCTGCGACACGATGAGCCCCACCTTCCCGCACGGCGACATTCCCTCGTAGAGGCCGGCCATCGTGTGAGCGTCTACCAGGGTTGCCCGGAACCCATGCGAGCCCCCGTCGCCCGTGGCGAGCGAGCCGCTGACGAGCCCTTCGCCGACCGTCGCATGGACCGCCCAGCCCATCGCGGCCGTCCTGTCCGGAAAAAGCTCCCCCCCGTCTCCCATCGCGGCGGGGATCCACCGCGAGAGCTCCCTGTAAGTCGTGTCTCCGCCGCAGAAGTACAGGCGCGCGTGGTGCGTCGCGGCGACCACCCCCACGCGCGCGTCCGTGTCGTCGAGCACGCCCGTGAAGAACCGGAGCGCGCTCTGCCCCGGCACCGTGGCGTCCGGTGTGCCACGCGCCGGGGTGTGGCCCGCGTCGGGCCGCTTCCCGGCGGCATGGGGCGCGGAATTCCCGCTGGAGCATGCGACCGCAGCGAAAAGAGCGAAGAGGGCGAAACCGAATGAACCGAGCCGAGCTTCCATAACGCTTTGCTCCGTCGTACTCCTGCTTCGTTGCTCATGCGAGACGGAGTAGTCATCGCCGGACGTTACATCGTTCGCCGGGCCGCAGCGGTGGGCGGCATGGGCACCGTCTACGAGGCCTGGGACGATGCACGCAGCGTGCCGGTCGCCCTCAAGACGTGGCGGCCCGTGACCGAAGGCGATCATCGCCGCGGAGCTCGATTGTCGCGGGAGGCTCGCGCCCTTGCGGAGGTCCGACACCCCGCGGTGGTCGCGTACGTCGATCACGGCGTCTCGCCCGACCACGGTGCGTTTCTGGTCATCGAATGGGTTCCCGGGCAGACGCTCGCGGAGCGATTTACCACGAAGGGGGTCTCCCCGGCGGACGCGATGCGCCTTTCGCGCCGGCTCGCCGAGGGGCTCGCGGCGCTGCACGCGCAGGGGATCGTTCATCGCGACCTCAAGCCCGCAAACGTGATGCTGCCCGACGCCGATCCCGGTGGCGCGATCATCGTCGACCTCGGCATTGCACGCCTTGGCGGCGAGAGCGATCTGACGCGCACGGGTGCGAGCCTCGGGACGCCGCGCTACATGGCCCCAGAGCAGATCAGGAGCGCACGCACGGTGGACGGCCGCGCGGACGTGTTTGCGCTCGGCTGCATCCTCATCGAGGCGCTCACGGGGCGCCCCGCCTTCGAGGGGAGCGACCCGGTCGCGGTGCTGTCGCGCATCCTGTTCGAGCCGTCGCCGGTTCCGAGCGCGCGCCGCCGGGAGCTTTCCACCGGCTTCGACGACATCGTTCGCGCGATGCTCGCGCGCGATCCCGGTCAGCGGCCGACTGCATCGGACGTGCTCCGGCTGCTCGACGAGGTCGCGGCGCGCACCGGCACTCTCGTCGCGCTCCCCGCCGTCGCGGACGCGCAGGGTGAGCGCGAGCCGACCTTGCCCGGGTCGACGCAGGCCGGCGACGAGCGCTTCGACGCGGGAGGGCCCCCGTCGTTTCACGTCGCCGCGGGCAGCGCGCGCGCCACCGCGCGGCGTGTGCTGCCGCAGAACCGGGGGCCACTCTTCGGGCGTGCGGAGGAGGCGACGCGGCTCTCGGCGCTGCTCACGGCCGGGACGCGGATCGTGGCGGTGTGGGGCGGTCCGGGGGTCGGCAAGACACGTCTCGTCGATGAGGTCGTGCGCGAGCTCCTCGAGCGACCCGCGCGCGCGCCGTGGGACGTGCTGGTGCACGGCGATCTGAGTGACGCCGCTGACGCCGACGACGTCGTCCGCATCCTCGCGCGCGAAGCCGGGGTATCGCTCGAGGCCGCGCTCGCGCCGGAGGTGGCTCTCGGTCGAGCTCTGGGCCGGCTCGGGCGGGTCCTCCTCGTCGCCGACCCGGTGGACCATGTGGCAAGTGCATTTGCCGCAGCCGTCCGCGCCTGGAAGACCACGGCGCCGGAGCTTCAGGTCGTCGCGGTGTCGCGCGCGCGCTTCGGTCCGCCCGACGCCGTGACCCTCGAGCTCTCGCCGCTGTCGACCGATGCCCGCGCAGGCGAGCTCTCCCCGGCGGCAGAGCTCTTCCTCGAGCGCGTTCGCGAGCACCTTCCGGCGGGTGCCACCGCCCCTGGCGACGTCGAGCAGCGGGAGCTCGTGGAACGCGTCGTAGAGCTCCTCGCCGGCGTGCCGCTCGCCATCGAGCTCTACGCCGCGCGCGTGCCGGTGCTCGGGCTCTCGGGCCTCGCGGAGGGCGCATCGGGCGGATCTTTGCCGACGCTCGACATGAGCCAGGGGACGATGCGAAATGCCGTCCTCTGGTCGTGGAATCTCCTCGACCCGGGCGAGCAGCGTGCTCTCGCGCAGTGCGCGGCGTTCCGCGGCGGGTTCGACGCAGCGGCGAGCGACGCCGTGGTGCGCGTGGACGGGGTCCGCACTCCGACGCTCGAGCTCGTCCAGTCGCTCCGCGAGAAGTCCCTCCTCGCCACGCTCGTCGTCGGTGCCGGCGCAGAGGTGCGCCTCTCGATGCTCCCCGCCGTCCGCGAGTTCGCGAGCGAGCTGCTCGAGGCGTCGCCCGAGCGCGAACAGGTGCTCTCCCGTCACGCCGCGCACTACGCGCGGCTCTTCTATCCGCCCTCGGTGCCGGGGGCGCCGTCGCTGTCGCGGCTGGAACGCGAGGCGGAGAACCTGCTCGCGGCTGCGGAGCTCGCAGTCTCGAGCGAGCCCATCGAGCCCCAGGCGGGGCTCGGATGCCTCGTCGCCCTCGAGCCTGCGATGCTCGCCCGCGGCGCGGTCGGGAGCTACCGGGCGCTGCTCGATCGCGCCGTCGGGCGAGCGAACGACGCCGAGCCCGCCGCGCTTCGCGAACGAAGAGCCAGGGCCCGTCAGATCCGTGCGCGCATCGAGGCGCCCGCTGGCGGCGCGGCGCGCGCGCGGGCCGATCTCGAGCTGTGCCTCGCAGAGGCGCGAAGAGCGGGGGACCCACACTTCGAGGCCACGGTATGGGTCGATCTCGGCGTAGCGTTTCACCTGGACCGCGCCCTGGTCGATGCGAAGCGCTGCTACGAGAGCGCTGTCCGTCTGCTCTCGGCGCTCGACGATCTGCGCACCGAGGGGCGCGCCATCGGCAACCTCGGTGCGCTGTCGCACGACGAAGGCGCGCTCGCCGAGGCCGCGGCGTCCTATCGTCAGGCCATCGCGCTCCTGGAGGAAGCGGGCGAGGCGCCGTGGCGCGCGAACTTCACGGCCAACCTCGCGCTCGTCGAGCAGGAACTCGGCCACCTGGGCGAGGCGCGGGCCCTCTACGAGCGCGCGGTGTCCCTGCTCGAGCCAATGCGCAACGCTCGGCTGCTCGCGATCGCGCTCGGCAACTACGGCGTGCTCGAGCTCGAGCTCGGCGAATCACGCGTGGCGCTCTCGATCTTCGAGCGGAGCCGTGCGCTGCTCACCGGCTCGAGCGACCGGCGCTCGGAGGCGATCTGCCTGAGCCGCATCGGCGCGGCGCTCGCGCTGCTCGATCGCGCCGACGACGCCGAAGCGCGCGTGGCCCGCGCGGAGCGCCTGGCTCACAGGGCGTCCGATCCCGTCGCGCGCGAAGCCGTGGCTCTGGTTCGCGCTCTGGTCCTCCTGGCCCGCGGCCGCCGCGCCCGCGACACGGGCGACGTCCCCGG
>CAYUAW010000250.1:6703-9487 GCA_964442485.1 uncultured Polyangiaceae bacterium
GCCGCGGACGGTGACGTCATCGAGATCGACGCGGCCGGAAGCTATGCCGGCGACGTCTGCCAGATCGCAAAGAGCGGGCTCACGCTCCGCGGCGTGAAGGGCCGCCCGAAGATCGACGCCGCTGGACAGAGCTCCGGCGGAAAGGCGACCTGGGTCATCAGCGGCAACGACACGACGGTCGAGAACGTGGAGTTCTCCGGGGCCACGGTCGCCGACGCGAACGGCGCGGGTATTCGCCAGGAAGGGGCCAACCTGACGGTACGCGGCTGCTACTTTCACGACAACCAGGACGGTATCCTCGCCGGCGACAACGCGGCCAGCCAGATCCTGATCGAGGGCTCCGAGTTCGACCACAACGGTGCTGGAGACGGCTACTCGCACAACCTCTACATCAACCACGTCGGCAAGCTCACCTTCCAGTACAACTGGTCTCATCGCGCGGTGGAAGGCCATCTCCTGAAGTCGAGGGCCGCCGAGACCTACGTGCTCTACAACCGTCTCACCGGTGAGGCCGACGGCACCGAGAGCTACGAGATCGACGTCCCGAACGGCGGCAAGACCTACGTGATCGGCAACATCGTCGAGCAGGGGCCGAACACCGGCAACCCGACCCTCCTCGCCTACCAGGAAGAAGGGACGAACGCGGCGAATCCGAGTGACGAGCTCTTCGTCGCGAGCAACACGTTCGTCAACGACCGCGGCAACGGCACGTTCGTCGCGGTCGGAGCGAGCGTCACGACCAAGGTTCACCTCGTGAACAACGTGTTCTTCGGTGGTGGAACGGTGTGCACGCAGCCCGGGGCCGTCGAGTCCGCGAGCTACACGGGCACGAGCCCCGGCTTCGCGGACGTCGCGCACTACGACTACCGGCTCGTGGCAGGTTCGCCCTGCGTCGATGGCGGCGTGGGCGCGGGGCAGGGAGACGGCTTCTCTCTGGTGCCGTCGCGACAGTACCTGCACCCGACGTCGAGCGAGGCGCGCGGGGCCGTTGGCGTCATCGATATCGGCGCTTACGAGCTCGGCGGAGCGTCGGCGGATGCGGGCACCGCCGCGGGCGGAGCGCCGGCGACCACGGGGACGGGTGGGCTCGCGGGCGGAGGCAGCGGCGCGGGTGCGCGCTCGGGCAGCAGCGGTGGAGCGATGGGCGGGGCGGGGCAATCCGGTTCAGCCGCCGGAGGCTCCGGCAGCGGCGGAGCGGGGCGAGGCGGCGCGAGCGCATCTGCCGCCGGAACCGCAGGGAATTCCGCGGGAGCAGGCGGTGCGGCGGGCACGGATGCGGGCGTCGCGCAGCGCGACGCGGGCGCGTCACAATCCTCGAGCTGCGGCTGCCGCACGGTTGGCCACAGGGCAAACGAGGCAAACCAGACGAACGAGCGAGGGGGGGCAGAACGACAGCGTGCGCCGGCGTCGTACGGTGTCGCCTTCCTCGTCGCGCTGGCGTGGCTCCGCCGCCGCGCGCGGCTTGGCGCGTCGTTGCGTGCGCTGTAGCATCGGAGGCATGGTGAGCTCTTTCTTGTCGGGCCGGGCGGCGGCGAAGCTCGTGGTCGGCATTTCGCTGGGCGTCCTATGGATCGGCGGCTGTTCGGATTCGCACAGCGTCGCTGCGAGGCTCGCGGAAAACTGCACCATCAACAGCGACTGCAATGCGCCGCTGGTCTGTGCCTTTCAGCGCTGCCACACTGCGTGCGAGACGTCGCGCGACTGCGATCCGGGGCAACGCTGCGTGGCGAGCGACCGTCCGTTCCACGTCTGCCAGCTCGGTATCGAGAGCCAGTGCCGGGCGAACAGCGATTGCCCGGTGGGCCAGGTCTGCGGCATCGACGGGCAGTGCCGCGACGCCTGCATCACGTCGCGTGACTGCGTGAAGGGCCAGCTGTGTGTGTCCGGCACCTGTGCGGACCCGGACGAGCTCACCTCGCAGGGCACTCTCACGAGCGACGGCTCCGACTCCGGCGGTTCCGCCTCCGGGCTGCCCTGCTCGTTCAACTCGGATTGCCCGAGCCCGCTCCTCTGTCGCAGCGGGATCTGCGCGCCGGAGTGCCGGACCACCGGCGATTGCGCGGCAGGCCTCGCCTGCGACAATTCCCGCTGCGTCGTCCCGCTCGCGTGCGAAGCTGGTGACGCGGGGGACGATCCACGCGCCGGCGGCCCCTGCCTCTACTCGTCGCAGTGCCCCGCGCCGCTCACATGCGTGCACGGGTACTGCTCGTGCGAATGCCTGGGCGCCAAGGACTGCGCTGCGGGCTTCGCGTGCGTCAACAGTCGTTGTCAGGCCGTGCTCGGTGGCGCGAACGCCATCGAGATCGGGCCGGGCGGCGGCACGGTGACGTCCAGCGACGGCAAGCTCAGCATGAACATTCCCGCCGGGGCCATCGACGGTTCCATCGTCTTCGCCGTGCGCGCCGCCACTGCGTGGCCCGCCGGCGCCGTCGGTCAGGTGTACGAGGTCGAGCCTTCAGGCACGCACTTCTCGAAGCCAGCGACGATCGCGCTCTCGTACGCCGGCCTCAATCTCGGTTCGGCTTCTGCCGCCGAGCTGTTCGTCGGTACCGCCGTCGGTCCGTCGTGGCAGTCGCTCGGCACCGCCGTGAACGACACGCGAGCGCAGACCGTCGCGTCGACGACGAATCATCTCTCCGTCTTCGGGCTGGTGGCCTTTGCGCGCGGTGCCGACGCGGGCGTCGGCGCGGGCCAGGGCGGCTCCACTTCGGGCGGCGGAGGGGTGAGCAGCGGCATCGGTGGGAGCTTCGGCGCGTCGAGCGGAACCGGCGGCATCGACCAGGT
>CAYUAW010000250.1:9587-11085 GCA_964442485.1 uncultured Polyangiaceae bacterium
TGGCGGCTTCACCGCGGGCGGCGGAACATTTTCCGGCGGCATCGGCGGCATCGGCGGCATCGGCGGCGTCAGCAAGGACGCCGGCGCCGGCGGTTCGTGCGCGGGTGGCTGCGCGTGCGCGCACCAGACCGACTGCCCCGTGGGCACCGCGCCGCAGGTGTGCTGCTACGTGACGGCCAAGCAGACTTCCAGCTGTCTCGCATCGGGCGCCGTCTGCGCGCAGCTCGGCGGGACGCTGCTGCCGTGAATGAGCGGCGCCGCGCTGATCAGCGGCGCATTCCTTCTGACGTCATCAGCGAATACACGACCTGAGCGAGCCGGTCGTTCGCGGCCTGCAGCGGGTGAATCCCGTCCGCCGCGATCTGATGCATGACGGCCATCGTGCTGTCGACGGCATGGCAGCGGATGCGGCCCGTGAGGCAGATGTCCGGCGTCTTCTGGGTCATGCGCACGCTCGCAGGGGTCGAGCCCACGTCGCTTGCGTACTGGATGTACACGACGTCCTGGACGTTGCTGTCCGCGAGCTTCGTCCACAACGTGTTCAGCGCGTCGCTGATCTGCATGAGGAGCATCTTGCACATGTCGCCCCCCGCGGTGCAGTCGGCCTGTATCGTCGCGTTCTGGATGATGTCGTTGCCGCCCCCAGTCATCACCACTGTCTTGACGTCCGGATTGGCGGCCTTCGCCTGGTCCCACTGCGTCGGGATCGCAGGGCCGAAGGTGTCGGCCATGAGCATCATCACGCCCTGCACGGCGTAGTTGCGGTACGGCTTCTTCGCGGCGGCGATGAGGGACGGCGCGAGCCCGCCGCCCGTGCCCTCGATCTGCAGGGTGTTCGACATCCAGGAATCGCCGAGCAGCACGACGTCCGTGCCGGTGCCGACGCCGAGATCGGCGCGCATGCCGCCAGCGCCCGCGGCGCCCGCAGCACCGCCAGCGTTCATCGTCCCTCCGCCGCCGGATGCTCCGCCCATCCCGAGCATCCCGGCGATGCCCGTGCCAGCGACGCCCATGCCAGCGGTCCCCGTGCCGCCCATGCCCATGGGCAGCCCGACCATGCCGGCTGTCCCCATGGGCAGCCCGACCATGCCGGCCGTGCCCATCGGGAGCCCGACCGTGCCGGCCGTCCCCATCGGTAAGCCCGTCGTGCCGGCTGAGCCCGGGATTGAGCCAGCGGCCCCATTCGGAAGTGCCGTTCCTCCGCCCGTGCCGAGCACGCCGCCACCCGCTCCGGTCAACGCGGTGCCCGCGCCCGACTGGCTGTCAGCGCCGCTGCACGCACTCAGCGTGGCGGCGAGCGCCATGACGCTCGCGATACAGGTGCCGTGAAAACGTCTGATGGCATCGTCTGTGGACATGAAAAACCTAACCCCGATTCGAAATCGTGAGCGCCCGCACTCGGGATTATGGGCGACGCAAAGTCACGCGGAAGAAGCAAAAGAGCTCCTGAGCGACAGGGGAGAATGATTGCTCGGGTTTGGCGTTCCACCGCGTCATC
>CAYUAW010000251.1:0-1208 GCA_964442485.1 uncultured Polyangiaceae bacterium
GCAGGTCCTCACAGGAGCCGACGGGCCTTCACCTCGAGGTAGCGGTTGATGACGTCGGTCGAGAGCTTCCCGGCCGGAGACTCCAGCAACAGGGCTCCCGCGTTCCGGAGCTGGCGGAGACCTCTGTCGCGCTCGACGGCGAGCTCGGCAGCGGCGCCGGCAAGGAAGAATGCTCGAGCGTCGGGGGGTGCGTCGCGGAGCGCCCTTTCCACGGCGGCGTCCTGGAACACCACGCACAGCACGAGGTGTCGCTGGCTGAGGAACCGGACCGGCTTGGCGAGCGTCGCGAGGGACGCTGGCTCGACGGAATCGGTGAAGAAGACGATCAAGGCTCGCTTCGAGAAGTGCCGGGTGACGTTCGCTGCGACCATCTCGTAGGGGGGCTCGCGAAGGATCGGCTCCAGAGAAAAGAGGGCCTCGGCCAGCACCCGTGCACTCGCGTGGCCGCGCACCGGCGGCACCACGCGCTGCATCCGATCGGCAAATGCGATCAATCCCACGCGGTCATCCGAGCGAAGCGCGACGTGCGAGAGCAGGAGGGCGGCCTCGACGGCGTGGTCGAGCCGGCTCCGCCCGTCGGCCTCGCGAGCCATCCGCCGCCCGCAGTCGAGCAAGAGGAGCACGGTCTGGCGCCGCTCCGTGTGCATCTCGCGGCTGATGGGCACGCCGCGTCGTGCGGTCGCTTTCCAGTCGATGCGCGCGAACGGATCGCCGAGCGCGTAGGGACGGAGCCCCGCAAATTCGGTTCCCTCGCCGCGCTCGCGCACGCGCGTCACTCCCATCTCGTTCAGCCTGCGCTGGCGCACCAGAGCATCGAACCGACCGAGGGCCCGCGTATCGGGAAGGACCGCCACCCGGGTTGCGCCTTCCGTCCTCACGCTCGCAACACCGAGCCCGAGCGGCGTCGGCCGCTCGGCGACGGGAGCGCGAACGTCGTACGCTCCGCGGCGCGTCGCGACGACTCTCGCTTCCCGTTCGGCGTGCTGGCCCGCGTCGAGCTCGACGGTCAGCCGGCGCTCACGCGGCTCGAACGATCCGGGCAGGCGATCCACGATGCTGATGGGAACCGGACGACCCGTTCCGTTGGTCACTTCGAGGGTCGAAACGAAAGGCGTGTGTCGTGAAACACGAGCCGGCATCGAGCGCCGAACGACGGTGCTCGCTTCCCTGCGCAGGCTCCAGGCGTCGACGGCGAACAGCGCGAGCGC
>CAYUAW010000251.1:1308-3549 GCA_964442485.1 uncultured Polyangiaceae bacterium
GGGGCCAGGAACTTGATGTCGTCCGGAATGACGTAGTCACGGCCTTCGCAGGCCGCTCGAGCCCGGCTGGCTCGCATGAGCGCCACGCCTGCGCGCGTGCTCGCACCGAGCGAGACGGCCGGGTGGCTCCGAGTTCGGCGAACGACCTCCACGAGATACGCCTGGACGTTCGCTTCGACGGCAACGGACCTCACCACGGTCCGCAGCTCCTCCAGCTTCTGGGCGCTCCACACTGGCTCGATTCCCGCGGTGGCGAGCGCCCAGGGATCGAAACCGGCGACGAATCGGGCAATCACGTCTTGCTCTGCGGCCGCATCGAGCTCACCCATCTGGATCTTCATCAGGAAGCGGTCGAGCTGGGCTTCGGGCAGCGGAAATGTTCCCTCGAACTCGACGGGGTTCATCGTCGCAAAGACGGTGAACGGCCGGGTCATGGGGTAAGTCTTGCCGTCGATAGTGACGCTGCGCTCCTCCATGCATTCGAGGAGCGCGGCCTGGGTCTTCGCAGGCGCGCGATTCACCTCGTCCGCGAGCACGATATCAGTGAAGATCGGACCGCGCATCAGCCGGAACGCGCCCTCCTTCGGATCGTAGACGTTCGTCCCCGTCACGTCCGCCGGCATGAGATCCGGCGTGAACTGGATACGCCGGAACGCGCACCCGCTCGCGGCAGCGAGCGCTCGTACGAGAAGGGTCTTCGCTGTACCGGGAGCGCCCTCCAGGAGGACGTGGCCTTCAGCGAGGAATGCCGCGAGCAGCGCCGAGAGCTCGGTGCGTCTCCCGACGACCGCGCGCTCGACCGCGGCCACCAGCTGTCCTACCGAATTACTCACCATCCGAGCCCATCCTTTTCCAGTCGCCTGAGGTCCACTGCAAGAAGGCGTGCGTCCTCGACGGGCGGTCCGAGGCCCTCGCAGAGGCGCTCCGCCTTTTCCCACACGTCTCTCGCCCGGGGTGAAAGCTCGGGTCGAACGCGCTCGATCCACTCGAGGAACGGCCTGTCGCCACCGCCGCCACCCAGGCGGAGACGCGCGCGCTCTCGGGCCGCGCTCAAGATCGCGCCCAGGGGGAGGCCGGCGTCCCGTGCCTGCTCCCAGAGCCGTGCGACGGCTTCGACGTGCTCGAGCGTGCGGCGTCGCTGGACTGGCTCTGGCTCTTCCGCCGGCAGGCGTCTTCCGGCAAAGGCGAGGAGCCCGACGACGGCCACGAGCAGGAGCTGTGCGATGGCCCAGCGATAGGGCACACGCGCGAGAAGCGCGACGAGACCGCCTTCGCCGAAACCAACCTTGTACTCGTCGAAGACGTGCTTCTTGCCCAGCGCGAGCGCAAGCCGCGCCAGGAAGGTGCCGTTGCCCGCCCGTCCGATCCGCTCGTTTTGCGTCAGCTGCTCGACGCCGAGGCTCACGGCCCGTCCCTCGCCGACCCGCCAGGCAGCGACGACGGGGACGCCGCTCGCTGCGGTCGCAAAGGTCTCCACGGGTTCAGCCGCGCCCGTGATGGCCAGCGGTGCACGCGGGAGCTCGAGGCTCGTCTCCCATGCCGTCACCAGTGGGCCGGCCTGCTCCTTCAGCTCCGGCTTTCCGAGCTGCGCGTCCTCGAGGACGTCGGTCAGCGCTGCAGGAGGCGCGATCACCGTTCCGCCCTTCCGGAGGAAGCGAATGAGCTCCCGACGTTCGGTGCGCCCGAAGGGCTCGCTCGTGAGGACCCAGAGAACGGTGTCCTTCGACAGCTCCCCGTAGCTCGGGGATCGCCACCTCTTGGCATCGAGGCCAATCTGGCCGAGCAGGAGAAACAGCGCCTTCGCTCCGCGCGGCCCGGGTGAATACGTGGTTGCCTCGGCACCCCACGCACGGTCTGCCTCCGGCTCACGCGGAACGAAGCTCGCGACCACGATGAGCAGGCCGATGAGCAGAATCAAGGGGAGCGCAGCACGCTTCATGTCTTCCCCGAGCTCGCGCCGTCGCGTCCTTGTATCAAGGAATGCACCCGGTGCGCGCACGCGTCGAACTCCGCGCGGCTCGGCCGGGGACCGAAGGCCAGGCGCTGCGTCGCTCGCGTGAAGTCGACGATGCTCTCGGACGGGTGGAGGAGCTCGATCCATTCCCAGTCCGAGAGCGAAGACCGCCAGGGGAGGCTCAGGTCTCGGCTGGTCTGGAGCAGCACCGCCTCTTGAAGCGCTCGCGCTGCGTCCCGGAGCAATCCTTCATCCGCGAGCGACCGCGCTCGCGAAAGGAGCTTCTC
>CAYUAW010000251.1:3649-7381 GCA_964442485.1 uncultured Polyangiaceae bacterium
CGCGAGGCTGAAACTCGTCCGAGCTCAGAATGGCGCGCAGCCGAGCTGCTATCCCCGCGTCGGTCGGCGCCATTCACACCGTGCGTGCTGCGACGGCCGCAACGGCCGGTGGGCCACCGCCGATGGTTTGCGCCAGCATCTCCAGATCGAAGGCCTCGCTCCTCACCCGGGCGTCGAAGTAGGCCAGCGTGAGCACGGCCGGATAGAGGGGTGCGAGAACGGTCGTCGGGAGCTGCCGGAGAAGCGGGCCGATGATCGGCAGCGCGAGCACCACGTTGGGGATGACTGCCGCCGCTCCGAAGTTGATCGCGACGGTGATGATGGTGATGAGCAGCACGAGCCCTGCGAGCCGTAAGCGCCTCCCGGTCGTGAGCTGCCTCGAGCGCTTGAGGGACGCGGAAGCACCAAGGCCTTCGACGGTGATCGCCTGGACTGTGAAGAGCCAGCGCAACGCGAGCAGGATGCCCGGCACGACTAGCAGTATCATCCCACCCCAGACACCCAGACCCGTGAGCACCGCCGCCCCGCTCAGCGACCCGAGGAGCCTCACGGCTCGACGAAACGCCGCTGCCACCGAGACCGTTCTTCCGAGGTACGCGTCGGCGATCGCAATCGTAAGCACGGAGTTCTGCAAGATATACAAGCCGAAGGTGACCGGCGCCGAGACGAGTATGACCAGCCAGAACCGCCCGAGCCCCGCGGCCTGGGGAGTCGTCACGGGCGCGAACGTTCCCGTCACCGCCCAGCCCACGAGCGCGCCGAAGGTCACCGCCGGCACGGCGATCACCGCCACCACGGTGAAGAACGCAGCAAAGTGGTTCCGATAAAGCTGAAACGCCCCGTCCAGGATCTCTCCCACTGATAGCGGCTTGATCTCGTAACTCATTGGATCGCCTCCTCGCGTACCAACCGAAGCGTGCAGCATACGACAGGGTGACCGTGATAGGGTCCCTGGTTTGGAGCGAGGAGTGTCGGATCCAACGCGGCGGGAAGCTCTACCCCTTCACGAGGTGTCGATCATAGAGACACCCGAGCAGATCGAGCTCAATCTGCCTCTGGCGGGAGTGGGAAGTCGCGCCGTCGCCTACGCCATCGATCTGCTCTGGCAGATGGTCCCGATGGTTGCTGCCGGCTTCCTGGCGTTTGCACTCCTGCCGGTCGCCGCGCGCCCCAGCCGGTTCTTCGAGAAGGACGCCCAGGGTCAGCCGCATCTGCCAGTGCTGGCTCTCGCCTTCGTCAGCGCCGTCATCTTCTTCGTGAATTTCGGATATTTCGCGCTGTTCGAGGTCGTGTCGAACGGACGGTCCCCGGGGAAGCGAAGTCTGGGGCTGCGCGTCGTGCGTGACGGAGGCTACCCCGTCGATGGCCGTGCTGCCCTCGTGCGGAACCTGCTGCGAGTCGTGGATTTTCTACCGGCCTTTTACCTGGTGGGTATCGTGTCAGTGTTCATGGGCCGAAAGGGGAAGCGGGTCGGTGACTACGCAGCGGGGACCTTCGTCGTCAAGGAGCGCCAGCCCGACGAGCACGTTCCGGCAGCGCCGCAGGGGAAAGGCGGCCCGCTTTCGCCCACCGAGCGAACTCTGGTCATCGAGTTTCTCTCGCGGCGTTCGATGCTCGGCGCGGTTGCGCGGGCGCGAGTCGGAGGCGATCTGGCAATCCGCCTGGCCGCTCGCCTCGGCAGGAAAGCTCCCGTCGATCGGGAGGCCTTCCTGGAGGAGCTGATCCGAGATGAGCACCGCTGAGCAGCTCGAAAGCATTCTTCGCTCGGTCGACTCGAGCTCGCTCCGCAGGGTCTCGAGGTCCGACCTGCAAGCGTTTCCCGCGCTCTATCGTCGCCTCGTGTCGGAGCTCGCGGAGTCTCGAGCCCGCGGCTTGCCTCGAGAGCATCTCGCCGCCCTGGAAGCGCTGGCCGCTCGTGCTCATGCGATCCTCTACGCTCCTCTCCCGGTGCGGCTCAGCCGCTCGCTCGAGGACCTGGTCGTGGCGTTTCCGGGCGCCGTACGTCGCTCGTGGCGGTATCTGGCTCTTGCGACGGCGTTGCTCGTCGCCGGCACTGCCTGGGGATACCTGGAGGTCTCGCGCGATCCGGCCAGCGCCGCCATCCTGCTTCCGGGGGGCTCGCAGCGGAACGCCGAGGAGTCGTTCCAGGCGGGCGCCACGCCACGCGAAGGCGATCCGGTCTACGGAGTCTTCTACTTCACGAACAACGCTCGGGTGGCGCTGAATTCCTTCGCGCTCGGCGCCACGTTCGGCGTCGGGACGGCCCTGGTCTTGCTCTTCAATGGAGTGCTGCTCGGCGCCACCTTCGCGGTGGTCGAGATGCTCGCCTCACCGCGTGCCTTCCTCGGCTTCGTCCTGCCTCATTCCGGGGTCGAGCTTTCGGCGATCCTCATCGCGGCCGCGGGCGGCCTCCGGATGGCGGATGCCCTCCTCCGGCCCGGGTGGCTGCGGAGAAGGGACGCATTCGCGCGAGCCGCGCGCGAATCCTTGCCGCTCGCGCTCGGCGCGGCAGTGCTCCTCTCGATCGCCGGCCTGGTGGAGGGCTGGGTCTCCCCGATGTCGCTGCCCCTCGTCACCAAGGCGTCGATCGGAGGCGGGCTCGACGTGTTGCTCCTTCTCTACATCTGCACGGTGAGGGGCTCGTCGCGTACTGCGTGATCGTTTCGCCACGCCAGTTCAAGAGCACCTGGCGCCAATTTCCTTGGAATAGACGTCAATGATACGAGCGTCGGTTCGCCGCGGCCACGTTCGAGCGCGGCGGCTCGATCACCGAAGTACCGAGGCCGTTGCGAGGCGTGTAGGCTGCTCACGAGTCGTCGAACGTGGAGCTTCTATGTTGCGTGGTTGCCCGTTGATCCGTGCTCTGGTTCCTCTCGGGGCGACGCTCGTCGTCGGGCTCACGGCCTGCGACAGCAACAAGGCTGTGAACAAGGGGGCCGACGGCGGGATGCATCACCCGACCGACGGCGGGATGCATCACCCGACCGACGCGGGGACGCATCATCCGCCCGCCGCCGATGCGGGCGGCTCGGTGCCCGTGCGGCAGGACGGTGGCGTGTCCCGTGACTCCGGACGGACGGCGCCGGAGGCGGACGCAGCCGTCCCGGGCCTGCAGCCCTGCACGGGCGCTCCGCCGGTCATGAAGAGCCTCGATACGAACACGAACATGGAGTTCGATCCGGACTGGAGCTGCTACGGCGGCTCCGACGGCGGCGTCGCGGCACCTGACGCCGCCGCCGACGCAGGAGCACCGAGACCATTCGCCACGCTCCGTCTGGCACCCCTGCCTCAGGCTCTGTTCGGCGACCCCACGGTGGACGTGTTCTTCGGTCCATCCACCCTGGGTACGCCAGCGTACACGCGGACATTCGGCGGTGATGGCGGCACGGTCTCTTTCCCGCTCCCGGCCGGGAGCGCATCCGTGTCGCTTCACCTTCACGAGCTCCTGACTCCAGATCCCAGCTATTCCGTCCTGGAACTGTTCGAGTACGGGCTTCCGGTGGTCGACGGCCACATCGAGGGTTTCGTGACACTGAAGGCCTCGATGGCGCTCTCGGTCAACCTCGCCCTCGGCGGGGGACAGGAGGACGCAGGGAAGGCACTCCTCGTCTCTTACGCGCGCGACTGCGCGGGCCACCCCGTGAGCGGCGCACAGTTCGAGCTCGTCGACGGGGCAACGAACCTTCCTGTACCGACCGGAACCGGCGCAGGTGACGCCCGCTCGTCGTACGC
>CAYUAW010000251.1:7481-11045 GCA_964442485.1 uncultured Polyangiaceae bacterium
CGAACCTTCCTGTACCGACCGGAACCGGCGCAGGTGACGCCCGCTCGTCGTACGCTCGGTTCGCCCTTCCCACGACGACGTGCACGTTCACCACGAACGAGCAGTTCGAGGCATCGTGGATGCTGGTCAACGCGCCCGTGAACGTGACGAACGGCGCGAAGACGCGCTCGTATCGCCTGCGTTTCAAGGGGCGGATGCACGAGAGCGACGTGGCCCCGGTCATCCTCGGAGAGCGCGAGGTCGAGCTCTTCCCGGGTGGGACCAGCTTCGCGCGCGTCGATCGCTGAACAAGTGCGTCGCAGCCCGCGGCCAAGGCCGGCCGAGGGGGTAGCATCAACGGGGCCACGGTCGACGGGACGGATCCGCTGACACTGGTGCGGGCCAATACCATCGGAAGGGAAGGATGGGGTTGCGCTCGGCGCTCGGGAATCGATAATCTTCTTGGTGCTCGAGAAATTCATCGTTGCAAATCGCAGCGCGATCATCGCTCGGGCGCAGCAGTCGGTAGCATCGAGAACGCAGCCGAAGGCGACCGAGGAGGAGCTCAAGAACGGGATCCCGGTGTTCCTGGATCAGCTCGGCGACGCCCTCGTGCTGGCGAAGTCGAGCGACTCGGTCGCCCACGAACAGCTCGGCTTGACCGCGGGCCGACACGGGCTCGACCTCTTTCGCTCGGGTGTGACCATAGCGCAGGTCGTTCACGACTACGGCGACGTCTGCCAGGCCATCACCGAGCTCGCGGTCAAACAGCATGCGCCAATCCCGGCGGAGGACTTCCGGACGCTGAACCTGTGTCTCGACGATGCGATTGCAGGCGCGGTCACCGCGTACGCGCTTCTCGAACAGAATGCGGTAGCTGCTCAGGGAACGGAACGCCTCGGCATCCTCGCCCACGAACTGCGGAATCTGCTGAATACGGCGATGCTCTCGTTCGAGAGCATCAAGAGCGGCAGGGTTGCTCCGGGTGGCAGCACCGGACAGGTACACACCAGGAGCCTCATGGGTCTGCGCGATCTCATTGATCGGTCGCTGGCCGACGTGCGCCTGGACGCGGGGATAGCGCACATCGAACGGTTTGGCGTGGCTGCCTTTCTGGAAGAGCTCGAGATAGGCGCGCTGATCCAGGCTCGGGCGCGGATGCACAGTCTGGTGGTGACGTCCGTCCCGTCTGACGTGGCCATCGAGGGAGACCGGCAGAGCCTCGCCGCCGCCATCTCGAACCTCCTGCAGAACGCGTTCAAGTTCACGCGCAACCCCGGCACCATCCATCTGACGGCGCGCGTCGCGGGAGACCGCGTGCTCTTCGACATCGAGGACGAGTGTGGAGGGCTACCGCCAGGCAAGGTCGACGGCCTGTTCAAACCGTTCGAACAGCGCGACAAGGATCGCAGTGGCATCGGGCTTGGGCTCTCCATCTGCCTCAAAGCCGCGAAGGCAAACGGTGGGACGATCCACGTGCGCGATCTCCCGGGCAAAGGTTGCGTCTTTACGCTCGACCTACCGCGGCAGCTCAGGGCGCCAGAGACCGGGACCGAGGCAAATCGAGGGTGAACACACATCCTCTGCCGGGCAGGTCGCGGACACGAAGGTCGCCCCCGTTGGCGCGTGCGGCCTTGACGCAGATGGAGAGTCCGAGGCCGGGACCGGTCACCTGTGGCCCTCGCTTCTCGACCGGAAGGAACAGCTCCTCTGCTTTCCCGACGGGAAGGCCGCCGCACTCGTCCTGAACTTCGAAGATCACGCGCTCGGTGGTCGCGTGTGTGTTCAGAGATACATGGCCGTTCGCGCGAGTGAATTTGAAGGCATTCTGCAACAGGTTTGCGAGCGCCGCTCCGATGATGTGCCGGTCGCCGAAGATCGTCACGGTGCCATCCACCGAGCCCACGGCCAGGTCGAGGTTGCGCGCTCGCGACTGAATCAAGGCGCCAATCTCGATCTGCTCGAGGAACTCGGGCACTGAAATGCTCTCGCCGTACTTCAGCCCAGCATCGAGGCGCACCTCGGCAAACGATCGATCAATCAGATTCCGCAGGTTGTCCAGGCTTCGCTCGAGCACCAGACCGGTGCTTCCGCCAGGCGCAACCCGGCCGTCCCGGATGCTGTTGAACGACAGCGTCGCCGTATCCAGCACGTTGCGAAGCTCCTGCGCGAGCAACCCCAGGCGCTCGGTACCGTGGTGGGTGAGCTCGCGCTCGCGCTCGCGACCGTACTCGGTCACCGCACCTGCAATGGCATCGTCGAGACAGAGATTGAGCGTCCTGAAGTCTTCCGTGCTGATCCGCGCCCCCTGATTGACGGCCAGCTCCGTGACGGCCTGGCAGACGTCGCCGTAGTCGTGAACGACCTGATCGACGGTGAGCCCAAGATGAAACAGATCCTTTCCGTGCCGGCTGGCGCTCGCCTTGAGCTCGTCATGATCGATTTCGGACGTGGACTTTGCGAGGCGCAGAGCGTCGCCGAGCTGGTCCAGGAAAACCGGAATCCCGTTCTCCAGCTCCCGAGCGTTCGGTTTTGGAGCCGTCCTCTTCGCCACCGATTCTTTTGCGATGGCAATGATGGCGTCACGGTTCGATTTGACGAATTCCTGGAGCATCGAGACGGGTCCTCCGCACTTGGACAGCGCTTGCTGCAACGATCGTGCGCGGTGCGAACCGCCGTCCATGGCCCGAGTTCGGCGGCCAACGACGTCCTCGGAGGTTCCGCGCAAGCTTCCTGGGGATCTTCACGCAGGTGCGGTGGATTTCCGCGACGGGCGTCACGAGAAGCACGCATGTGACCAATTGCCCTCCGAATGCGCAGCGCTGGCGCCGGTTCGGCGTGAACCTTCTTCGGTTCACATCTTGCTCTCCCGTCACACGGAGTTGCCGAAATTCCGAAGCAGTGCCCACCAAGGGCACTTCGCGAGCCCCTCCCCGAGACGACGATGAACGATTCAAGTCTGGCTCGAGCCACCATGACGCGCCCGGCGCCGCATCGGCCGAGAGTTCTGGTGGTCGAAGACGACGACGACCAGCGCTCGACAGTGTCCAATGTGCTGCGTGATCGAGGCTATAGCGTCACCGAGGCGACAGACGGAGTGGAAGCACTGAAGAGCCTGCGACACGACAGGACCGTCGATGTGGTGCTCCTCGACCTCCGCCTGCCGAACATGGATGGGTGGGCGTTTCGCGTCGAGCAGCGCAGGGATGAGGCGTTATGTGACGTTCCGGTAGTCGTGATGACGGCGGATGAAAGCATTCAAGCGCGCGCCATCGACGCGGATGGTATGGTCAAAAAGCCGTTCGATATTGACGCACTGTGCGGCGCGCTTCGTCACGTTCTCGCAGAGCGGACCGGAGAAGCAAGGCGCACCGCCGCGCGCGTGTCCGAGACGGTGACTCTTCTGGTTGGAGCCGTGGGCCACGAGGTCGCCAACCCGCTGATGAGCCTCATAGGGGGTCTCGAGCGCACGCGGGAACACGCCGAAGGCACGGGGCCGGTCCACCAGGCGAGCCACATGAACGTGGACCAGATGCTCGATCAATGCTGGCGCATCGCCGGCACGCTGCGCACGCTGCGCACGCT
>CAYUAW010000252.1:0-4690 GCA_964442485.1 uncultured Polyangiaceae bacterium
CGCGAGAACGGAACGGGCAAGAGCTCGTGGAGCATCGTGCCGTCCACCGCTCCGAAAGATAGATGATCGCTGTGCCAGGGAGTCTGCACGTCCCTTAGGAATGCCCCGAGGGCACGGAGCGCGTCCCCGTCGAGGGGATCGGGACCGCCGAGGGACAGCGAGAGGCCGTGCGTGACGATGGGCCAGCGCTCGCGTGCGTTCCGGAGCATCTCGGCGTATCGCCCACCGCGCCGGAGGTAGTTCTCGGGCGTCACCTCGACGAAGGCGAGCTCCGGCGGCGGAGCCGCAAAGAGCTCTGCGGCGAGCCCCGCGCGGAGCCCGATGCCGACGCCGGAACGGGGGATCACGGTCGGCGCGCTACTTCGCGCTGGCGCAGGAACCCGCCCCGCAGCCTTCGTCGTCCGCCGACTTCTTCTTCACGTGCTTCGACCTGGGCTTCGCCTTCGGCGGCGCGGCGGCAGCCGGGCCGTCGCTCGCCGTTTCCGCCTTCTGCGTGACGGCCGCGGCCGTCTCCGTCTTTGCCGCCATGGGCGGCGAGGCGGGCTCGGCGGCCATCGCCGGGGCGTTCGTCTCGGCCGCCCTGGTGTCGCTCGCGGCCGTCTTGGCTCCGCTGGCGGCGGTGTCGTCCGCCTGCGCGCCGCAGCCCGCGGCCGAGCAGCTCGCCTCGCCATGGCCCGCGGCGGACGGCTTCGTCACCTCCGCGGCGGCGGGCACCTTCGAGGGATCCGTGGCTTGCGCCGTGTGCGCGCACGCGGACGCGCCGAAGGCGGCCAGGGTCATCTCGAAGATTCTCGCGCGTAGTTCGTTCTTCATGGGTGCTCGCTTCTCCTTCACGAAAGATGTGGCCTTGAGGGGCAGCGGCGTCACGTCGCTCCCATCGCGCAGCGAAAGCCGATCGCGTGGTTGTACGTGTCGGGCTTCGTCTTCCAGCGATACGCGGGCCTCGCCCAGGTGCTCATCGAGCCGTTGAACGAGCCGCCGCGCACGACGCGCTCCGTCCCGGTTTCCGTGCCCTTCGGGTTCGACTGAGCGTCGCTGCCGTATGGCCCGTACCAGTCGCCGGTCCACTCCCAGACGTTACCGGCCAGGTCGAGGACGCCCTCACGCGTCGCACCTGCCGGGAACGAGCCAACGGGAGCCGTGCCGGCGAAGTGGTCGTCGGTCGCGTACAGGGTGCGCGTCGTCAGGTGGTGCGCCTTGAACCAGGCGTCGCACTCGCTGCCGCAGGCGTTCAGTCGCGTCGCGTCGGGCGCCTCGTCTCCCCATGGGTACGTCTTCTGAGCGGAGCCTCGAGCCGCGAACTCCCACTCCGCCTCGGTGGGCAGGCGCGCCCCACCGTCTCCTAGTCGGCCGCCCTGGGAGCGGCAGAAATTGTCGGCCATGCTCCAGTCGACACAGTTGGCCGGGTGACTTCCCCGCCCTTCGCGGCGCGCGTTGCACAGCTCACCGAACGCCGTCCGCTGCGCGTCGGTGACATCCGCGAAATGCACGTCCTGCGGCGCCTTCAGGCAGTTCCCATGCTCCGCACACGCGTCGTATGCGGCTGCCGTCACTTCGTGCCGATCGACGCAGAAGCTCGCGACCGTCACCCGGTGTGGCGGCCGTGCGTTGTCCAGGTCGAGATCGCCCATGAACATCGCGCCGCCGTTGACGAGCACCATGTCCTCCGGGCAGTGCGGTGCGACCGGCGCGGCGCTCGCGACGGCGCTCACCGCAGGCGCCGGCGCCTGGGTCGCTACGGCCTCCGGACGCCGCGACGACGCGCCGAGCGCGAAGAACGCCCCCGCGGCGAGCGCCACCACAACGATGCCGGAAGCGAGGTACAGCGGCGTGCGCGACGCGGGTCGCGCCGCGAGCGCCGCGGCGACGGGCTTGGCCGACGACGTCTCGCCGAGGGGCTGGGAGTACTGCGTCGCGGCGTCCCCGGTGGGCGGAGAGCTCCGCGCCGAAGACGCCGTGATGTGCGGGAGGACCGGCGCCACCTGCGCGCCGTGCGCGGGCGTGGTACCGGCATGGGAAACCGGCGTTGAGCCGTGGCCCTTCTGTGACGACCATTGCCCGGGCGCCGACTTTCCCCGCAGCGAGGCGCCGGCGATCGACGCCTGTCCCCCTTCGCCGGTCGGGCTCATGCGACCGTGGAGCCATTCGGCGATCTGACCGGTCGGCGTGCCGTCGGGCACGAGCGCATGGAAGGCGGCGATCGCCTCTCCCGCTTCTCGATATCGCGCGCGGGGGTCACGCACGACGCAGCGAGCGAACCATTCGTCGAACCCGTACGGCAGACGCGCTGCCGAGCCGAGCTCGGCGGCGCGCGCGGTGGCGAGCGGCAGCGGGTCGACGACCATCTCCCGGACCAGCGCAGGGAAGGAATCCCCGGAAGCTCGCCACAGGTCGTGCCCCGTGAGCAGCCGGAACACCACGAGGCCGAGCGCCCAGACGTCGGCAGCGGGGGTCACGTTGCCCGCGTGCTCCATTTGCTCCGGCGCCATGTAGAGGGGCGTGCCGAGCGGCGCCTGCCCGGTGAGCTTGTTGTCGGCGACGGCCTTCGCGATACCGAAGTCGAGCACCTTCACCGTGAAGGGAGCGCCGCGCCGGCGCGGTGCAGCCAGGAAGATATTGGCCGGCTTGATGTCGCGGTGAACGATGGAGAGCGCGTGTGCGCGCTCGATGGCGTGCCCGAACTGCGCGAGGATCTCCGCCGTGTCGCCCAGGGGAAGCGGGCCGAACTGCTCCGCGACGTCGTCGAGGTCGAGCCCCACCAGGAGCTCCATCACGAGATACGGGCACCCCGTTCCGGCGTCGACGCCCGCGGTGACGACCTCCACGACGTGGTCGCTGTCTATCTGCGCACCGATGCGTGACTCGCGAACGAAGCGCTCGCGCGCGCCGGCGTCTCCGCCGAGCTCGCTCGAGAGCACCTTCAGCGCGCGCAGCCGGCCGGTGCTCATCTGCTCGACCACGAAGACGGCGCCCATGCCGCCCTCGCGAAGCAGGCGCACGACTTTGAAGTCGTTTCCGAACACGGTGCCGGGAGGGAACCTATCCATGGCTATCGCGGTGAGGGCAGAGGAGAGCAGCGAGCAGGGGCCGAACGCGAGCAGCAGGCGGCCGCGTCGAGCTCGAGGATGGAATACGCCACTCGTACCCGATCGGTTTTATCATCGGTCACGAAGTACGTCGCGCGCTTCTTCGCGGAGGTAGCCCGCGCGAAGCGATGGACGCCGCGCGCACACACCGTACGCCGAGGTGCGTGTCACACACCTCGCTGCGCGCTCGCCGGCCTTCAGCGCGTAATGAGCGTCGGGCAGCCGTACTGCACGACGACCTTCTCGGCGCCGTTCTTCTCGACGTTCGCGCACGTCGACCCCTCGAGGACGATCGCGGGAGGCGTCGAGCTCGTGTCGACCTTCCAGCCGTTTGCCCCCGCCTGCGGAACGATCACCCCGTCGATGGAGACGTTGAGCTTGCCGAGATCCGGCGGCATCGAGCCGAGCACGAGGCGGCACGTGTTGATGACGCCCTTCGTGATGGTGGACAGTGCGGTGGTCAGCGCGCTCGTTCCACCGGCCGCGGCGACCGCGAAGTACTTGTGGGCGCCGGTGGTCTGGGCCTCGCCGCCCGCTTCGGCGAAGGCGTCGAGCGCGGTCCCGTACGCCTCGCTGCCGGGTATCCCGACGACGAAAGTGCGCACGCCCGCGTCGTGGAGCGCCTTGATCTGCGCCGTCGTTCCGCCGTCGTCGAGGCAGCGGCTGTGCGCGGCGGCCCCGCCGAACATCGCGTCACAGCAATTGCCACCGCTGGGCAGTGGGCACTCGCCGTCCAGGTTCGTCGTGCAAGCGCTGGCGGCGCAGGTGAGGCCGGTGTTGCAGTCCGGTCCGCCGTCCGTCGCAAGCAGGACGTAGCGATCGCCGCCGAGCTTCGCGCCCGCTCCTTTCGTGAAGTAGTCGACCGCGCGACGGAGAGCCTCCGCCGTTGGAGTGCCGCCGCCCGGAGCGGAGGCGTCCAGCGCGGACATGATCTTCGGCACGGCCGTCGCGCCAGTCTCGACGGATACCGTGACGTCCCCGACCGTGGGCATCTCGCAGCAGTTGTCGGTGCAGTCGAGCGCGATGGGCTTCTTGGGATCCGCGGGTGCGGGGAAGAGCTCGAGCCCGAACGAGATCCGCGACGCGGTACCGGCGAGCGCCGTTCCGAGCGCGGACTTCATCGCCGCCCACTTGTCGCCGGACGTGCCCTCGAGCTTCGTGGTCATGCTCCCCGACTCGTCGATGACGAGCAGGATGTTCACTTCCGGCGGCGTGGCCGACAGCGTCGAGTTGCCGCACGACGCGTCCCGACCCGAATCGCCTTGCAATCCCTTCCCGAGGATGAGCCCGCCTTCGGGCATCCCCTGAACGCCGGTGGTGCCGGCGCCACCGCCGTCGGTCGTCACCGACGACGCTCCTGCGGCGCCGTCGGAATGTTCCTTTCCGTCTCCTGGATTGACCAGGTTGCCCTTCGAGCTGCACGCCATCGCGAAGAGGGCGGCGCAGCCGATGATCGCTGCGCGGATGACAGTGCGCTGCATGTTCGAGGTGTGGTTCATGGCGCTCAGCGGATCGGGAAGACGCACAGGCCGTTGGTACAGGGAACGCCGCTGCAGCAGTCCGCGCCCGTCGAACACTGCTGGCCGTAGAGCGCGCAGACGCCC
>CAYUAW010000252.1:4790-8299 GCA_964442485.1 uncultured Polyangiaceae bacterium
AAGCTACCGTCGGTTCCGGCGTCCTTCTGCTTCTGGTTGTTGAAGCTGCTCGACTCCGAGCTACTACAGGCGACGCCGACCGCAATGCTTGCAAACCCGACGAACAGCAACTCGAATCGACGCATGGATGAAACCAGAGCCTCCCGACGTGTCCGAGCGCGAGCGCACGGTGCGCACGCTGACTCGTGGGACGTCTTCGACGGGTCTTCGTCGGAGCTTTTATGGGAGCGGACGGATATTTCTCGTGGGACGATTCACATCGGTCGCAGGAGCGCCGCGAACGGGCGCACATCTCCTACATGCAGCGACGCCGGCGAAAACCCCGGACGGGGCCGGCGACGACGCTCAGACGTCGATGTCGGAGGCCTCTTCGGCCCGGTCCATGATGAAGTGGAAGCGCGCGGAGGGGTCCTTGCCCATCAGCTCGTTGATCACGCGGTCCGTCTGCAAGCCGTCCGCGATGTTCACCTTCAGCAGCCGGCGGGTCCTGGGGGATAGCGTGGTGTCCCACAGCACCTTCGGCATCATCTCGCCGAGGCCCTTGAAGCGGGTGATGTCGGCGCTCCCCTCCCCCTTGCCATGCTTGGCGAGGATGCGCGCCTTGTCCGGCTCGTCGACCGCCCAGTGGGTCTCCTTGCCGATGTCGATGCGGTAGAGCGGAGGCACCGCCACGAAGATCCGTCCCGCTCCGATGAGGTGCGGCAGGTGGCGGTAGAAGAACGTGAGCAGCAGCGTCGTGATGTGATGGCCGTCGGAGTCGGCGTCCGCGAGCAGGATGACCCTGCCGTATCTGAGCCGTGAGAGGTCGAAGTCCTTCCCGACGCCGCAGCCCAGGGCGACGACCAGATCGGCGAGCTCCTTGTTCTCGAGCACCTTCGCGAGCCCGACGGCCTCGGTGTTCAGGACCTTGCCACGGAGCGGCAACACGGCTTGTCGTTCGCGATCGCGCCCCTGCTTGGCGGAGCCGCCTGCGGAGTCCCCCTCCACGATGAAGAGCTCGGTGTCTTCGCGGTTCGTGCTCGAGCAGTCGCTGAGCTTGCCGGGGAGCGTGAGGCGGCCGCTGGTGGCCGTCTTCCGCGAGACGGCCGCGGACGCGGCGCGCGATGCCTCCCGGGCGCGTGACGCCGCGACGATGCGGGTGACGATCTGTTCGGCGACGGTGCGGTTCGAGTTGAGCCACTGCTCGAGACCGGGGCGAACGGCGGCGTCGACGTACCCCTGAACCTCGGGGTTGTTCAGCCGGTCCTTGGTCTGGCCCTGGAACTGCGGCTCGGCGATGTACACCGAGAGCACGCCCATGAAGCCCTCGCGGATGTCCTCCGCCGCGATCGTCACGCCCCTCGGCGTGAGCTCGTGAGTCTCGACGTAGTTGCGGATCGCCTTGCCCACTGCGGCGCGGAGGCCGTTCTCGTGGGTGCCGCCCGAGCCGGTCGGGATGCCGTTGACGTAGCTCAGGAGATGCTCGTCGGTCGACTCCGTCCACTGGAAGACGACCTCGATCTTGCCGCCGTTCTCGCGCACCAGCGAGAACGCCGCGTCGTGGGTCGGCTTCGTGTTCCGCTGCGCAACGACCTTCTTCAGGTAGTCGGCGATGCCCTGCTCGTGGCGGAAGGTCTCGTCGGTGCCGTGAGCCTCGTCGACGAAGCGCACCTTCACTCCACGGTGGAGATAGCTCGCGATCTCCAGGCGCTCGCGGATCGTCGCGGGATCGAACTCCGTGCGCGGGAAGATCGTCGGGTCGGGCTGGAAGAACACGGTGGTGCCCGAGCCGCGCGCGGCTCCGAGCTTCTTCAGAGCGCCTTGCGCGACGCCGCGCTTGAACTCGAGCTGCCACTCGGCGCCGTCGCGCTTCACCGTCGCGACCAGCTTGCTCGACAGCGCGTTCACCACCGACGCGCCGACGCCGTGGAGGCCGCCCGAGGTCTTGTAGTTGCCGGATTCGAATTTTCCGCCCGCGTGCAGGGTCGAGAAGATGATCTCGAGCGCGGACTTCTTGTGCTTCGGGTGCTTGTCGACCGGTATGCCGCGACCGTCGTCCTTCACCGTGATGCTCTCGCCGCCCTTGTGGAGCGTCACCGTGATCTCCGTCGCGTGACCGTTCATGGCCTCGTCGACGGAGTTGTCGACAACCTCCCACACCAGGTGGTGAAGGCCGGCGCTCCCGACGCCCCCGATGTACATGCCGGGGCGCTTGCGGACCGGGTCGAGGCCCTCGAGAACCTGGATGTCTTTGGCTGTGTACTCGGCGGCCATCGGATTCTCCTGCCGGCTCAGGCGGGCTCGCCGCCGTCGAAGGGAGCGGGCGCGGGCGGGGCCTCGTAGACGACCTCCGTCAGCGTGCCGCGACTGATCACCTCACGGCCCTTGCCGCCGCGCCCCGTCTTCTCGTAGCGGGAGGTGCCGATGCGCTGCTCACCGCCCATGCTCGTCTTGACGACGACGGCGTCCCTGTCGGTGCGGGCTGCCTTCATGGCGAGGAGCGAGTCGTCGTCCGCGAGCTTCATGAGAGTGACGCCCTTCCCCGGCCCCGAGAGGAAGTTGATGTCCGTCACGTCGCAGAGAAGCGCGCGGCGCTTCTTGGAGACGGCGATGATCGTCTCCTCGCCGTGCACGATCTCGGCGCCGATGATGCTGGCCCCCTCCCCCAGACGCGCGTAGCGGCGGCCGGAGCGCGTGCTCGGCTCGACCAGGGGCAAGAGGCCGAAGCAGAGGGCGAACCCGTCCGAGCTCGCGGCGACGCCGAAGGTGACGGGGTAGTGCTCCTCGTCGCCTTCCAGGCCGCCGGTGAGCCGCGCATCGAGCGACGCCATGGCGACGATGGACTCTCCGTCCTTCATCTTGAAGAGCTTCTGGATGGGCTCGCCGTAACCGGTGGTCGCCGGGATATCGACGATGCGGCTCGTGTACGCCGTCCCGAAGCTCGACAGGAACACGACGCTCGCGCGTGTGGAGCCCGCGATGACCGCGAGCACCTGGTCGCCCTCGCGGAGCCGGGTGGATGCGGGATCCTTGATCTCCTTCTGGCGCTTCACCCAGCCGTCGCGCGTCAAGAGGACGTGATTGTCCTCGGCGACGATGAGGTCCTCTTCCGTGAACTCGGGCTCCTCGCCGATCTCGGCGATGATCGTGCGGCGAGCCCCGGCCTTGCCGTATCCCTGCCCGATCGCGACGAGCTCGCCGCGCACGATCCCCCAGATGCTCTTGCTGCCCTCCTCGTTCAGGAGCCGCTTGATCTCGTTCGCTCGCTTCTTCTTGTTCTTGAGCTCGTCCTGGATGACCAGGATCTCGAGCTTGGCGAGGCGGTAGAGGCGAAGTTCGAGGATGGCGTCGGTCTGCTCGGCGTCGAGCGCGTACTTCGCCATGATCTTCTTCGCGGCGTCTGCTTTGCCGTCGGACGCGCGAATGATCTTGAGGATCTGATCGAGGGCGTCGAAGACGGTCGCGAAGCCCTCCAGGATGTGCATCCGCCGTTCGAGCTGCGCGAGCTCGTGCGAGAGGCGGGCGGTGAC
>CAYUAW010000252.1:8399-10968 GCA_964442485.1 uncultured Polyangiaceae bacterium
AGCGCGTACGGGATGCTCGTGATGTAGAGGGTCTTGCCGCCGCGGGTCGCGGGCCCCGCCTCCCAGGTGGCACGCACCTTTATGGAGCCCTGGCCCGTCTCGTAGACCTGCTTCAGCTCCTCGGGCGTCGAGATGATCTGGCCGCCGGTCGGGAAATCGGGTCCCTTGATCGTGCGGCAGAGCTCGCGCGAGGAGAGCTGCTTGCCGTCGAGGAGCGCGTCGAGGAGGCGGACGGCCGCCGCGCAGACCTCTTCCGGGTTGTGAGGGGGGATGTTCGTCGCCATCCCGACCGCGATGCCCGACGCTCCATTGATGAGGATATTCGGTATGCGCGCCGGCAGGACCACCGGCTCGCTCTTGGTTCCGTCGTAGTTCGGGCGGAAATGGACGGTGTTCTGGTCGATCTCCGAGAGGAGCTCCGCCGAGATGGGCTGGAGGCGGCACTCCGTGTACCGCATGGCGGCTGCCGGATCGCCGTCGAGGGAGCCGAAATTCCCGGACCCGTCCACGAGCGGCGACCGCATCATGAAGGGCTGCGCGAGGCGGACGAGCGCGTCGTAGATCGCCGAATCGCCGTGGGGGTGATAGTTCCCCATCACGTCGCCGACGATGACGGCGCACTTGCGGTGCTTCGCCTCGGCCGTGATGCGCTCACGCCACATGCCGAAGAGGATCCGCCGCTGGACCGGCTTGAGCCCGTCCCGCACGTCGGGCAGGGCCCGGCTCGTGATGACCGAGAGCGCGTAGTTCAGGTACCGGGTCTGCGCAATTTCATGGAGCGGCGCGGGCTCCTCCACGGCCTTGTCGAAGAGCTCTGGCTGGTCGGCACTACGATGCCCACGCTTGCGCGGGGGCTGCCCGCTTCCGGATTCCGGCTTCTTTCCAGGTCGTTTGCTCTTGGCCACTCGGCGCGCCCGTTTCGACTGACTGAGGTTCGCGGGGAAGTGAGCAGCTCACTATACGCATGTCAAGTTTTGGGCGATTCGACCCCCAATGAGCGCTCGGCCAAAAAAAGGTCTCGGATTTCGCGGGACAGGAGGCTATCCCCGTCGCCCGAAGCTTGAGACGAGAGCGGCCCTGGGCTACGGAGGCCCGGGCTTTTTCAGGACGAATCCCCGCGCACGATGCTCGACACGTTTCCCGGACGCCGCCTTGCCTGGTGGCTGACGCTGGTGTCGATCACCCTCCTGACCCGAGGGCGAGCCCTCGCGGACGAGCCCGACGCCCCTGAGCGTCCGGTCACGACGGCGCCCCGCGGCAACGCACCGACCTCGAGCGAGACGGATCTCGCGCGGGGGCTCCCCATCGTCGCCATCGAGGTGCTCGGCAATCGCCGCGTCACGAAGGAAGACGTCAAGTCGTACCTGCGCGAGCGCGTGGGCCAGGCGTTCGCGCCGGACTCGCTGTCGAAGGACGTCCGGGAGCTCTGGGGCTCCGGGTTCTTCGACGACGTGGAGGTCGACCTCGAGCGCTCCGACGCCGGCGTCACGCTCCGCTTCACGGTCCGGGAACGCTCGAACGTCTCCAAGGTGGAGTTCGATCAGAACGACGAGATCGACGACGACGACCTGAAGGAGGCCATCGAGGTCAAGGAGAACACGGTTCTCTCGTACCCGGCCATCCAGCGCAGCATCCAGAAGATCCGCGACATGTACGCGGAGAAGGGATACTTCCTCGCCGAGGCGAAGGCGGAGGTCGTCCCGCAGCGGAACAACGAGGTCAGCGTCCGCTTCGTCATCACCGAGCACAACCAGGTCACCGTCCGGCGCATCACGTTCATCGGCAACGACAGCGTATCGAGCGACGAGCTCCGCGCGACGATGTTCACCGGCGCCTCGAGCCTCCTCTCGTTCGGCTCGGGCGGCCCGTTCCGTCAGGACGCCTTCGAGCGGGACATCGCAGTGATCAGCGCGCTCTACTACGACCGCGGCTATCTCTCGGTGCAGATCAGCACGCCGCGCGTCATGCTGACGCCTGACCGCAACGGCATCGAGGTGTCGATCACCATCGACGAGGGACCGCGCTACAAGATCCGCCAGTTCCGGGTCTACGAGAAGGGCCCCGACGACCGTGAAGTCGAGCCGCTCGAGGGACGCCGACACCTGCGCAACATGGTGCGCGCGAAGCCGGGGGACTATTTCAACCGCGCCGAGCTCCTCGAGGACCTCAACGCGATCCGCACCCTCTACCACGACGCCGGCTACGCCAACGTCGAGGCGAATCCCGAGACGAAGCTCGACCCCGAGACGCACGAGGTCGACGTCATCGTCCCCATCGTGCGCGGGCCCATCGTCTACTTCGAGCGCATCGAGATCTCCGGCAACACGAAGACGCGGGACAAGGTCATCCGCCGCGAGATGGAGATCGAGGAAGGGAAGAAGTACAGCGAGTCGCTGCTCGAGCGCTCGCGCATGCGCATCACGGCCCTCGGGTACTTCGAGCGGGTGGACATCGCGACCAGCGAGGGCTCCGCCCCCAACAAGCTTCGCGTCATCGTGGAGGTGAGCGAGCGGCCGACGGGCACCTTCCAGGTCGGCGCCGGGTTCTCCAGCATCGAGAACTTCATCGC
>CAYUAW010000253.1:0-1120 GCA_964442485.1 uncultured Polyangiaceae bacterium
CCATAGCAGGTCGCAAGACGACCGCGGAGCGAGCGCTGGTCGTGTCACAGTGCGAATCGAGCTGCGCGCTGTGACAAGGACGTCACGGTTGCACGACGGTCAGCTTGAAGCTCGGGCCGGCCTTGCCGGCGCCGGTGTCGATGACCTGACTCGCCGTCTCGCCGTCCTTGCCTTCGAGATAACCGACGTAGCCCGGCGTATTCCACGGATTGGCCGCCGACGTGATCTCGTGGCTGCCTGCCTGGCCACAGTCGACCTGCAGGTCGGGGGAGCCAGAGGCGACGCCGCGTGGCTGGAGCTTGAGCCGGTGCACGGCGGGCTCCCACGCGCCCGTGACCGTCGTCAGGGTGAGACCGGTCGTCTTCTGGGGCTGCGGCGTGGCGGTGCACACGCCGACGCACACGGTGGCCGCGGAGATGGTAGGCGTCACCGCGGCGCTCGGGTTCGACGACGTGACGGCGAAGCCGGCGTCGAGCGTCAGATCGATGCTCCCTGTCGTGCTGTAGTCATATGAATACCCGGAGCCCCCCGTGCACGTAGGATCGTTCGTGAGCGTGACGTCGAACCGATACTTGTGCGCGAGGATGTGGATGTCCTGCACGAGCGTGACCTTCGCGCCGCCGGCGCCGGTGAAAGAGACGCTGACCGCGACGGGGTTGGTCCCGGGAATCGCGGCGGGCGCGGTGTACGCGGCCGCGTCGCCGATGGGGTCGAGCGTGCCGTCGCTGCCGTTTCCGAGCACCGTGCCGTCGAGGAGCCACGTCGGGTTGCCGGTCGTTGCGGGGCCCACGCCGGCGGCGAAGCCGTCCGCGGTGTGGAGTTCGATGACGTGGAGCGACGTCCCGCCCTTCGTGAAGAGGACGTCGTTGCCCGAGAGCGCGAGGTCGAGCAGGTAGGCGTAGTCCGTGAAGTGCGTCGTGGTCGCCGTCACCGTCCCGGTGCCCGTGCTGGCGGTGACGGGGACGAGCTGCCACCGGTGCTGCGCGTCCTGGAACGCGAGCTCGACGTGGTCGAGGGTCGAACCATAGAGCTGCCCGTAGGTCGGCTTGAACGCGAGCGTCACCGGCTGCGCGAAGGTCGTCCCGTCGGGTGTGAAGCGGTAGGCGTAGCCGGTCCCGCC
>CAYUAW010000253.1:1220-10957 GCA_964442485.1 uncultured Polyangiaceae bacterium
CGCGCCTCCCGTGGAAGCGCCTGACTTCCCTCCGTCCACATGAGTGGTCATACCGGCGGCGCCGCCGGACGAGCCTCCAGCGCCCGCCTTGCCGCCGGAGCCGCTCCCGCCCGCCGACGTCGAGGGACCGTCCGGACCGGCGTCCTTCGTCTTCTGTCCGGAGGACGAATCACTCGAACAGGCGCTGGCGAGTGAACCAAGAAGTGCGAATGCCGCGAACCGAGCGTGAAGTGTCTTCATTGAAATGCGTCGACGCTATCATGACCGCGTCATGCTTCGCTCGGGGCGCGCGCGTCGACCGACGCCTCCGCGGTTGCTGAAGAAAGCTTCAGGGAGCGCCGGCGTGCGCACCTGCCGGGCCGTGCCCGCGCAGCGTCTTCTCGAAGAAGGCGAGCGTGCGGCTCCAGGCGAGCTTCGCGGCGGCGTCGTCGTAGCGCGGCGTGGTGTCGTTGTTGAAGCCATGCTGCGTGCCGGGGTAGCGGTACACGTCGAAGTGCACGTGCGCGGCCTTCAGCGCCGCCTCGTAGTCCGGCCACGCGGCGTTTATGCGGTCGTCGTTCTCGGCGAGGTGGACGAGGAGAGGCGCCTTCACGAGCTTCGCGTCGGCGGGGGAGGGAGCCATGCCGTAGAAGGGAACCGCGGCCTTCAGCGTCGGCAGCTTCGTCGCCAGGAAATGCGCGACGCCCCCGCCGTAGCAGAAGCCGACGACGCCGAGCTTCCCGTTGGTCGCGGGGTGATGCTCGAGGTAGTGCGCCGCCGCGATGAAGTCTTCCCGGGTCTTCGCCTGGTCGAGCTTCGCGAAGAGCTCGCGCGCCTTGTCCTCGTCGCCTGGATAGCCGCCGAGGGGGAAGAGCGCGTCGGGCGCGAAGGCGACGAAATTGGCGAGCGCGAGGCGCCGCGCGACGTCCTCGATGTGAGGATTCAGCCCACGATTTTCGTGCACCACGAGGACGGCGGGGAGCTTGCCGCTCGGCTTGGCCGGCTTCACCAGGTACCCACGCACCTTCCCGTAGCCCGCGGGTGAGTCGAGTTCGACGAACTCCGTGCTGATGCGCGGGTCGTTGCCCTGGACCTGCGCAGCCTCCGCGAAGCGGGGGCTCAGCGCGTCGAGGAGCGCGAGCGCCGTGGTGCCCGTCGCAAACTTCGCCGCGCGCTCGAGGAACCCGCGCCGATCGATGAGCCCGTGCACGTACGAATCGAAGAGACGCAGCACGTCAGGGTGAAAGTCGCTCGCCGTCCTTCGCGGCGCGGGCGGCGCGCCCTCCGTGTGGCGAGATGACACGGGCTCCCGGGGCGGCGTCTTCGGTTCGGGCATGAGACACCGGGAGATACGGCTTGCGCGCTCGAACGGCAAGACGCCGCGCGCGTCACGCTCCCGACACCGGACGGAGGCCCTTCACGCCACAGCGGCGCAGGCCGGGGAGTTATTCGAAGTCGGAGAGCGGCCAAAGATCCGTCGACCGGCGCCCCGCGGTCCGTCGCTCACCGAAGAGCTCCGTCTCGATACCGGCGCTCCGCCGCGGAACGAAGGAGCGACGCCCGGAACCGTAGAACTCGCGGAGCCCCTCGAACGACGTGATGCCCGAACGCTCGGCGATGCGCGCATGGCCCATGCAGAGCCGCACGGGTCTCACGTCGAACTGCACCAGCACGGTGTTGCGGTCGCCCGCGAATTCGACGTCAGGGCGGAAATTCTCGCAGACCTCGCAACGCTGTCGCATCGCGGAATCGTGCTCCCGCACGCAGGGTGGGCCAAATTTCCGGGCGCACGCGCTGCGACGCGTCGCCGGCCGCGGATTCGGTTCGTGAAGTACTCAGCTAGTCAGAGCGGCGCGCACGACGGCACCGGTGAGCACGTTCTTCTCGATGGTGTCGCTCGGCAGCCCGACGGCTGCGGCCAGCGTCTTTCCCATCGCGCCGAAGGTCGACCGGTACGTCACATCGCCCGACGCGGATCCCTTGCCCGTCGTGGAGTCGATGGACATCGCCTGGTACTCCTTCGCGCCCGAGGGGAGCTCTACACCGCCGATGACGCTCGGCCGGATCGTCGGACCGATCATCACGGTGACGTGGTGGCCGCCGTTGTGCTGTCTCCCGTTGGCGACGTCCTTCGCGACCATGGTGCGACCGAAGACGTTCATCATCGTGAACGTGACCTGGTCCTTCAGGTTCGCCGAGACGAGCGCGTCCATCATCTTCGAGAGGGTGGCGGTGCCGGACTGGTGTCCGGCCACCTCGTTGGACAGATTGCTGTCGCTGTGGTTGTCCCCGCCGAAGTCGATGTGCACCACCACGACCGGGGTGACCTTCATCTGGAACAGGATGAGCGCCGCCTGGATCTGCGAATCCTGGTTGTCGTTCTTCAGTGCGCTCAGGCTGCTGAGCAGGCCCTGCTGCAGGGTCCGGAGCTCCGTCGTGGAAGTCGCGTACTGGTCGATGAACGCTTTCTGCGCCGGGTTGCCCGAGCCCTTCACGAGCGCGTTCAGGGCGTCGAGGCCCTGGTCCCGCAGCTTCACCAGATCCATGGAACCGAGGCCGTTCTTCGGCGACGCGAGCACGCTCGAGAGCGTCGTGGGCGTGAGGAGCGGCTGCGGCGCGCCCTGGAAGTACACGGCCTCCGTGAAGCTGCCGCTGAGGGAGATGGGCTGCTGCCGTACGGTGCCGAGCGACGGCGCGAGCTCGCGCGACAGCATGGAGGGGAGCATCTCGCCGCCCGCGACACCGCCCATCATGCGAAGGACCTTCCCCTCGTCGGGGTGGATCACGGTGTAGGTCCCGTGATGGAAGAAGCACGCGCGAGAGAGAATGGACGCCGGCAGCATCGACCAGATCGCGCCGCCCTTGATGGTGCTACCCCCGAAGGTCATGGGCGTCGCCGCCATCGTGGGGTCGTTCGGGTGGCCGATGTTCGGATCGTCGTAGGTGCCGGGGGCGTTGCAGTTCACCGGATCGCCCGCGCCGGTGGTGCTGAAGATGACGAACTGCGGCTTCGTCACGGGCGGGGGCGCCGCGCCGGAATCCGGGAGCGCGGCGAGAGCGCGGCGCGGGTTCAGGAGGACGGCCGCCGGGATCCCCGTGGCCATCGAGCGCAGTCCGACGTAGCCCGCGCCGAAGAGCATGCCGAGAAGCGCGTCGCGTCGATTCACCTTCATCAGGGTCTCCTACTGTCCGACGCTCACGACCCAGGGCGAGATGCAGGCGAGGGTGAACGTGCTTTTCATCGCCACCGTCGCCGTCTTGCCGGCCGCCTTGGCGGCGTCGAAGTGGTCCGTGAGCACCTTGAGCACGTCCGCGTCGCGGCTCGCGTCGAGGCCCATCAGGCCGTGCGTCATCGCGCCGATGGCCGTCGCGGGGTCGCTGCTCGAGTAGAGCGAGGTGCCGCCGGTGACGTCGACGACCTTGTCGGCGACGAGCGCACAGATCTGCTCGACCGAGCTCCGGTAGAACGGGTCCGGGTCATTCACGTAGAGAGCGGAGACGGCGCCGCGGCTGTAGCCGTCGCTCGGCAGGTTCGTCGAGATGGACGGCACGTTGTTGCCCTTCGGCGGGCAGTCCGTCGCGCAGGAGCCCACCTGCAGAGCTTTCAGCCCGCACACGTCGCCGAGGCCGAGGCGGTTCCCGAGCGTCGCGCAGAGCTGCGCGCGCCGGGCGATGGCGACGGGAGCGCCGTTCGTCCGGGTCGTCGCCGTCGACGCGGTGTAGGTGACGAGCGGCGACGTGAAGAGCTCGCGGACCAGGGCGCTCCAGCTGTAGTTGCTGCTCGCGAACACCCCCGCGATGCGTACCAGTTCGGGATCGTCCGCGAGGCACGGTCCGCTGTTCGCCCACGCACAGAGCTTCTGGGTCCACGCGACCTTGAAGTTTGCGTGAATCGCGATCTGCTTGCCGAGATCGCCCATGGTCGAGCCGTGATCGACGGCCTCGTCGAAGAGGAACGTGCCGGGGATCGCGATCTGGGCCGGATCCAGCTGCGCGCTGTAGTTCAGCGTGAAATTCGAGCGGAAGAACCGCTTCATCGGGTCGAGGCTCCAGTGGCACGCGAAGCACGCGCCGTCGGAGGCGTGCTCGGGCGCGAGGCCCGGTGCGTCCGACACCGTGACCAGGTCCGTCCCGTCGAAGGCCTGACCGAGCCCGACGATCATCGTCTGGTTGATCGTCGCGCGCGCCTGGTTGCTCAGGTTCGTCGGGTACTGGGCGAAGAACGACGGCGTCGTGAAGTAGCCGACGCGCTGCGCGTAGAGATGCAGCGTGCTCGACGCGCGGTTGCCGACGATGTCGAAGAAGCGCGTCTCTGGGTCCTGCGCCGTGACCGGCAGGATCGTCACCATCCGCCAGTCCTGGTAGTCGGCGTCGGTGATCGCCGCCTGGTGCGTCACGTTGTGCGAGTCCGTCGTGCCGCCGCCCGCCTGGCACCAGCGAGCGCCGGACTGGCTCTGCGGGCGATCGAAGTACCAGAAATTCTCTCCCTTCAGGAAGCTGTAGAGCCACGCGGCGAGGTTGCTTCCGAGCGCGAAACCCGTCCCGGCGTTCATCACCACGGGATCGATCTGGCTACAGTAGTCGGCGGTGTCCTTGGTCTGACCGTCGTACTCCCCGTACATGGTGGGCAGGTCCGGCGCGTAGAACTTGAGGTAGTTCGGGCTCGACGGGTTGCCACTGTCGGCGAGGGGGATGTTCTCCTTCGCCGTGACGGACCACGACCAGTTCTTGTCGGCGCGGTAGTAGCGGTTGATCATGTCGCCGCCGTTGCTCGCGGTGGCGTCGCTGAGGAGGCTCGCGTCGGAGTACGCGTAGTACGTCATCATCGCCGTGGTCATCATGTAACGGGTCGTCGTCGCCGCCTCGGTGAACGGCCGGCCCTCAGTCACGAGCTCCGTCATCGTCTTTGCGAAGCTCTGGCGGAAGTTCAGCAGGAGCCCGTCGTTCGGGCTGAACGTCCCGTCGTCGATGACGCTCTTGAAGCTCGTCTGCGACGCCTGCGACTGCTGGAAGGCGTCCGCGAAGAAGATCTCCATCTTCTCCTGGTAGGCGGGAAGCTTCATCCAGCCGTCGATCAGGCCGCCGAGCGCGCCCGGGTCCTTCGCGACAGCGTCGAGCTCGGCCGCCGTCGGCGCGAGGCCGGTGAGCAGGTTCTTCACCTTCGTGAGGGATGCGACCGGTGACAGCGGATAGAAGGGGACCACCGGCGCGGACGCGGGGGGAACGGAGCCGTCGAGCGCGCCGGTGGTCCCGGAGACGCCGCTGCTGCCGCTCGCGCCGGGGCCGCCGCCCGCGGGTCCCGAGCCGCTCGCGCCGCTTCCGTTCGCGCCGATGCCCCCGGCGGACGGGCCCGCTCCGGCGGAGCCGGCACCGGCAGGGGTGCCGATCGAACCCTGGCACGCCGCCGCCGAAAGTGCGGCCGCCAGCACGGCGCAGCCAAACCGGGCACGGTGGAATGCGCCGCGATCGCGCGGGGATCCGGGACGCTGACGGTGCCCGGGACGAGGCGCGGCGGTTCGAACCACGTGCACTTCGTGGGGGGCGCGGGCCGCTTCGATCACTCTATTTCGTTTCGTTTCGATTCGACGCGGCGTGTTGCTCCGGCCGCCGCCGGAACCGGAACTGACGAACGATCGCCTCCTTCCGAAGCACTCCAGGCGCCGTGCGCCAATCGCCTATCGACTCGTGCCAACGCGCGAGTGAGGCCGCTGGCAGCGCGCGCGATGATCTAGAGAGCGTGTCATGTCGGCGGGAAGGCGGGCGGTGACACTCGTTCTCGGAGCGTCGTCGCTCCCTTGCCCCCATCGAATAGGAACTTTCATCCCATGCCGCGAATGAAACGATCTCTCTTCTGCTCGTCGCTGTTCCTTTTGACCGTCGCGTGTTCGAACGACTCGTCCAGGCGCAGCGCCGGTGCGGACGCCGGCGCGGAGGGCGGCAAGGCGTCCGAGACGTGCGACGTGAGCAAGCGTCCGATCTTGTTCGTTCACGGCATCATGGGGGGCGCCGACAATTTCGAGCTGCAGGCGCAGCGGTTCACGTCGAACGGGTACTGTCGCTCGGCGATCCGCGGGTTCGACTACGATGCAACGTTTCTGGCGTTCGGCGGCGCGATGCAGAGCGACACGGACGCCGTGCAGGCACGCCTGGATGCGGCGGTCGATCAGTATCGGAAGGACTCGGGCTTCGACAAGCTCGACCTGGTCGGCCATTCCTACGGCACCGCGATGTCGGCCCTCTACCTGAAGGACCCGGCGCACGCGGCAAAGATCGAGCACTATGCGCAAGCCGCGGGCGGCGGCCTCGCCGAGCCGGTCCCGCAGGTGAACCTCTCCTCCGACGGAGATTTCGTGGCCGGCAATCCGAAGAAGATCGCGCCGGAGGGCGCCGACGCCGCCAGCGTCGAGAATCCCGACATCGGGTACCGTGACCACGTCGCCGTGCTCACGTGCAAGGAGTCGTTCGCGGCGATGTACGAGCTCTTCAACGGCAAGCCGCCCGCGTCACCGGACGTGGTGCCGGAGTCGAACATCCAGGTGTCCGGCTTCTACAAGAACTTCTCCGACAACACGCCGCACGCGGGGATCACGCTGAAGATCTACGAGGTGGACGCCGACACCGGTGACCGTCTCCACGACCAGGCGGATTTCGAGTTCGTCACCGGCGACGACGGCGCCTGGGGACCGTTCACCGCGAAGTCCGACGCCCGCTACGAGTTCCTGATGCCGGAGGCCGGTGAACCACCCGCGGACGGCCAGCCGGGGCGCCCGCAGCATACGTACCGCGGGCCCTTCAAGCGCTCGACGCACCTCATGTACCTGAAGGCCCTCCCGAAGCTCGGAAGCTTCGCTGCGAACATCATCGCCGGGCACATCATGTACTCGGACGCGCAGTCCGGTTTCATCGTCCAGAACGGCAGCCGCGCGATGATAAGTTCGCAAGATCCGGCCGGCCACGGCAGCGACTCGCTGACCATCGATGGCACCGAGGCGCTCACGAAGGACGTCGCCCCCGAGAAGCTCCAGCTCATCGCGCTCTTCGGCTTCGACAACGGACAGGCTCCGTTCACGCCGGTCAGCAGCATCAGCTCACCCTTCTTCCTGAGCGCGGTCGACGTGAACCTGCCCACGTCGGACAGCGGGCCCGTGAAGTTCGTCTTCGACGGCACGAAGATCAACATCCACCGCTGGAAGTCGGACACCGAAGGGTCGAGCCTGGTCTTCCTGGACGACTAGCACTACTCTTACGAATCCAAGAATCGCGGGCTTTTCGCAGTTGCGCCACGAATGGCCGCGATCGAGAGTCGCCTGCGACGTCGCCCGTCGATTCCAGGCTGAAAAGCAGCTGGCGCCGGCCTCGCCGGGTTTGTCTCGTGGCTTGGGCCGATGCGTGCGAACCGAGGCCTGTCCTGCCAAGACTCTAACAGTAGCGTTAGGGGACCAGATCCGTCGCGTCGCGGGGCTCGAGCTTGGTGTTGCCGTTTGCGAAGCGGAGCACGCCGACGAGCTTGCTGAACTTCGTGCCCACCGCGGGGAGGGGAGTGACGGCGTGGAAGTAGTCGTCGACGCGTAGCCCGGCATCGACCGCGAACTCGTTCGTCGGCGCCTTGTCCCCCGCCCCCGCAGGCGGCGCGGCGTCGGTCACGGTGACCGCGTCGACCTCGACGAGCACGCCCTCGAGCAACCCGGCGCGCGGGCCCCCCGTCACCACCTCCGCTGCGGCCACGACGAGGGGCGCCACGAGCTCCACGGCCGTCGTCTCGACGGCGACGTTCGGCGCGGAGAGCTCCGTCTCGCCGCCGAAGACCGCGACCGTCGCGCGCGACAGGGTGACGCGCGTTCCAGCGACCACGTCGTTAGTCGGATCGAACACGAAGACACCGGAGCCGTCCCTGCCGCGGTACATGGGGTCGTCGGCCGGCACCTCGACGAAGTAGCCCTGGGCGTTCCGCGCCGTCGCGAGCGCCGGGGGGAGCGCGACGAGGGCGCCGACCGGGGCCGCGCCGCTCTTCACGTCGTAGATGCTCGAGGGACAGGCCGTGCGGCCCGGATTCGCCGTCATGGGGCAGGGGTCGCAGGCGTCTCCCGTCCCGTCGCCGTCGGTGTCGACCTGCGCCGGATCGGCGACGGACGGGCAGTCGTCCGTGAGGTCGGGCACGCCGTCGCCGTCGCCGTCGCGAGCGCCGGGGTCGGGCGTGCTGCAGCCGCCGGCTGCTCCGGTCACGAGCGGGCAGGGATCGCAGGCGTCACCGATGCCGTCGCCGTCGCTGTCGGGCTGCTTGCCGGAGTCCATGGGGCGGATCGGATCGAAGACGGGGCAGTCGTCGGCGCCGTCCGGGACGCCGTCGCCGTCACTGTCCTTCGGCTTCGTCGTGCCGTCGTAGACGGAGGAGCCACCGACGGAGACCGGACGAGCCGGCGTGCACGTCGGCTCGTTCGGCGGCGTGCCGCAGGCGAACGCCGGATAGGCGCCCGCGCCCACACTCGCTGCGAGCGCCGGATACGTCTTGCCGATCTCCGACGTCAGGCACACGGCCTTCGGCGTCCCGCAGACGTCGACGGCGTCGCAGCCCGCGGAGAGCGCATTCACGACGGCGGCGTCTCCGTAGAGCGGCTTTCCGCTCCGAAGGACCAGCGTGACGTCCGAGGGCGTCGCGCCGATGACGGCGCGATACGACGGTCGCGCCGTGCCGTCGAAGATGGCGATGTCGGCGACGCGGCCGGGGGCGAGCACGCCGAGGGCGTCCGTCGTGCGGGTGACGGCCGCGGCGTTCGCCGTCACCATGAGCCAGAGGTCGCGATCGGACAGGAAGCCCCCGAGTCGCTCGCGGTTGAACGAGTCCGCGCACGCGAGTTCGCGCAGGAGGTTCATCGAGCCGGTCGGGAGCCAGTCCGTACCGAGCGCAATGAGCGCGCCGGACCAGACGGCCTCCGTGACGCGCAGCGTGTCGCCGTAGAGTGACAGGTTCGAGCGCGGCGACCAGACGAGCCCGGTGTGGCTCGCAGCGAGATCCCGGAAGTCGGCGGCGGTCAGCGCCGCGCCGTGAACGAAGCTGGCCTTCGGCGAGAGCGCGTCGTGCGGTGGGTTCATCTCGCCGAGGCATCGGAACTCGTTCGCGGCGTAGGCGTCGATGCCTTCCCCCACGTGGGCCAGGTAGGCGTTGTCCGCGGTGATGGCCATCTGCGTGATGGCGTTCGCGCCGTAGACGGAGCAGTCGTTCGTGCTCCGCACGCCGTTCCCGTCGTCGAGGGGAAAGGTGTCGTCGACGGCGGGCGCGTGGCCGAGCCCCTCCTGCTGCGTGCCGTTCAGGTTGCGCAGGAGTCCCGCAGTGCTCGCCTGCGCCACCGTGGAGGTCGCTCCACCCATCACGAACCGGAGCTCTCCCCACCTCATCTGGTCCGTGGTGGCGTTGCCTTGCGGCGCGATGACGCTGTGCATGTCGAGCCCGCGCCGCCACTGATTCCTGGAGTCGTAGCGCTCGGTGACGGCGGGCGGCGGCGCGTCGTGGGAGTACTGCAGGTGATCGTGCGTGTTGATGAGACCCGGCGAGACGACTCCCGACGGGCAAGTGATCGTCGTCGCCATCGGACCGAGCGCGGCGCAGTCGCACCCGACGCAGGCGATGCTCGCCGTCTCGTCGATGAGCACCTGGCCGCCGTGCAGCACGCGCTCCGGCGTGAGGATGGTGCCGGTGATCAGCGTTCGCCTCGTCTTCCCGGGCGCGACGGTGCAGACGCCGTCCTTCGACGGCGGGAGAG
>CAYUAW010000254.1:0-10939 GCA_964442485.1 uncultured Polyangiaceae bacterium
GGCGGCGGCGTGACCGCGACGACGGGCGGTGCTCCCGGGACGGGCACTGGCGGCAATGGCGCAGCCACGGGCGGTGCCAGCGCAGGAGGAGCCGGGGGCACTCCACCGCCTGTTTGCACGGCAGCGGCATCGGAACCGGCCGACTTCATGCCGAACACGACCGCGGGAGGCGGAGGCACCGTCGTCAAGGACTCGCCACGCTTCCGGATCTACGGGAGCGCACCCGCAGCTACCGCGGACACCACGCTGAACCACCTGGAGGCCGCCTACAGCTGCTTCATCGATGACTGGTGCTTCCGCTCGACGGGACTCGTGGTCCAGAAGGACGGCGGCCCGTACTACAAGACGAACATCTATGCGACGGGAAGCCTCGGCAGCGCCGCCGGCTTGACGCAGCTGGATTTCACTGCGGGCCTGCCATACGTCCAGGTGATCAGCAGCCAGATGGCAATGCCACGAGTGACCGTGCACGAGTGGGGTCACGCATTCACGATCAGTGAATACAACTGGGTCGATCAGAAGCGCACGGGTGCGTGGTGGGAGACGGTGGCAAACTGGGTGGCCGATACCTATATGACGTCCGCGTACTGCGCACCCGCCAGGAGCAAGTACGGAGTCGCCGAGGGCAGCACCCTCATCGATCTGAGCAAGGTGATCGGCCAGTCTTACATGCTCATCGTCAGCACGCAGAACTACTACGAAGCCTGGCCGTTCCTGACGTACCTGACGATGAACCCGGATCACTACGCGGGGCTCGGCAAGCTGGCGGTTCAAGATCTGATGCGAAAGCACACTCGCATGAACGAGACGCCGCTTCACGTGCTCGATACGATGGTGTCACCGGTAAAGGCGCAGGCGGTCATCGGTCGCTACTGGGCTCACATGGCCTATCTGGACATCGGGCACCCGAAGGCGCAGGCGGCGTTCTTCAGCAGCCGCGCGACCTTGAATTTTGCGAACCTGGATTCGATGGGAAACCAGACCTACAAGGTCAAGGCGGCACGTCAGCCGCAGTACGGCGGCTCGAACATCATCCCGCTCACCGGCACCGGCGCGGTGAGCGTGCAGGTGAAGAACCTGGGCAACGGCTTGCCCGAAAGCAACTTCACTGCGACCCTCTCCATTCGCGCCAGCGACGGGACAGTCCGCTACGTAGATCTGCCGGGCGGCATGGGCCAGGCGACCATTGCAAGCGGCGAGGAAGCGAGCCTCGTGGTCGCGAATACGCCGGACATGCTCTATCAGTACGACGCCTTTGCAACCACGGCGGCCAGCCCCGAGTCCATCGGTCTGAATTACCAGGTCCAGATCACCGGCGCGGCTCCCGCCAACTGATCGCCGCGCGCTGATCCATGACGGTCGGTGCGGGCCCCCGGAGACTGCGAGCTGAGGTGTACCTCGCGACGAAGGAGGCCGACGCGCTCATACCCCCAGAAGAAACCAGCAGCCCTTGTCTTTGTCCAGTACGAACAAGGCATGCGTCCCGAGATGCTAGACGTCCTCGAAGCGCCGCAGCACTACGCGACGGGCGGCCGGGGCGGCTTGGCTTGGGCCTCGACGGTAGCGTACGCTGCCTGCCAGGGATTGGTTCACGTAGAAGGGGCGGCGAGGGCGGATGGTGATTCCCGACGTTCTGGTATCCAACGCGTTCCGCGTTCTGCGCGCGTCGGTCGAGTGCAATTCGTCGGGGGCGCACAAGGGCGCCGCGAGCCTCCGGCGGGCCGCCTCCCTTGGTACTCTGACGCCGAAGCCGGAGGACCTTCCCGAGCTCGGTGACGTACCGCGCGACGAGCAGGCCTTGCGCATGGCGATCGGCAGGCTCGAGAGCGCCTCGCAACGCGTCCGCGATCGGATGTTCTGGTTTCACCAGCCGCGCCGCGGAGAGACGAGCACCACCGCTGGCAGCGAAGAATGTGCGCCGGGGCGTTTCGACGACGCCGCTCGAGCGCACGACGCGGCGCTTTACCGGATAGTGGCGCTCTACTCGACACCGTTCTCCGCGGAAGCAGCCCTGACCTGGACCGACGCGCTCCGTCAGTGGCACGAGCTCGTGACGAATGCCGAGTATCGGCGCCTTGCTCTCGCCACCGAGGAGCGGAGTCAGTTCGAGCCCGCGGCACTTCCGTCGGAGATCGACTCGGCGCTCGCCGATGCGGTCCGATTGGCCGGCGAGCCGCTCGCGACCGCAGGACGCGACGCAATGCTCCGCAAAGACAACGCGACAATCTTCGCGATCGTGCTCGCCTTGACCGAACTCGAGGACACGGGTCGCTGGGCGGCGGCGATACAGGAAGAGCTCCTTGCCGGGCCGCTGAAGGCACTTCGCGACGCTTGCGAGCAGAACGCACGGACGTACCGCGGTCGCATCGTGCGTAAAGCGGACCAGGCGCTCCTCAACGTGGCAACGTGTGAGGAGGAGCTTGCGCACTTTCGCTCCGAGATCGAGCCCGCGCTCGCCCTCATGCAGCGCCTGGCGCCCCGCGGTCAGCCCGCGGACCGGGAAGCTCGAGAGATGACGGCCATGACGCTTTACGCCATCGCGGGCGACCACTCCTGGGCGGAGAAGTTCGACGTCTCCGTGAAGTTGAACGAGGAGGCCCTCGCCCTGGTACAGGGCACGCCGGCGGCGCTCCGCATCGAACAACAGCTCCGCGAGCTCCGCACGGTTGCCCAGAAGCAGCTCTTCGCAGCACCCTGGAAGACGCTCCGCGACGCCTGCGACCACAACCGGCGCACGTACGGGCCGAAGGTTCTTCGAAAGCCGGATCACGCCGTCGGCAACGAGGAACCCTGCGCGAAGGCGCTCGCGCATTTTCGCTCGGAAGTGGTGCCGGCGCTCGCGGAGCTGAAGCGTCTGGCCCCCGCCCCTCAGCCCATCGAACAGCAAGCTCGAGAAATGACCGCCATGACCCTGCACGCGATCGCCGGCGATCACACCTGGGCGGAGAAGTTCGTCGTGGCCGTGGAACTGAACGAAGAAGCCTATGCGCTCGCCGCCGGGACGGCAGCGGCCCCGCGCATCAAGGAATCCCTCGGCAAGCTTCGCGACCAGGCGCACCGGGAGCGTGTCTTCGGTGCCCTGCGACCCATTCGTTCCGCGCCCTCGCTGAGGACGGTCAATGGGATGGGCTTCGGCGTGTACGGCAGGTCCGACTACGATCCTGAAACGAATTCGTACGTAACGACGCATTGCTTCTGCATGATGTTCATTCCGATCTTCCCGGTCGGGCGATACCGCGTGACCGCAGACGGCAAAGGCTATCGTTTCCTGGGGGGGCTGCCGCTCACGTCGTGGAACCGTGTTCACCTCGGGGTCGCCCTTGCCGCCGGCGTTGGCTTCGTGATCATGGCCGCGCTCGGGGACCAGCAACGTCACCCGCGTGCGTCCTACGTCGACCAGACCCTCCAGGACGACTCGCGTCGCTCCTACGCCACCCAGCAGATGATGGCCCCGCACTACACGCCCGACCCCGCCAGTACGTCGCAGAAGGCAGCGACCGATCTGGCCTAGCGCATTCAGAAGGGCAGGCACGACATGGAAGAACTCGAGCGCCGCCTCGGCCCGGTGATGCCCCAGTTGAAAGACCTGCGCTCCCGCATCGAAGGTCTGGAAGCGGTGCTCGGGCGCCCGGGTGATCCTGCAACGAGGAAGGCGAGCGTCGTGACGTCGAAGGTCGCTGCGCAGAGGAGCCTTCATGACGATCTCGTGCGCGAGTACGCACAACTTCGGAAGGGCTACGCGAAGGAGATTGACGAGTACGAGGCCCTCGTCGCGGATGATTCGAGAATGACGGACATGTACAATCGCCTCGCAGTGCATTGAAGATGACGCTCCCCGACGTGATCCAGATCGAGACGACGCTTCTCCGCGAGCTTTCCATCGAAGGCTGGCGGCTCGGCCGGGCCGCGGAGGCCGCACCCGATGCGCCGTATCGAGCGACGGTCCTGCGCGTCGGGCGGAGCATTTCGGAGATCCTCGCCGTGTGCGGCGTGGAAATCGTGGATTTCGCGGGACGAAGCTACGACCCCGGCCTCGTCCCGGAGGTCATCGACGTGCGCGAGGAGCCTGGCCTCGGTGAGCATGAAGCGGTCGTCGAAGAGACCGTCGTGCCGACGCTCTTGCTCCGGGGGCAGGTCCTCGAGCGAGGGCAGATCGTCATCAAGCGGGCACCGCGTGGCCCAGATGGGAAGGCCGTCCAGTGAGCGAATCGGTGGAGTACGGAATCGATCTCGGCACGACCAACTCGTGCATCGCGCGGTGGGAGGAAGGCGGAGTACGGGTCTTCCAGAACAACGACCAGATGAACGTGACGCCGTCGGCGATCCACGTCCTGAAGAGCGGGCGCATGATCGTCGGCCGACGTGCTTGCTCGGCGGTGCTGACCGACGCCGACAACGTCGCCGTAGAGTTCAAGCGGCTCATGGGGCAGAAGAGCAGCAAGCGGTTCCCGGCCGCCCAGAGGGAGCTATCCCCCGAGCAGCTCTCCTCGGAGGTCCTGAAAGCGTTGAAGGAGGACGTGCGCCGGCAGACGGGCGCCGACGTCGTCTCCGCAGTCGTCACCGTACCGGCCGCGTTCGGCGCGCTGCAGTGCGAGGCGACGGCGCGTGCAGCGGCGCTCGCCGGCCTGACCGAAGCCCCGCTGTTGCAGGAGCCGATCGCCGCAGCCCTCGGCTACGGAGTGCGCCCGGGAAGCGCGAATCAAAAGTGGCTGGTGTTCGACCTGGGCGGGGGAACGCTGGACGTCGCCGTCGTCTCCACGCGCGACGGCCGCCTGAACGTACTCGAGCATCGCGGCGACAACCTGCTCGGCGGAAAGGACATCGACCGGGCGATCGTCGAGCGGATCTTGATACCGGCGATCGCGGGCACGCACGCGATTGGACGAGAGGGTCCCGGGAGCGCCCGCGCCGCGCTCCTCCCGCGCCTGCGCCTTAAGGCGGAAGAGGCGAAGATCGACCTCTCGCGGGACGAATCCGTGGTCGTGTCCTTGTTCGACGTGGGCACGGACGACGAGGGAGCCCCGATCGAGATCGACGTGTCGATTACGCGGTCCGAGCTCGAAAAGCTAGTCGCCCCGCTCGCCGAAAAGTGCAGCGCCTTGGCGCTCGAGGCCCTGACCGGGGCGCGCCTCCGTGGTCCGGACCTGGATCGCATCCTGCTCGTCGGCGGGCCGACGCAGATGCCTCTGCTGCGCGCAATGCTCGAGCAGAGAATCGGCGCGCCGATCGACTTCTCGGCCGATCCCATGACGGTCGTCGGCCGGGGAGCGGCCGTCTATGCCTCGGCCCTCGAGCGCAAGCCGCGCGCGACGGTCACGGCGGAAGACGTCGCTGCGTCACCCGATCGCGTCTCGCTGAAGGTCGCCTACGAGCCGGTGAGCGCGGAGCTCGAGTGCGTCATCGCGGGGCGGGTGACGACGACCCACGAGCAGGTGGAGATCAAGCTGGAAGAGGGCGGCGGCCTCTGGAGCAGCGGCTGGGTGAAACCCGACAGCGGCATCTTCGAAGTGACGGCATCATTGAAACCCGGCGACGTCTCGACGTTCTGGGTCTATGCGCGGGACGCCAGTGGACGGCTGCTCGAGGCGGATCCGGCGGAGCTCAAGATCCGGCACGGGCTCGTTCCTTCGGCGCCGCCCCTGCCGCACACGCTCTCAGTCGAGGTGCTCGCGCCGGAGGGTGCGCGGCTCGATCCGGTGTTCGCACGAAACACTCCGCTTCCGGCCGAGAAGCGCATCAAGTACCGCGCGACCCACGCGCTCGTCCCGAACAAGCCGGAGTCCGACCTCGCCATCAAGCTGTGGGAGGGCGAATATCTGGAAGATCCGGAGGCGAACGACTGGGTCGGCAAGATCACGCTGTCCCACGAGGCGGTCCCCCGCTCGGTGCCGGAGGGCGCGGAGATCGAGCTGAATCTGCGCATCAGCGCGTCGCGGCTGATCTCCGTCGATGCCTTCGTACCGCATCTGAACAAGACCTTCAGTGACCAGCTCTACGTACCGCAGCGGGACGAACGGGACCTCGGCACTGCAGCGCGGGCGGCGTCCGAAGAGGCGGACGTTCTCGGCCGCCGCTTGGAGCATCTCGAGCGCTCCGCGCGCGGCGGCGTCGGGAAGCAGGAGGTCGACGGCTTGAAGCGCGACGTCGACGGGCTGAAGGCTGCGGGTGAACAGGCCGCGGCCGGCGATGGGGCCGATCCCGACGCGACCCAGCGTTTCATGCAGCAATCGAAATCGGTGCGCATCAAGCTCGGTGAGCTCGAGCGCAAGACAGCCGACGGGCGTGCATCCGTCGGCAGTCCCGCGCGGCTCCAGCGCGTCGAGCAAGCAGAGAAAGCGACCAAGCAGTTCGGGTCGCCGCTCGAGAAGCAAGAGATGGCGGCCCTCTTGCGCGAGCTCGGGCGAGCATCCGATAAGGGCGACGAGCGAACCGTCCAGCGGATCTGCGAGGACATCGACGGACTCTGGTTCCGTGTCCTCGCCAAGCACGACTGGTTCTGGCGAGACATGCTCGAATCCATGAGCGGAAGCGCCGCTTCGTCGACGAACCCGGCGGAGGCGGAGCGCCTGATCGCCGCGGGACGATCGGCGATCGCGAAGGGCGACGGCGACGCCTTGCGCGATGCGGTCAAGGCGCTCAAGAAGTTGCAGCACAAGGACTCGGGAGAGCAGCTCGCCGAACGCGCCCTGGACACCGGACTTCGCAGGTACTGACGATGCAAGAGGTGCGGCGTCCGAGTTTGCCAGTGGGGTATGCGTTCGGCGGGGTCGCGCCCATCCGGAAGGCCGTGTACGTGACCGAGGCGACCGAAGTGTACGAGCTGGAGGGAGCGGACGAACCGCGGGGGGTGCTGCTGCTCGTCCGGGCCGACGAGGCGGCGCGTACGGGGGAGTGGCTCTCTGCTCAGCTCCCGCGCATGCTGACCGTCGCCCGGCGGCTGCCCGAATCCGAGTGCCCGCGCGGCCGCTCCGGCTTCGCGCTCGCCCTCCGAGGCGAGCGAATACCGGACGGCGGCATGAACGCCCCGTCAGATGCGCTCGAGCGTCTCTTTCACGGCTACTTCGAGCTCGTCGAGCGGACGGCAGCGACGGGACTCTTTCCACGATTCGTTCCGGCGCTGACGTGGGCCTCCACAGCCGAAGGCTCCGTCTGCACCTTGACGGCTGACCATTCGCCGCACGCGGAGCCTGAACGTGTCCGCGAGACAGCGCGGGCGTTCTATCGCGCGGTGAGTGGCATCGACCCGGTGGCGGCGTCGGGGGGCGCCGCACCGCTCGCTCGATGGTCCAAGTTCGCGAGCGCGGAGCTCTCGCGCGTCGTCGATCGATGTCTCGCGCCGCCGACCGGACGCGAGGCGATCACCACCTTCGCGGCCCTCGCGCGAGCGCTCGGGAAGGGGGCCCCCTCCGGCGCCGCTGCGAACGAGGCGCCCCGCGCGGCCCCCGTGCCGTCCGAGTTTGCGCGCGGCATGAAGAAGGTCGCCGGGATGCGCGACCTGAAGGCGCTGCTCGAGCGGGAGGTCATCGGGCCGCTCCGCGATCCGGAGCCGTACAAGAAGTATGGCCTATCCATTCCGAACGGCGTCCTCATGTACGGTCCGCCGGGATGCGGAAAAACATACATCGCCCGGCAGCTCGCGGAGGAGCTCGGGCACTACTTCGTGGAGGTCATCCCGTCCGAGGTCGCCGGGATCTACGTCCACCAGAGCGTGCTCAAGATCCGGGAACTCTTCGACGCCGCTGCGGAGCAGGCGCCGGCCGTCGTCTTCATCGATGAGTTCGAGGCGCTGGTGCCCGCGCGCGAGCAGCTCGGTGGTCACCAGCAATACAAGTCGGAAGAGGTCAACGAGTTCCTTGCGCAGCTCGGGACGTGCGCGGAACGCAACGTGTTCGTGATCGCCGCGACGAACCGGCCCGAGAAGATCGACGCCGCGGTCCGGCGAACGGGTAGGCTCGACAAGCACGTCTACGTCGGTCCCCCCGACGTGGACGCCCGCCGGGAAATGCTGAGCCTGCACCTGGAGGGCCGCCCGATGGCTCCCGACCTCGATCTCGGAGCGCTGGCCGCGATGCTCGACGGTTACTCCTCGAGCGATCTGCGCTTTCTGGTCGACGAAGCCGCCCGGGATGCGTTGCGTTCGCGGGCGGACATCGGCCGCGCGTGCTTCGTCTCGGCCATGGGAAGAGTGCGCGCGTCCGTCACGCCGCAGATCGCCGCGCAGTATCAATCCATCGAGGAGCGCGGGGCGTAGGCTTGGTGAGGGGGCAATATGTCGGCAGACCGCCGCCGCCACCTCCCGCCGCGCGGATTCGGCCTACCCCACTAGCACCTCGAGCTACCCGGAATCACGGAATCATTCACGAAAATGCCTTTTTCTATGCCTCAAGCGCGCCGGGAAACGCGAGGGGCCGCGTGCTTTCGGGGGGCAATACGGGGGGCAGTGCGGCGGACAACGACGACGGGTTGCACTGCGCGGCTGTGCAGGTCACGGTTGAGTGGATGACCGACGCGTGGAGCTGCCTGGTTTGCGATGCTGCCTTAGATGAGAGTTGCTCACCAAGCGCGCGACGTGCAACGCGTGCAATTCTGGTAACGCGGTCGACGAGGCCCTGATTCAAGCATTGGCCCCGTTCGCAGTAATCCTCGATGTCCCGCGCGATCGAACGAAGCATCCCGAGCTCTCGCTCAAGGACGAAGAGCAAGGGCCCATGTACAGCATTGCACCGCGCCGGCCGCCGCGCCTAGCGCCGCAATTCGTCGCGCCGCCCGTAAAGGAGCCGCCCGACACGGAAGGCCTCTCGCGGCTGACCTTCCAGGTGGTCGCAGTCTCCGAAGATGAAGCGCGCGGCTTTGTCCGACAACGATGCATGCAGTCCAAGCGCGTGCACGTTGTTCGCGAGGAGTTCAGCGCCTCCACTGAACCCGGCGGTCCGTTCACGGTCACGCTAGTGAACGGTGCGAGCCTAACAACGCCAGATTCCCTCCGCGGCGTGACAAAGATCGCAGCTTCGTACGCTAGGGCGATGGGCGTTCGTTTGCCTGCCGGCTCACCAGCTCTCAAGTTCCTGCGTGGCCATGCGGAACCAGCTCGCGCGATCGGCGTGCCGTCCCGTGACGTCGTCACGTTCCCCGGTGTCCAACATCTGCCGCTGCACCACGCGCTCTTTCTCAAGCGCGACGTCGGCGGACCGTTGATCGCACACGTGGTGCTGTTCTCGATCTTCGAGTTCGTTGTCGTGCTCGATGAAGAAGCCTCCGCTGAGCCGCCGCTCAATCACGGGTACTTGTGGAGTGTATCCGCAGGACAACCGGTGATTTTCAACTACCTCTGGGCCGAAAGCTCGCAAGCCATCGCTGCTCATTGCGGCACGTTCGTGCAAAGCGGTCCTCGCGCCGAACTGCGCGGTGCGTGGCCGCGACACTACATAAACAACCCACGCGAACTCTGCCGAGAGAGATCAGTGTCCGCCGCTGGGCGCGAATACTTCATTCGCAAGGATCAACGCGCGAGTGAAGAGGACGCTCTAAGCGCGGCACGTGAGCGGGCGGCAGCGATATTTGCTCGATTCGGGCTCACACTCGAAGAGTTCGAAATGACCGTGACGCAAAAGCAGTCTGCTTAGTCATGCCGAGCGAGGCCGCTCGGCATTCACGGCTCCGCCTCGCATCGCCACTCGCACTTCACGCTCGCCGCGTTCAGCGGCCGCCAGCACGAGCACACCGCGCGCTCGTCGAGAGTAAGACCTCGCCGGGCCCCGTCTTGACGCCGAGGCGGATCCGGTCACGGGCGACGGAGGGTTCAGACGATTTCGTGGGGCAGCGGGATCTCAGCGCTGCCGTGCCCGCAACACCAACGCCCTCAGCTCGTCCTTCACGTCGTCCGCCATTCCCGCAGTGTCATGGCGGACCCGCCCTCACGTCACGACGGAGTCGGGCGAGGAGATACCGTCGAGATGGCAGCTCGGGCGCAGAGATCGATGATCATGCATCCGTGCGCGTGAGCACCCTCATCGAGGCCGCGACCGCTCTGAAGTAGACTCGTCGCGGATTCGTTCCTGTCCGGATTGTTTCGGCCCCGAGCGGGCTCACGACGCGGCGTGCCGGCGTCCCTCTGGCGAGCGCCGGTCACAATGTCACTGCACCTGCAATTTCATCCTGCTCTATCTTGCCGGACTGTCTCCGAAGAACCAGCGGCCGATGGCCCCGTAGCGCGTGCGGTCCGCGAGTACGGATGCGCGGACTCGTGACCGCAGTCGTTGCCATTCTTCCCATTCGTAGTCTCGGAGGTCGCCGTCTTCGTCGAAATGCTTCGTCGCGGCAGCGTCGAGGAGATCAGCGAACCAGGAAGGTGCCGGGACATTCGCGCGCAGGAGGAGCCACACGCGCGCGGTGGTGTCGTCGGAAGCGGTAAGGACGCGAGTCCCATCGGAGCTGAACGCTGCGCTGGTGAGGGCCTTTGTGTGACCCTGAAAGATGACGAGAGGTTTGCCGGAGCGGGCGTCCCAGAGGCGCGCGGTGGCGTCGTCGGAGGCGGTGAGGATACTAGCCCCGTCGGGGCTGAACGCCGCGCTGGTCAGCATGCCGGTGTGACCTTGGAGGATGGCGAGAGGTTTGCCGGAGGCGGCGTCCCAGATGCGTGCGGTGTTGTCGGCTGCAGCTGTCAGGATGCGAGAACCGTCGGGGCTGAACGCCGCGCAGGTCACAATGCTCGTGTGACCCTCGAGTGTGGCGAGAGGTTTGCCGGAGGCGGCTTCCCAGATGCGCGCGGTGTTGTCGGCGGAGGCGGTCAGGATGCGAGAACCGTCGGGGCTTAGCGTCGCGCTGGTCACAATGCTCGTGTGACCCTCGAGTGTGGTGAGAGGTTTACCTGAGGCGGCATCCCAGATTGTTGCCGCGCAAGCTGCGTGATGGGCTTCCGCGCCGGCTGGGTGATGGGCAT
>CAYUAW010000255.1:0-8736 GCA_964442485.1 uncultured Polyangiaceae bacterium
AAGCCCGCGAAGAACGGCAAGCCCGCGAAGCTTCGACGTCCGAAAACCGCGAAGCGCGCGACCCCGAAGCCGGCGAAACGCGCAGCCGCGAAGCGTCGAACGGCGACGGCCGAGCACGTTAGACGCGCACGAAGGGGGCGCCGCGGGCTGCTATGATATCGCCGCGATGGCGGCCACTACGTTGCTCGAGTCGGGGTCACTGCGCGTCCTCGACTACGTCTGTACCGCAGGGCCCGATGACGCACCCTTCCCCGAGGCGCACTCCGCCTTCTCCATCTCTTACGTGCGGCGCGGCAGCTTCGGATATCACGCCGTCGGCAGGGCCTTCGAGCTCGTCGCGGGTTCGATCATGCTCGGGCACCCCGGCGACGAGTACGTGTGTACCCACGACCACGGGGGGGGCGACGAGTGCCTGTCGTTCCATCTCACGGCGCGCGCCCTCGACGCGCTCGGCGCGAAGGGCGAGGTATTCCGGGCCGGATCACTGCCGCCGGTGCCCGAGCTCATGGTGCTTTGCGAGCTCGGTCAGGCCGCGGCGAACGGCAGCACCGACGTCGGCCTGGACGAAGCGGGGGTGCTCATCACCACGCGGTTCCTCCGGCTCGTCGGCGACCGCGTGTGGCGCCCGGAGCGCGCGGGCGTGCGCGACCGGGGTCGCGCCATCGAGGCAGCGCTCTACCTGGACGAGCACTCGCACGAGCCCGTCGATCTCACGAGCACGGCCAGCGGGGTCGGCCTCAGCCCCTTCCACTTTCTGCGGCTCTTCTCGAAGATCGTCGGCGTGACGCCGCATCAGTACCTGGTGCGCTCACGGCTTCGTCGCGCGGCGCGCTTGCTGGCGGACGGCGAGCGCTCCATCACCGAAATCGCCTTCGAGGTGGGCTTCGGGGATCTCTCCAATTTCGTGCGCACCTTTCACCGGGCCGCGGGCGTCTCTCCGCGAAGCTTCCGGAAGGCCGCGAAGGGAGAACGCGTCCCGCTGCTCGCCCGACTCGAAGGCAACGCGAGCTCGCGCGTCGCCCAGGCGCTCGCTTCGGGCGCGTAGCGTGGCGAGGACGTCCTGGAAGTACCTCGACGCTCGCGTCGCGGCCGTCGACTGGGACGCCGTTGCGAGCGCTCTCGACGCGGACGGCGCCGCCATCGCACGGTCCCTGCTCACGCCCACGGAGTGCGCGCGCCTCGCAGCTGCTTACGACGACGACGCGCTCTTCCGCAGCACGGTCGTGATGAGCCGCCACGGGTACGGCCGCGGCGAGTATAGGTACTTCGCTTATCCGCTTCCCGAACCGATCGCGACCCTTCGCACGAAGCTCTATCCGCGGCTCCTGACCTCGGCGAACCGCTGGGCCACGGCGCTCGGCGCGGCCGAGTACCCGCGGTCGCATGCGCGCTACCTCGAGCAGTGCCACGAAGCGGGCCAGACACGCCCGACGCCGCTTCTTCTCCGCTATGCGGAGGGCGACTACAATTGCCTCCATCAGGACGTCTACGGCGAGCACGTCTTCCCGCTACAGGTCGCCATCCTGCTGTCGGAGCCGGAGCGCGACTTCACCGGCGGGGAGTTCGTGATGACCGAGCAGCGGCCACGCATGCAATCGCGACCGCTCGTGGTGCCGCTCCGTCAGGGCGACGCAGTGGTCTTTGCGGTACGACATCGTCCCGTGCACGGCACTCGAGGCGTCTATCGGGTGAATCTCCGCCACGGAGTGAGCCGTATCCGCTCCGGGAGAAGGCTGACCGCGGGCATCATCTTCCACGACGGCAAGTGAAGTCCGCCACCGTCCCGCCCGCCAGGGAGTTTAACTGTGGACGGTGGGAAGCGCGGTGCGCTACGGGTCTTGGGCAAGATGGGGCTTCCACGACTCTGGTCGGCACCGCGGTCCGCTCTTGCTTTTGTCTGGTCGAGGAGAGCGGCGGTCTGGGTCGTCGCCGCGGGCGCCGCCTCCGCGGTTTCGGGGTGCCTTCGTACCAGCGTGCTCGTGCAGAAGTTCAACGACGGGCTCATCGAAACCGGCGACGGCGACCCGGCGCACCCCCCGGAAGCGCTCCGGAAGGAAAAGGTGGAGCGTCGCATCGAGCAGGAGCTGATCGACGGCTACTTCGGGCAATCGGGCTCCGGCGCCCGCGTCGCGGGCTGGCTCACCCGGGATGCCCGCACGAATCAGGCCGGGGCATCGAACGCGGCGTGGTTCTCCGCGAGCGTTCAACAGTGGCTCTGCGACCATGGAAAGACGGCCCACGTCGCTTGTGCGACGGCACCGGCGAGCCTCGCCGCGCCAGCGGGCGGTGCAGACGAGCATCCCCCCATGAAGGCCCAGGCCAACCTCACCGAGAGCATCGCCGGGTTCACGACCCTCCCGGCCGAGGCCCAGGGCGCGCTCTGCAGCGGCGCGACGCGCAACGACGCCGCCGTCGAAGTGCTTTCCGACACGATCCGCTACCGGCTCGCACTGCAAAGGGCGGTGGAGGGAGCCGCGCTGCTGGTCGACGAGGGGGTGCTGCCGCTCGCCGAGACGGACGTCGCAGCAGCGACGGCGTTCGGCAAGGCCGCCGCCTACCTGGTGAGCCGGCGCTGGCAGCGTAGCGTCGACCGGCCGACGATCGGGCTCGTGGTGAAGGGCGGCGCCTCCACCGGGATCTTCAGCGCCGGCGCGGTGTGGGTGACGCTGAACATCGAGCACGAGTGCTCGCTCGACCCGGTCTGCCAGAAGCTCGGGGTGCCGGCACGGTTCGACATGATGTCGGGCACCAGCACCGGAGCGATGGTCTCGACGGCCGTCGACATCTACAACGTCGCAGAGTGCGAGGCTCAGCGCGCGGAGCGGCTCGAGCTCTTCCAGCGCTGGTTCGTCTGTTCGCCCGCAGGAGATCTGTACTGCACCGTCGACGGCAGCATCGGCGACCTCGCGAGCGGCAGTCAGCTGTCGCTGCTCGAGTTCGACGGCCTGAAGCAGCTGCTCAAGTCAGGCGTGCACGACGACACCCTGACGAATCGCTCGGAGCTCATGCTGAACGTTGTGGACTTTCGTACCGGCCGCTACGACACGTTCAGCGATCAGGATCCGGCGGAGCTCACGACCCCCGCCGACGTCGCGAATGCGGCGGTGGCGTCGGCCGCCCTGCCCGTCATCGTGCGCCCCGAACCTCATCTGCCCTCCGAGCCGAAGGAGGAAGGCAATTTCTCGTATCTCGACGGCGGCATTCGCTCCGAGCTGCCCATCGCGGCGGCGGTGCGCCGCGGCGCGGAGCGGCTCCTCGTCGTCTCGAGCGCTCCCTCGGTGATGGCGGAGGCGTCCGAGCGCAAGAGCGGCCTCGACGTTCTCGTGCGCTACATCGACGTCTCCACGGGCGGCGTGCTCGAGAGCGAGATCGACTGGGCGCCGCGGCTCGCGGAGAGCCGCAGGCTCGCCGAGTTCACCGAGTGCCGGCTCGAATACGACGCTCATGCTTCGTCGCTCTGCCCCGACGGCGCGTGCAATGCGGTCGCGCTCTGCAGCGGCGACTGGGCAAACGTCTGCGCGAAGCCCGCTGCCAAGGACTCGCTCGCCGCCACGCGCAGCGCGGCAGATCTTCTCTCGCCGATCTGGCGCACGACCTCCATCTACCGGAGCGACGATCGTGTGCCGGGCCTGCCGGGGTACCTGTTTCGCAGGCCCGATCAGCGAAAGCTCTTCCTCGCGGGCGCCGAGGAAGCGCGGCAGCGGTGCCTCGAGATCACGAGCTTGCTCGGCCTCCCGGTGGCGGTGCCGGGCGACCCGGGCTGGCGCAGCAAGCTGCTCTCCTGGTGCAGCCCGACGCCCGAACCGCTCGAGCAGCTCTGCGCGGGCTCACCGGAGAGCGAGAGCCTGCGGCGGTGCAGCACCCCGCCCCCCGCCGTCGCTTCCCCCGTGAAGACCTGCCCGCCAGGGGGTCACTGATCGTGGCGAACCGGGCTTCGTTCGTTCGCGCCGCAGTCATCGTGGCCGCGCTCGCGGGCGCGCCGCCTGCCCTCTCGCAAACGCCCGCTCCGTCGGCAGCTCCCGCGAGCGTCCTCGACGACATCCAGGTCGTGGATCGACCGGTGCAGTCTTTCCTTCCGAAGTATCGGCCGGAGCTCTTCGTCGGCGGCGGCTACTCGGGCACGTTCACCACGTCCGCACGTCAATGGCCGACGTTCGTGCTGTCCCCGCTCGAGGGGCTCCTCTTCCGACCCGGGCGGTTCGACGTCGGCGTGTACTCCGAGCTCCGTCTCGGGCGACCCGACGAGAATTTCGGTCGCCTCGAGGTCGGCTTCGGGCTCGAAGCGATGTGGCGGTTCATCGAGACGTCCGCCTCGGATTGGGCGGCGGTGCTGCGCGGGGGCTACCTCATCGACACCACCAATCCGGGTGATGCCCTGCTCCGCCCCGGGATAGGAGCCCAGGTGAGCCTCGTGCGCTCGCTGGCGCTCCAGATCACGTACGACCAGCTCTACTCGCCGTCGCGGGACTTCAGCACAGGTCACGGGCTCCTGCACGGGCTCTCGGTCACCATCAAGATCGGCATCTGCCCGAGCGGCGACTTCTGTCACCAGATGCCGGAGAGCGCGGCGCAGAAGCTCGACCGCTCCGCCGTCACCTGTCAGAAGGCCGCCGCGACGTGCCAGGCCGCGCAATCGTCGACGCCGGGCACCGGAGCCGCGCTGTGCGACGCGGCGCTCCGCGCGATGGACACGACGCACCATCCGGCCGACTGGGACGATCCCGTGGGCGCCTTCTTGCGGGCCCTGCGCGCAGAGTCGACCACCGGCGTGGTCGCTGTCGTCGGCGCGTCGCTCTCCACGCTGGAAAGCGAGCACGCGGCGTCCATGCAGGGCCTCGACGATTACGCCGCTCGGAAGCGAAGCCTCGATTCGTCGAAGATGCTGAGCAAGCAGTACGGGTACCTCGTCACGCCCGTCATGGTGCGCGACTGGCTCGGATGCGCCGCGAACGGCCAGGCGATACCCTGCGCCACCGACGCCGTCTGCGAGCGCGACACCGGGGTCACGCCGTAGCTGACTCGCCCTAGACGAAGCGTTTCACGAATGCGAGCGCCGTGTCCGCGACCTCGCGCCACCCGCTGTCGATCGTCAGGGCGTGGCCGCGACCCTTCATCTCGACGAACTCCGTGACGCCGGGGTTCGACTTCTGCTGCTTGAAGGATGCGCTGGCGATCGCAGGGGGTACGGTGTGGTCCCTCTCGCCGGACACGATGAGCAGCGGGCCGCGCTCGGGGTTCTCGGTATCGACCTTCGCCTCCGTCCACGGATTCAGATTCGCCGTCGCTGCCTGGAAGAGCGGCTTGCCGGCGGCGGGTACGGCGAAGTTTTCGTAAAGCTGCTTCGCCTCTTCCTCGCTCACGGCGTTGGCGAAGCCATAGCGGAACTGGTCGTACGTGAGCGGCACCGCGCGGCTTCGATTCGCGGGATTGCCGAGGACCGGCCACGCCGACTTCAGCGCGGAGAAGGGAAGCGGGAGCACGCCGCGAAACGGTGCCGGATCGACCGCCACGGTGGCCGCGGAGAGGGCTCGCCCCGCCAGGATCTGCGCCATCAAGCCGCCGAAGGAGTGTCCGATCACGGCAGGTTTTCGCCGCAGGCCCCGCGCGATCTCGGAGAAATGGTCGGCCACCTGGCCCACGGACTTCTGCGCGAAGACCTCGGGGTGCGCGTTCGCCTCAGCGACCGTCGCGGGATCGTCGGGCCAGCCGGGCGTGAGGGAGACGTACCCCGCATCCTCGAACGCCTTCGCCCAGCGATCCCAGCTGCTCGGCAGGAGCCAGAGCCCGTGAACGAACACGACCGGCTGCCGTCCGGTCGCGTTCGCGCGCTCCACCTCGTGTGCCTCGTGTTCCGTGATTGTCGTTGCTACTGCAGTGGGCGTCGTCATTCTGGGATCCTCCACGAAGAGTGCCGGCCGCGACTCTATCGAACGGTCGATGGCAACGGCGTGAACTCCAGCGACGCTCGCACCGGCTCCGCGCCGCGTCCACGAGCGGCGTGGGAGGTCGAGCTGACACCCCGAAAGGTAAGTCGAAAATGACCCCTCGACCCGTCGTTCGGTCCGGCACTGCCCGAGGTGGAGCAAAAAAGATGTCCGGACGCGACTCCTTCGCACGTCGAGGCTACGAGAACGCGACGACGCCTCTGTCGACGCGAGACGGAAAGCCGAGGAGCAGATAAAGATGAGCGAGTTCGTATTCCTGTTTCGAAGCGACAAAGCGACAGCCGAGAGGGCCATGGGTACGCCGGAGAACGCCCAGCGGAGCCTCCAGAGCTGGCTCGTGTGGCTCCGCGAGCTGGAGGCGAGGGGGTCACTGAAGAACCCCGGGCAGCCCCTCGAGCGGACCGGCGTGGTCGTGAGCGGCACGTCGGTCACCGACGGCCCGTACGCGGAGGCGAAGGACCTGGTCCTCGGGTTCCTCGTCGTCGAGGCGCGTGACCTGTCGCACGCCGCCGAGATCGCGAAGGGCTGCCCCATCGCCATCGGCGGCGGAGCCGTGGAGGTGCGGCCCGTCGCCAGCATGGCGATGTGACGCGAGGACGAGGGCGTGACAGAGAGCAAGAAGGAGAAGACAGCATGCGACGGATCGTGATGTTCAACCGGGTGACGATGGACGGCGCGTTCTCCGGGCCAGGCGGTGACCTCGGCTGGGCCGTGCCCGACGACGAGCTCGACGCCGAGGGCGCATCGAGCACCCCGGGCTCGGGCGCGATGATCTTCGGGCGCGTGACCTACGACATGTTCGAGAGCTTCTGGCCGAAGGCCGTCGACGCGTCGGGCACCACGCGTGACCCCCATACCCCCGGACGGCAATCGGCGAACATTCACCGGATGGGCGTCTGGATCAACGAAGCGACGAAGATCGTCTTCTCCAGGACGCGCAAGGACGTAACCTGGAAGAACTCGCGGCTCATCCGCGAGCTCGACCCAGGCGTGGTCCGCGCGCTGAAGGAGGAGCCGGGCAAGGACATCATGCTGTTCGGCAGCGGCTCCATCGTCCGGGCGCTCACCGAGCATGGCCTCATCGACGAGTACGTTTTCATCGTCACTCCGCTCTTCCTGGCAGGGGGCAAGCCGCTCCTCGCCGGCCTCGGGAAGAGCACGAAGCTCGAGCTCGCCGAGGCGAAGGCGTTCTCCTCCGGGAACGTGAGGCTCCGCTACACCCCGAAGCGCTGAGCGTGGACCTCGAGGCGCACTTCTTCCGCCGGGAGTCGGGGCGGATGATCGCCGCCCTCACCCGGATCTTCGGAGTGCAGAACCTGGCGCTCGCAGAGGACGTCGTCCAGGACGCCTTCTGTCGAGCGCTCGAGGTGTGGAAGCTTCGGGGCGTGCCGGAGAACCCCGCGGCGTGGCTCATGACCGCCGCGAAGAACCGCGCCGTCGACGTCGTCCGACGCGAACGCACGGCCCGCGCCTTCGCGCCCGAGATGGGGCGCCTGCTCGAGACGGAGTGGACCCTCGCACCGGCGATAGAGGAAGCCTTCGCGGCGCACGTCATCCGCGACGAGCAGCTGCGCATGATGTTCTCGTGCTGTCACCCGGATCTCCCGGAGGACGCACAGCTCGCGCTCGTGCTGAACGTCCTCTGCGGCTTCGGAGCGGCGGAGATCGCGAGCGCGTTCCTGATCTCGCGGGCGGCAGCGGAGAAGCGCGTCTCACGCGCGAAGCGGACGCTCTCCACCGCGACGACGCTGTTCGATCTCGGCGGCGCGGAGTTCGTCGCGCGTCTCTCGACGGTGCGACGGGCCCTCTACCTGCTCTTCAACGAGGGCTACCACGGCGCGTCGGCCGCCGCGGTCCGGGGCGAGCTCTGCGAAGAGGCGATGCGCCTCGTCGCGCTGCTGCTCGAGCACCCTCCCGCGTGCACGCCCACCACGACCGCGCTCGCAGCGCTCCTGTCGCTGCACGCCGCGCGGCTTCCCGCACGCCTCGATGCCGAGGGCGAGCTGCACGCGCTGGTCGATCAGGACAGGGCTCTCTGGGATGCGCGGCGCCTCGCTGAAGGCCTCGCGCTGCTCGAGCGGTCCGCGTCTGGCGAGGAGCTCTCCGCGTACCACGTCGAGGCCGCGATCGCCGCCACGCACGCGAGCGCACCGAGCCTCGAGGAGACCGACTTTCACGCCATCGTGTCACTCTACGATCGCCTCATGGCCGTCGCGCCCTCTCCTGTCGTCGCGCTGAACCGCGCGATCGCCGTCGGCCAGGCCGAAGGACCCGAACGCGGCCTCGCCGCGCTCGACGCCATCGACGGTCGCGAGCGGCTGGCGTCGTACCCCTTCTACCCGGCCGCGCGGGGCGAGCTCGAGCTCCGCCGCGGGGAACGAGGCGCCGCCGGAACCCACCTCACGCTCGCCCTTGCACTGGCGCGGAACGACGCAGAGCGGCGCTTCCTCGAGAAGCGGCTACGCGCCGCGCGCGACGCGCCCACCGACGACGATACTCACCAGCGACCGCGCCGCGTCCCGCGGTAGGCGTAGTGATGCGCTGGGTAGTAGTAACGAGGAGCGACGCGAACGTAAGGACGCGGCGCGTAGTAGCGCGGATACCCGACGACGACCGGTTCGCGCCACGCTGGAACTGCGTACGGCGCGTACACGTCGGGACCGGCGTAGTAGCCGACGGGCGCCGCGGCGCCCACGTAAGCGCCGGTACGCACGGCGCAACCCGACGAGAAGAATGCGACCAGGCTCGCGAGCGCGAGCAGCCTGATGGTCATGGGAATGCCTCGAACGAT
>CAYUAW010000255.1:8836-10913 GCA_964442485.1 uncultured Polyangiaceae bacterium
CGAAGATCGGGCTCCTCTCCTTCGGCGGCCCTGCGGGTCAGATCGCATTGATGCACCGCGAGCTCGTCGAGCGGCGCCGGTGGATCGACGAGGAGCGGTTCCTGCACGCGCTGAACTACTGCATGCTCCTGCCGGGCCCGGAGGCGCAGCAGCTCGCGACGTACATCGGCTGGCTGATGCATCGGACGAAGGGCGGCCTCGTCGCTGGCCTCCTCTTCGTGCTTCCCGGCTTCGTCGCCATCCTCGGATTGAGCGCTGTCTATGCGAGCTTCCGGGAACTGCCGCTCGTCGCGGCGATCTTCTTCGGGCTGAAGGCCGCAGTGCTCGCCGTCGTGGTGGAGGCGGTGGTGCGCATCGGCAAGCGCGCGCTGAAGAGCCGGCTCATGGTGCTCGTCGCTGCGCTTGCGTTCATCGCCATCTTCTTCTTCGATGTCCCCTTCCCGGCTGTCGTGCTGGGCGCGGGCGCATTCGGCTTCGTCGGGCGGCACTTCAGGCCGGAGTCCTTTCCGGACGCCTCGCGCACGGCTGCGGCGGGCGACTCCACCTCGATCGTCGCCAGCATGGCCGCCGCAGGCGAGCTCGCGCACACGCGCCCGTCGCTGTCGCGTTCCGTGCGCGTGCTCGCGACCTGCGGCGCGCTGTGGGCGCTACCGCTCGCGGCGCTCGTCGCCGCGTTCGGTCGAAGGTCGGTCTTCGTCGAGGAGGGCGCCTTCTTCTCGAAGGCCGCGGTGGTCACCTTCGGCGGCGCGTACGCGGTCCTCTCTTACATCGCGCAACGGGCGGTGGAGACGTTTGGATGGCTGCGCCCGGGAGAGATGCTGGACGGCCTCGGGCTGGCAGAGACGACGCCGGGGCCGCTCATCATGGTCGTGCAGTTCGTGGGCTTCATGGGTGCGTACCGCAACCCCGGCGGGCTGTCCCCCATGGTCGCGGGCATCGTCGGCTCCGTCGTGACGGTCTGGGTGACGTTCGTCCCGTGTTTCCTGTGGATCTTCCTGGGAGGCCCCTACATAGAAGCGCTTCGGGGTCGACGCTCCCTCCATGCCGCGCTGTCGTCGATCACCGCCGCCGTCGTCGGGGTCATCCTGAACCTTTCACTGTGGTTCGCGGTGCACGTGCTGTTCCACCAGGTCGCCGAGCGCCACGCGGGCCCCCTGCGCGTGCTCGTCCCCGCCCTAGCGAGCCTCGACCCGGCAGCGGCCGTGCTCGCCGGGCTCGCGATGCTGGCCCTGTTCCGGCTGAAGCTCGGACTGCCGAGGACACTCGCCGCGAGCGCGGCTGCCGGCGCTGCGTGGAAGCTTCTCGGGTAGCATGCCGACTCGATGACGAGCGCACGCTTCTGCCGGTTCGAGCTCCGCACCACGGCGACCGCCCGGGCGCGGGATTTCTACGACGCGGTCCTGGGCCAGGGCTCACGGGACATCGTCGAGCTTCCGGCGGCCGCCGCGGCACGAGGGGCGCCCCCGCACTGGCTCGGCTATCTCGACGTGAGCGGTGCGGGGGGCGTGGAAGAAGTGACCCGTCGTCTGGTCGCACGCGGCGCAGAGCGGCTCGGTCCCCCTGGAGACGGCCACAGGGCATTGCTCCGCGACGCCGGCGGCGTGATCGTCGCCATGACGGACCAGAGCGCGAACCCGGGCACCGCGGTCGCCTGGCACCAGCTCCACACGATGGACGCCGCCAGCGCCGTTTCCAACCACGTCGAGCTCTTCGGCTGGGCGCTCGGAGACCGGCTCGACCTCGGCGAGCTCGGCACGTACCAGAACTTCGCGTACGCCCCTGGCGAGCCGAGCATCGGCTCCATCGCGGACATCGCCGGGCGTCCCCACTTGCACCCGCAGTGGCTCTTCTTCTTCGCGGTGTCCTCGCTCGCCACGGCCGTCGCCGCGGCGCGCGAGCGCGGCGGTGTCGTGGTCGCCGAGATCACGTTGCCGAACGGCGATCGCGCTGCCGTCTGCGACGACGCCGAGCATGCGGCGTTCGGGTTGCTGGAGAGGAAGTAGCGCAGGTGGCGCTTGCGCTTTCGACCACACGAGCCGATACGTGGCGTCGAAACCCCAGCGAGGCGCGATGCAAG
>CAYUAW010000256.1:0-1943 GCA_964442485.1 uncultured Polyangiaceae bacterium
GCAAGGCGTGAGGCGTGCTGCTCGCCGTCAGCCAGCCGAACGGTCTGGGTCGAGCCTCTCGCGGCCACGAGGTCCGGGCGCTACACCTTCCCTGTCAGACGAAGGGAGCGAAGGATGGCTGTCGCCGCAAGCAAGATTCCGTTCGGCCAGGTTGCAACCGTGTTCGTCCCCGTCGCCGACCAGGACCGGGCGCTCGCGTTCTATCTCGACAAGCTGGGGTTCGAGAAGCGCGCGGACTTCGTGTACGGCGACGGCAGTCGCTGGGTCGAGGTGGCACCGCCGGGCTCGACCATTGCGATCGCGCTGGTTGCGCGAAGCGAGGGGACGCCGGAGGGCGGTGACGAGGCCCATTGCGCCATCACCACCGCAGACATCGAGTCGATTCACAGAACGTTGCTGGAGAAGGGAGTCGACGTGGACGTCGAGGTGGCGCGGCAGGGCAGGCGCAGAACGGGTCTCCTCTCGCTCGACGTGACGGTCCCCGATCCCGTCCCCGCGCAGTTCTTCTTCCGCGACCCCGACGGCAACCGGTTTCTGATCGTGCAGCCGCAGTGAGCGGTAGCGGTCTCAGCGCGAGAGACAGCCCCGCTGGGCGCGAAGAAGAGCGGCCCTCACGTCTTGCACCGGCTCGCCCAGCGCCACCCGTTGCATCTTGGTGCAGAGCTCGATCTGCGTCAGGTGCGGCAGCGCATGGATGACGGCGACGCCGTCGCCTCCCGCCGAGGCGGCCATCGCGGCGCGGTCCTCACCGTCGAAGGTGACGCGCTCGGCGAGCGAGGTGAGAAGCCCGTCGACGATGGATGAGAGCCCCGAGATCATCTGGGCCTTGGCTTGCTCGACTCTGGACCTCCCGGGCTCCGCCGCCGGGACCTGGACTCCCTGGACGGTGGGGACGAAGCGCGCGCTCAGGCCGACGGTGAAGGCCTGGAGCGCGGCCATCTCGTGGGCGAACGACGGGGCCGCGTGGTGCGCTTCGAGATAGGCGCGAAGCAGGGAGCCGCTCGCTTGCATGAGGGGAACGCCGGCGTCGAGCGGGAGAGTGCCCTCCGTCGAGAGGTTCTCGAGGTCGACGATGCGCGAGAACATCGCCCCGGAAGCGGCACTGTGGAGGCGTGGCAGGAGCCCGGGGTCGCGCTTCGCGAGCTCGTCGATGACGGCAGCCGCCCGCGTGTACTCGTACTGCGTCCACAGCCGGTCGCTCGCGGGCATCCCTTGCAGGACGTAGGCTTCCGGCGAGAGCGAACGATCGGGAGACGGCGCGAGCAGCGCCGTCGGCGCGGAGGGAGCGGACGACCCGGGCGCAGCAGACGATGCGGGAGTCGCAGACGATGCAGACGCCGCGCTCTGCCCCGCTGTTCTGGCGGACGACGGCCTCGGCCCACAGGCGGCGGTCACCACGCCGACCACCCAGCAAGCGGACCTCGCGCAGCGCGACTGTCGTGACATGATCCGGGCGTCCATCGTCCATGAGCTCGCTGAACGGCGCTTACCCCGACAGCGCCTTCTGCAGCGCGGCGATGCCCTCGCTCATCGCCTGGACGGCTGCGTTCGTCTCTTCGGGAAGGCCATGGCGCCGCGCAAGCCACGCGGGGTCGTTGAACGTCACCCGGACGCTCCCGCTCGCGTCCTCCCACGCGAGCGCGTGAATCGGTAGATCGATGCCGATCGTCTGACGTGCCTGCATCAACGGCGTGCCGCCGCGAGGGTGTCCGAAGACGAGCAGCTCGGTCGGCCGGAGCTCCATCGACACCTGGCGAGCGTTCGCCGCATGATCGATGCGGGCGAACACGGTCATCCCCTTCGAGGTCACGAGCTCCGCGAGCCGGTCGATCGTTTCCGGAACGGACTTTCTACTCTGAACCGTGAATAGCCCATCGGACATGTCCCTTGCTCCGTGTGAACGAGCCGGCGGCTCGGTCCTCGTGACATGCCACGAGGGGGCG
>CAYUAW010000256.1:2043-10859 GCA_964442485.1 uncultured Polyangiaceae bacterium
GACGTGCACGCTTCCGATCCAGTTGCGCCGGCGACGCAGAAGACGAGCTTCCAGGTCCTCGTCGTCGAAGGTCGCGGACGAGCGACGCACCGATGACGGGTCGAGGTGTACGAGGACGTTGACGTTCACGACCGCGTACAGACGATGGTCGATGTCGGACGTCACGAACGGTACGACGCCGCAGCGCGAGCACACATGAAAGGTCGCGGTGCGAGTCCCGAACTCGTACTTCGATACCAGGGCTCCATCGCGCACCGTGACGACGAGCTCGGCGTTCGCATCGGCGACCCAGACGCCCCCGTGCTGGACGCAGAACGAACACGTGCACGCTCGCGCGGCGATATCGCGTGGCGTTCCCGGCCAGTTCAGCGCGAGCGCGATGTTCCCGCAGTGGCACTCACCGTCGATGAGCAAGCGGTCGGCCGCCTCTCGTCTACTTCTTCTTGTCCTTGTCCTTGCCCGCGGCTGTCGCGAAGGACGCCTGGCGATTGGCCTGGTTCGTCTTCGTCTGCGTCTTTGCCGCGGATTTTTGGTTCTTCTCGCGCTGCTTGTTCTTCGGGGACTTGTCGCCCATCGATGGCCTCTTCGCTCCGGCTCGAAAGTACCGGTCCAGATACCATGGCGCGCATTTCGCCGAAAAAGCAAGGTCGATGGCGACGTAGGGCGGGGCGTCGCGCGATGCGTTCTGCCTACGATGCGACGTCGATGAGCGTCACGTATGCGAGCGTCTGGTTCAGCAGCTGGTAGGCGATCTCTCCGAACGTCACGGGACCGGTCACCTCTCCCGTCGACCGACCTTCGAGGTGCGAATACAGGTAGTTCAGGATGCAGTTGCACGAGAAGACCATATCGCTGCTCATGTCCTTCGGGAGGTGAGCAGTGAACTCCGTCACGTAGTCACCGACCGGCTGGGCGTGCTTGTAGATGATCCCGCTGAAGACCGGCGCGTAGAGCGTGACCACGCCCTTGTCGTGGTCGACGGACTGCACGCTGACGTTGATCGATGCACCGCCGTAGTCGGCGACGAACGGCAGGGTGGTGTCGAGAGAGCGTTCCTTGATGTACGCCGCGAGGTTCTTCGGCTCGTCGTTCACGAGGACGGTCGTGACCTTGAAGCCGGTGTCCGGGAACGAAAGCAGATCGCCGTCGCCCTGCTTGAACAGGTTGACGATGCCGATGTTGACGCTCTTTTCCCTGGGGAGGGTCATGTGCAGGACGACCGCCTTGTCGGTGGACGCCGCCCCGGTGCTCCCGAGGAACACCTTCGGGGTGGCGCTACCGAGCTCGTCCAGATGCACACCCGCGATCCAGCCGACCAGGGGCCGCGTCCCGAACCCCGGGTAGGCCGGCGCTTCGACGGCGAAGGCCTGATGCACGGCCGTTCCCGCCGGGATGATCACGACCGTGAGCCCGTTCGACGGGGCGTCGCGGTAGACGTTGCGGAGCTCGTCGCCATCGTAGAAACGCATCGTCACCTCGCCGACGCAGTCGGGAAGCTCCGTGACGAAGACCCGGTCACGAGCGCAGACGCCGCCCTCGGCGGCCATGAAGTAAGGGATCGTTCCCGCGACCCAGTTACCGGCAGGGAGCCCGCGAAGGACGCCTTCGTCACCGGCAAGAAGAAGCTTGCGACCCGATGCGATGAGCTTTGCGGCCTCGGAAGTGCTGCGAAGGTTTTGACGCATCGCTGAGCTCCTCATTTGGCGACCTTCGCGAGGTCGCGCTGCGACATCGGCAAGCGAGCTGTTTCGACGAACACGTTCCTGAATTCACCCGCAGCCAAGGGCAGGGTGCTCGGATCGCGCTTCACCTGCGCCGATAGCCGTCCGAACGCGAGCTTGATGGCCAGAAACTCGAAGTCGACCTTTGCGGTCCCGGTGAGGAGCTCGCTCCAAATTTTCGAATCGGTTCCAGGTATGTCCATGACGCTCCAGGGGTGAGTGCTCGCAAAAGAGACGGCCTCACGCTGGAAGACTTGAGTCTCTCCGGCGGCGCATCTTTTGCGCGGCACGGCTTGTTCCGTTGACAGTTCACCGAACGTCCTTATCGTCGCGGATCGCTGTCTGCGTTCTTCAGACTCGAGCGCGGCCCGCAATTGACGCCAGATTCTCGCATCGACCGGTTTTCGGCCGACGACGGATCGACAGGAGGCCGGATCATGAAGGTGCGCCCGTTACACGATCGTGTGGTGCTGAAGAGGATCGAGGAAGAGGCCAAGACGAAGGGCGGGATCATCATTCCCGACAACGCCAAGGAAAAGCCGGTAGAGGCGAAGGTCGTCGCCGTCGGGAGCGGCAAGGTCCTCGAGGACGGCAGCGTGCGTCCGCTGGAGGTGAAGGCGGGCGACACCGTGCTCCTGGCGAAGTACGCCGGCAGCGAGATCAAGCTCGGCGGGGAAGAGCACGTGATCATGCGAGAGGACGAGATCCTCGCGGTGATCGAGCGTTGACGCGCCAATCGCCGGGGATCGCTCGGGTCGCCGCCTTCACTTCGATGGATGAGAGGTATTGATATGTCTGCCAAAGAAATCCTGTACACGGACGCTGCTCGCAAGAAGATCCTCGCGGGGGTCAATGCACTGGCTGACGTCGTCAAGGTGACGCTCGGTCCGCGAGGCCGGAACGTCATCCTCGAGAAGAGCTTCGGATCGCCGACGATCACCAAGGACGGGGTGACCGTCGCCAAGGAGATCGAGGTCGAGGATCACTTCGAGAACATGGGCGCGCAGATGGTGCGCGAGGTCGCCTCGAAGACCTCCGACGTGGCGGGGGATGGCACCACGACGGCGACGGTGCTCGCACAGGCCATCTACCGGGAGGGCTCGAAGCTGGTCGCCGCCGGACACAATCCGATGGAGATCAAGCGCGGCATCGACAAGGCCGTGACGGCCATCGTCGAGGCCGTGAAGAAGGCATCGAAGGCCACCAAGGACCGCAAGGAAATCACCCAGGTCGGCACCATCAGCGCGAACGGTGACGAGGCCATCGGTGTCCTCCTGGCCGACGCGATGGAGAAGGTCGGCAAGGAAGGCGTCATCACCGTGGAGGAGGCGCAGAGCGCGGAGACGACCCTCGAGGTCGTGGAGGGCATGCAGTTCGACCGCGGCTTCCTCTCCCCCTACTTCGTCACGAACCCGGAGAAGCTCGAGGTCGCCCTCGAGGACGTCCACATCCTGATCACCGAGAAGCGGATCGCGGGGTTGAAGGATCTGCTTCCGCTCCTCGAGGCCGTGGCCAAGCAGCAGAAGCCGCTGCTCATCCTCGCGGAAGACCTGGAGGGCGAGGCGCTCGCAACACTCGTCGTGAACCGGCTCCGGGGCACCCTGCAGGTCGCGGCGGTGAAGGCGCCGGGCTACGGGGACCGGCGGAAGGAGATGCTCAAGGACATCGCGATCCTCACCGGCGGCCAGGTCATCTCGGACGAGCTCGGTCTCAAGCTCGAGAACGTCACGCTCCAGGACCTGGGCCGTGCGAAGCGCGTATCCATCGACAAGGACACCACGACGATCATCGGCGGTCAGGGTAAGAAGGAGCTCATCCAGGGGCGGATCGCCGAGATCCGGAGCCAGATGGAAGCGTCCACCTCGGAGTACGACAAGGAGAAGCTGCAGGAACGGCTGGCCAAGCTGGTCGGCGGCGTCGCCGTCGTGAAGGTGGGAGCCGCCACCGAGACCGAGATGAAGGAGAAGAAGGCCCGCGTCGAGGACGCCCTCCACGCGACCCGCGCCGCCGTCGAGGAGGGTATCGTTCCGGGCGGCGGAGTTGCGCTCATCCGGGCTCAGAAGGCCCTCGACAAGCTCGAGATGGACGAAGAGCAGCGGTTCGGCGTGGCGATCATCCGCCGCGCAATCGAGGAGCCGCTCCGCCAGATCGCGCAGAACGCCGGCGAAGAAGGCGCCGTGGTCGTTGCACGGGTCCGCGAGGGCAAGGGCTCCTTCGGTTATGACGCCGCGTCGGGCCAGTACGGCGATCTGATGGAGATGGGAGTCATCGATCCAGCGAAGGTCGTGCGTACGGCGTTGCAAAACGCCGCAAGCGTTGCCGGCCTTCTGTTGACGACGGAAGCGCTCATCGCAGATCGATCTACGAAGTCGAGCTCCGGGGCCGAAGGCTGACGCAAGACGCGCGCGGCAACGGACTTCGCCGCTGCGCTGGGACACGCATCTCGACGACGTGAACGTCGTCGAGAATGCGCGTACATCACTTGCGAACGCCGTGCGGCGTGTCCAAGATTGTCACTGCGGTCTTTCCGTTCTCACCTGGAGGTGATTCGATGTTCCGCATCAAGGCAATCGCGGCCGTCGTGCTCGGCGGACTGGGGGGCGCGACGCTGGGTACCGACGTCTACCTGGCGTCGCACGACACGGCTGCGCCGCCTGTCGCGGCGGTTGTGACCCCGGCTCCGTCCGCGCCGCTCGTCACGGAAGCACCAAAGAGTGTGGCGGATTCCAACCCCATCCTCATCCTGAGCCCCGTGACGATATACTCACGCAACGTCGCACGCATTGCGCGCCGTGCGCCGGCCGCCGAGCCAGTGAAGCCGGAGCTCGTCGTCTGCTCGAACTGGCGCTCGCTCGCGACGGGGCCCGAGGGCAGAGGCGTCCGCACGCTGTGCGTCCCTGGGCAGACAGCGGCCCGGTAGCCGGAATTTGCGCGGGAATCAGAACGCCTTCACCGCGGGCACGCGATGGGTTTCGTGTCCACCGCCAGGTCGTCGACCCACACATCGAGCGGCGCGTTCATCGCGTGGAAGCTCCACGCGCCGACGAAGAGCTGCGTGATGGAAGGGCCGTACCACGGGGAATCCACTGCGGTCGGTTTGACGCACCCGTTGCCGTGATCGTCGACGGAGAGGATCGGCGCGGTCGCGCCGTCCTTGTACATGCGGAGCTTGCGCGCCACCGAGTCCATCTCGAACGAGACGCACGCCCACGTCGAGGGCATCGCGGTGCTGCTCTGCGACGAGCAGTCATGGTAGGGGTCGCTTGTAGTGCTCTGGAGCCCGTACACGAAGCTGTACGTGTTGACACCGTTCCGGGGCAGCGAGCTCATGATGTACTGCGCGTTGCGGCCGACTGCCGGTGAGCTCGGCTCGGCATTGCCGTTCACACCGAAGAAGGTCCAGTGCTCGCTCGTGCCGTTGGGGTCGATGTACATCATCAGGCGGCCGTACACGTGCGTGGGCTTGCTCGCGAAGATGGGCTGGGCGCCGTCCGCGAAGAGGCGTCCGCCGGCTGTCACCGTCTGGTCGATGTGCACGTGGAGGGCCATGGAGCCGGACACACGGTGCGTTCCATCGAGTCCCATCGTGGCTCCCGTCAGGAGCGCAGCGTGCCAGGGGCCGAGCTTCTGCTTGTCGTCGATGCTCGTGACGCCCGCGTAGTCGTCGAACTTCTCGCAGAAGAGCGCGTTGCCACAGGGGTCGGCCGTGCTTGCGTCCGTGCCGGCGTCCGACGTTCCGCTGCCTCCACTCCCCGTGGTCGAGCGTCCCGATCCGCCCGCGGCGCTCGAGGAGCCGCCGGCCGAACCCGACGTGCCGCCGGCTCCGCTCGAGCCAGCGGTTCCGTCCGAGCCGCCGCTCGCGTCGCCACCGGAACCGTTCGCCGAACCGCTCGAGCCGCCAGCGCCGCCGGACGAGGCGCCCGCGCTTCCGCTAGAGCCTCCGGAGCTTCCACTCGCACCCCCGGCGGCATGTTTCGCGTCGTTGATCTCTCCGGTGCATCCACAGAGGGCGACGGCGCCGTACAGAACGAGCCCTGCACGCCCGGCGCGGCCTACACTGCCAGCGGCGGAACCGTCTCCGGTGCGCCGTCGGCGCGAGGGGAGGGTGAGCATCACACGACGATATCACCTATGGCGAGCATCGCCCCTCCGGGCAGCAAGGGGTGTCGGTGCGAAAGTGCCCGGGGTATCGTTCACCCCGCGTGTCCTCGAAAGGCAGCAGGAAACCAGCGAAGGGCTCGACCACGCCGGAGCCGCGCCGGTCGCATTTCGAGCCGCCGACCATGTTCGCGTACGTCGACGCGGTGGCTCACCACGGTTCCATCCGCAAGGCCGCCGAGGCGTTGCACGTCGCCTCCTCGGCGGTGAACCGCCGCATCCTGGATCTGGAGGACGAGATCGGGTTCCCGCTGTTCGAGCGTCTGCCGCGCGGCGTCCGGGCGACCGCAGCCGGTGAGCTGTTCCTGGTGTTCGTGCGCAGGTCGCTGAAGGAGCTGCGACAGCTCGAAGCGCAGATCGACGGCCTCCGCGGCCTTGCGCGCGGTCATGTGCGGGTTGCCGTGGCCGAGTCGGTGACGACGCGGCTCTTGCCCGACGCCATCGCCGACTATCAGGGCAGGCATCCGGGGGTCGCGTTCTCGGTGACCGTCGACGGCCCCGAGCGCTTGCAGAAGCTGCTGCTCCAGGACGCGGTCGACCTGATCTTCACGCACGCGCCGATACGGGACCGCGGCATCGATGTGATGGCTTCCGCGGCGCAGCCTCTATGCGCGCTGGTTTCACCGGACCACCCGCTCTCGACGCGAAAGACCGTCCGTCTCCACGACTGCGTCGCTTACCCGATTGCCATGCCCGACGAGACGCTTGCGGCGCGCGCGTTCCTCGACGCCGCGCTGCGACGCGCCTCGATCACACTCGAGCCGGCTCTCGTCTCGAACTCGGTGGAGACGACGAAGATCTTCGCGCGAACCCGGCAAGGGGTGTGCTTCTCGTTCCACATCGGGCACCAGGCCGACGTATCCGGGATGGTGCCCATTCCTCTATCGGATCCGGTGCTCGTGGATACGCGGCTCGAGCTCGCGAGCCGTCGAGGTCGCGTTCTGCCCGTCGCAGCAGCGGCTTTCGCCGAGGAGATCGTCGCGCTCTTCGAGACGCTCTGACGGCGGGCACGCGCGACGCACAGCGCGACGGCGAAGCGCCGAGCGCGCTGATTTGAGCAGCACATCGCTCGCGCATTGGCGCTAGTCAGCGAGCTCATCTTTGGCGAACGTGTCGGTTGACCTCGCACCAAGTCACGAGCGAACGCCGACCAGATCAGACTCGAAACACAGGCGTCGCATGCACGAATAACGTTCGACGCATTGTGTGGCTCGGGGTCGTAGATACTGCAAGAAACCGCAACACCGCGCGACCTCGCCGCATACCGCGCATCGGAGCACCCGCTATGACCTCTCTCATACCGTCGTCTCCCCCTCCCGCCGGGTTCAAGCCCAAGCTCTGGGTTCCAGGTGACTGGAACGCATTCTTCGGCTTCGGCACGAACATTCTAGTCAACCTGCTGACCCTCACCGGCCTGCTGCGGTTCGTCTTGCAGATGCCGGCAGACCTGGTGTTCGGGCGCATCCTCCCAGCGGCCGGGCTCATGATGTGCATGAGCACGATGTACTACGCGTGGCTGGCCTATCGCCTGGCGAAGAAGACGGGCCGTGCGGATGTGTGCGCGCTGCCCTCGGGCATCAGCGTGCCGCACATGTTCATCGTCACTCTCGTGATCATGTTGCCGGTCAAGCTCGCCACGGGAGACCCGATGAAGGGGTGGCAGGCGGGCCTGACCTGGGTCTTCATCCAGAGCTTCGTGCTCATGGCGGGCGGGTTCCTGGCTCCCATCGTGCGGCGGATCACACCGAAGGCGGCGCTGCTCGGGGCGCTCGCCGGCGTGTCCATCACGTTCATCTCGATGAAGCCTGCGCTCGAGATGTTCATGACGCCGACGATCGGCATCGTGTGTTTCGCGATCATCCTCGTCAGCTGGTTCGGCGGAGTGAAGTACGGCGGCGTGCCGGCCGGTCTGGTGGCGATCGCGGCCGGGACACTCATCGCCTGGGGGTCGAACCTCTTCGGTTTCAACTTCGGCGGAATGAGCGCCGAGGGCGTGAAGGCGTCCTTCCAGACCTTCGGCTTCGCCGTCCCGCACCCCGTGCTCGGGCTCGTGCTCGGGGGCCTGCACTGGTCGTTCCTGAAGACAATCCTCGTCACCGCCATCCCCTTCGGCATCTACGACCTCGTCGAGGCGATGGACAACGTCGTCAGTGCGTCGGCGGCCGGCGACGAGTACCCCACCACTCGCGTGCTCACCGCCGACGGCGTCGTGAGCCTCATCGGGTGCCTGATGGGGAACCCCTACATCAACGCGGTCTACATCGGCCACCCCGGGTGGAAGGCGATGGGCGGCCGCATCGGTTACTCGGCGGCGACGGGGATCATGGTGATCCTTCTCTCCTGGTTCGGTGTGATCTCGCTCATGACTGCCGTGATTCCCGTCGTCGCCATCTCGCCCATCCTGCTCTACATCGGGATGCTCATCGGCTCTCAGGCCTTCCAGGAGAGCCCGCACAAGCACGCGCCGGCCATCGTGGTCGCCCTGGTTCCTTCAATCGCCGCGTGGGGCAAGCTCCAGATCGACAACAGCCTCGGTGCGGTCAGCGGCATTCACCACATCACGCCGGAGATGATGGCCTCCATGAAGCAGGTCGGCATCATGTATGGCGGTCTCGCCGTGCTCGGAGCCGGCTCGATCCTCTCGGGCGTCATCCTCGGCTCGGTGACCACCTACATCGTCGAGCGTGACTTCTCGAAGGCGTCGGCCTTCGCCGCCGCGGGAGCCATCCTCACCTCGTTCGGTTTGATGCACGGCGAGGAGGTGGATCTCGCACGCGTCCAGAACCCCGGCGTCGTCGTCGCTTATCTCATCGTGGCCGGCGTTCTGTTTGCGTGCCACCGCTTCGCCGTGCCCGCGGGCTCGCCCGCCGACCGGCAGTCGGACCCGGAGCTGGCCCACGGGCAGGGTCGGGAAATGGCGACAGCGGAGTAGTGCCT
>CAYUAW010000257.1:0-3229 GCA_964442485.1 uncultured Polyangiaceae bacterium
AAGGCCCCCCGTTGCTAGTAGCAGAGGTAGTTGTCTTGCCACGTGTCCGGATCGGAATCCTCGACCCAGGCCACGCACGTCTTGCCCAGGACCGGTCCCGTCGAGCTCCATTCCATGTTGTAGAGGTACTGGTTCGAGCCGAAGCAGAGGTAGTTGTCGCCCCAGGCGTTGGGATCGGAGGCCTCCGAGATCTGAACGCAGGGCAGACCCGGGATGGGTCCCGTCGAGCTCCACTGCATGCCTTCGTCGTCGGCCGAGCAGAAGTAGTTGTCCGCCCAGGAGTCCGGATCCGACGCCTCGTTCACCGACACGCAGTTGTATCCCGGGATTTGATTGTGCCCGGAGAAGGCGAACCGCGGCCTGGGGTCGTAGCAAAGGAAGTTGTCGGCCCACGTGTCGGGGTCGGAGTCCTCGTTCCACCCAACACAGGCCTTCGTCGAATCTGCTCCGGTGGAAGTCCACGACACACCCGCCGTGTACTGGCTGCCAGGGAAGCAGAGATAATTATCATCCCAGGTATGTGGATCCGAGGCCTCGGAGACCTGCACGCACTGCATGCCGGGAATCGCCCCGACCGAGCTCCACTGCATGCCCTCGTCGCCGACGGTGCAGAAGTAATTGTCGCTCCAGCTGTCGGGGTCGGAGCCCTCGTTCACCGAGACGCAATGGTAGCCGGGGACCGGACCGGACTTCGAGAAGGCAAACCGCCAGCAGCCAAGGTCCTTCCCCGGAAACGTGGTCTCGAGCCAGCTCTCGCAGTGACCCGACACCGTATAGGCTTCCAGCTCGAACGCGACGCCGGCGTAGCCGTTGACGAGTGCGTCGCGCAGGTAGCCGTTCAGGAACTGTTCACGCCCGAGCTCGCGGTACTGCCGGACGTGGACGAGCTCGTGCATGATCGTGAAAAATGCTTCCGTCTCGTCCCAGGTGGCACGCCCCTGCATGACGCGGTCGAACGAGACCTTCCCCGACGCGAGGGCGTCGTAGAGGTTGTCCTGCAAGATGATCAGGGAATCGAGGGTGATCGCGTTGTAGCCGTCCCTCGGGAGATTCAGCACACCCGAGTCGCGCTTCGGTAGTATGTGGGCACGATCCAGCTCGGAGTCACCGAACAGCCCGCTGAAACCCGGAAGCGACATCACCGCCGCCGCTGCGGCTCGGACCGTGTCGGAGAGCGGTTGACCCTTGCACTCCAGCATGTCGACGTAGCTGCCGGCGACGGTGTAGAGGACGCTGTTGAGTCCTCCGGTGGAGAGGGTCACCGGATCCGGGAAGCGATCATTTTCGACGTCCTCCATGAAGTGCTCCGGAGTGATCTCCTGGGGGCCACAGTAAACTTCGCCCGCGTGAGCCAGGATCTTCGCGCCTTCGGCGACCTGCTTCGTCGTGACGCACTCCGGGAACGTCAAGCACACGCCCGGCACGCAGCAATGCGGAAGGAACGCGCATTCGAGCCCGCTCACGGTGCAGCTCGGCTGAGCGGTGACCACGGGCGGCAAGATCAGATCCTCCACGAGCGTCCTGCAAACGTTGAGATCCTTCGGCGGAGGAATGAGCGGGGTATTGCACTCGACCTGCGGCACAGGGAGCTCGGGCCCTTGCGGGAGCGGGATCGTCAGCGGATCCGGCTTGCCCTTCTCCTCTGGCTCGGGGGCAGGAGCGGCATCGGAACCGCATCCGACCGCGAGCAAACCGAGCAGTCCCAGCCCGCTCACCAGAGCCGGCACGCGCCAGCGGCGATGCAAAGGGCGGAGCGAACGCTCGTCGGTGAGTGAACTCGGCATGGCGAATGGTCTCCCGTGATGCTGACTGGTTCGGCCACCTCCTCAGCAACACGCGTGCCCTCTTCGGTCTGGCGCCGCTTCCCCGCAGTTCCCGGCAAAATTACGGCGCCGAGGCGCGTCCCCGTCACGCCCGACCGTCGGGCGACCATCAGCCGACGTTCGGGAGCGCGATCATCGAGCTCTGCCGCAAGCACTTCACGATGGCGAGCGATCTCCACGGGCCCAGCGCGCGGCCACGGAGAGCCGGCATGTCTCCCCGCACAGAACCGTAACGTGCGGCAAATGCCCGGAAGTGCGACCGTCCTCCGAGGTTTCTTGTGGGAAGCCACCGTTCCGCGGACGCGGTGGCACGCAGACGGCCCATCTTGCGTCTCTCTCGCTCCGCGTCACGTCGCGGGCCGGGTCGTAGCTCGGCATATTGACGCGGAACGCCTTTGCTCATACCGCTCGGCCATGGCCGTACGAATGAAGGCGCTGCGTGCGCTCGTCCTCGGGTGCGTCCTTCTTTCGGCTGCGCGGTGCTCGTCGAGCAGCGCGCCGACTCGCGTGCTGAAGTCGTCCTGCGTCGTCAACAGCGACTGCAATGACCCGCTCCTCTGCTCGTTCGGCCTCTGTCACCAGGCGTGCAAGGAATCCCGCGACTGCCCGACGGGGCAGCACTGCCTGAACCTCCCGGACGGCGCCGTGTGCCAGCTCGACGAGGACAAGGTCGACTGCACGTACTCTTCGGAGTGCAAGGCCCCGCTGAAGTGCGCGGTCGACAGCCGGTGCCGCGTCCCCTGCGTCGGCGACGGCGATTGCCTGGCGTCGCAGGTCTGCACGCAGTTCGTCTGCGCAGACACGTCGGAGCTCGACTCGAAGAGCCACGCGCTCCCGGTGACGAACAAGACGGCACCGTGGAACGGCCCCGAGAGCGACGGAGGCGAGCCCCCCGACGCCGCGTCGGGCGGCGCCTCCGGCAAAGGCGGAGCGACCACCACGATGGACGCAAGCAGCGGCGGCGGCGGCGCGGGCGGCGCTTCCGGCACCGGCGGCAAGGGCGGGAGCGGGAGCGGCGGGAAGGGCGGCTTCGTCTCGACCGACGCCGGCAGCGGCCCTCCGACGTGCGGCGACGCGGGGCTCGCGGGGTTTCATCCGTCCAACCTCGAGGCAGCGGGCGCGGTGCCCGACAAGCTGATCGACCTCACGACCTTCAGCGACTTCTTCGACACCGGCAACGCCGCCCCGAACCCGAAGGCGCCGGCGTGGGACACGTTCAATCCGCCGCCCGCGACCACGCAGACGGTGGTGAAGCTCGCCGACGGCAGCGAGGCGGCGGTGCTGTGGGTGAACAGCGTGACGATGCCACTCAACGCGAGGCTCAGCATCCGGGGCACGCGGCCGCTCATCATCGCTTCGACGGGGCCCGTCGATATCAACGGCACCATCATTGCCGAGGCCGACGC
>CAYUAW010000257.1:3329-10823 GCA_964442485.1 uncultured Polyangiaceae bacterium
CACGCGCTCGACGACGACCCGACGGAGGCCATCCATCGGGATCTCGAGCTCGTGGAGTTCCTCGATCGGCTCGGCTACGACGAAGCCTGGATCGGTGAGCACCACTCCGGCGGCTTCGAGATCATCGCGTCACCCGAGCTGTTCATCGCCGCCGCCGCCGCTCGAACGAAGCGCATCAAGCTCGGCACCGGGGTCGTGAGCCTGCCGTATCACAACCCGCTGATGGTCGCCGATCGCATCATCCAGCTCGACCACATGACGCGCGGTCGGGTGATGTTCGGCGTGGGGCCGGGGCTCCTCCCGTCCGACGCGTACATGCTCGGCATCGAGCCACGAACGCAGCGCGATCGCATGGTGCAAGCGCTCGACGTGATCCTCCGGCTCATGCGGGGCGAGACGGTGACGGAGAAGACGGACTGGTACGACCTCCGCAACGCCCGCTGCCAGCTCTTGCCGTACACGCATCCGATGCCGGAAGTGGCGGTCGCGAGCTCGGTGACGCCCTCGGGCGGCCGCGCCGCGGGCAAGTACGGCCTCGGGATGCTCTGCGTCGCGGCCACGGCCGCGGGCGGCTACGACTCGCTCGACGTGAACTGGCGCATCGCGTGCGACATCGCGGAGAAGCGCGGCGCGCGCATGGACCCGGCCGCGCTCCGTCTCGTCGGACCGATGCACGTCGCGGCGACGCGCGAGAAGGCCCGCGAGAACGTGCGGTACGGCCTCGAGAAGTGGGCGGAGTATTTCCTGAAGGTGAACCCGCTGGCGCGAAATGGAGAGCTCGGCGGCGAAGGCGACCTCGTGGACCGGCTCGTGGAGTCGGGTCGCGCGGTCATCGGCACGCCAGACGACGCGATCGCGCAGCTCCAGCGCCTGGAGGCGAAGCAGGGGCACTTCGGGGCCTTCCTTCACATGGCGCACAACTGGGCGCCGTTCGAAGCGACGAAGGAATCCTACGAGCTCTTTGCGCGCCACGTCCTGCCGCGGTTCAATGGGTCGAGCGATGCCCGCGTCGCGTCGCTCGACTGGGTGGACGCCCACGGAACCGAGCTCATCGACGCGGCAGCCTCCGCCGCGATGGAAACGATCCAGAAGCACCTCGCTGAAGAGGCCGAAAAGAAGCAGTAGCGGACGCGTCCTGAGCGTCCTGAGCGAAAGAAGCAGCAAAGGTACCCCCATGAGCCCGTCACCCTTTTCCAAGATCCCCCTCGCTCCTGCCGACCCCATCCTGGGGCTCACCGAGGCCTTCCAGGCCGACACGCGCGCGACGAAGGTGAACCTCGGCGTCGGCGTCTATCAGGACGGCTCCGGCAAGGTGCCCGTGCTCTCCGTGGTGCGCGAGGCCGAGAAGCGGTGGTATGAGCGCGAGGATTCGAAATCGTACCTGCCGATAGACGGCGTGGTCACTTACAGGAACGAAGTGCAGACCCTGCTCTTCGGCAAGGGCTCGCCGCTCGTCGCGGCGGGTCGCGTGGCGACCGCACAGGCGCTCGGCGGCACCGGCGCGCTGAAGCTCGGCGCCGACTTCCTCCGTCGCTTCGTGCCGGAGGCGGAGCTCTACATCTCGCGCCCGAGCTGGGAGAACCACCGCGCCGTCTTCGAGTCGGCAGGTTTCACCGTGAAGGAGTACCCGTACTACGCGGCTGCAACGAACGGCGTGGACTTCGACGCCATGAAGAGCGCACTCGCGTCGCTGCCTCCCCGCAGCATCGTGTTGCTCCACGCGGCGTGCCACAACCCGACGGGCGTCGACCTGAGCGCCGCGCAGTGGGACGAGGTCGTCGCCGTGTGCCGCGAGCGCTCGCTCGTGCCCTTCGTCGACTTCGCCTATCAGGGCTTCGGTGACGGCATCGAGGAAGACGCGGTGGCGATCCGCGCCTTCGTGCGCGCCGACATGCCGTTCCTCGTCGCAAGCTCGTTCTCGAAGTCGTTCTCGCTCTATCGCGAGCGCGTCGGCGCCATCTCGTTCGTCACGGCCGACGCGGACGAGACGAAGCGCGTCACGTCGCAGCTCAAGCGAACGATCCGCACGAACTACTCGAGCCCGAGCTCGCACGGGGCGCAGACGGTGGCGCTCGTGCTCTCGGAGCCTGATCTCCGTGCGGCGTGGGAGAAGGAGCTGGGCGCCATGCGCGAGCGCATCCGCAGCATGCGCACGCTCTTCGTGCAGCGGCTCGCTGCGAAGGGAATAAAGAGGGATTTCTCCTTCATCGAGCGACAGCGCGGTATGTTCTCGTACTCGGGCCTCGAGCTTCCGCGCGTGCAAAGGCTGCGCACGGAGTTCGGGCTCTACATCGTCGACAGCGGCCGCATCTGCGTCGCTGCATTGAACGAGAAGAACATCGACTACGTCGCGGACTCGATCGCCAAAGTTCTCTGAGCGGCGCCGCGAGCGGACACATCGGCATCGGACGTTTTGTGCGCAATGCTAGCCTCGAGCCTTGCGCTTCTTTCGCCGCAGAAGCTGCGTCTCCCATGCGAACGGGAGCTTTTTGCGAACTCTGGTGTCGGTCCATCTGGCTTCAAGAGTTGCGCGTCCGATCCTTTGGGTGCGCAGCGGGCGCCGGTCTCGCCGGTTTTTCTCGTGGCTTTCGGTCTCCGCGGCGGATCGTGATCTGTTCTTCCTGAACTGCGGACGTCGAGGGAGGGATAGGGCCCTTCGTCTGAATGGCCGATGTGTCGCGGCTCGCGATTTTTTTGGCTGACATCGGCGTCGGCTCCCAATATAGGTTTCATCGCCGAACGAACGAACGGACTTCTCGCGGAGAAGTCGCTGCTGCAATTTGCAAGAATCGCGTCGTCGCGCTCGATGCGATGGCCGTCTTGAACGAACCGACGACACGGTCGGCGGCATTGCGACGCGTGTGCGTCGAGCTGAGAAAATCACACTGAGTGCGTGATGCACTCGAGCCTTTTTACGCTTCGTTTACCGTTTATTTCTATTCGTCTCTGGTCATTTTCGTGCCTGAAAATCACCACTGTGGAGACTACTTCACTCGCGTCGAGAGACACCCCTCGTCGCTCACTTTTTTTAAATTCTCGGAGGAAAAATTCATGTCGTCACGTCTGATGCAATTGACCATCACCCTGGCCGGAGCACTCTCGGCGTCCTTCATCGCCGCTTCTCTTCCCGCATGCGGCAGCGACAGCAGCGGCGGCCAGGTCGAGCAGGGGCAGCAGGCAGTGACGGCCAACAAGTGCACCATGTGTCACGGCGCGAACCTCGCAGGCGACACCAATCCGCAGCCGGGCACCACGGCGTATCCCGCGAACCTGACGCCTGACTCGGCCACGGGAATCGGGGACTGGACGACGGATCAGATCGTCAATGCCATCCTGAACGGCATCGACGACGACAGCGCTGCGCTCTGTACGACCATGCCGAAGTTCGCCGCCCAGGGGATGACCCTGGATCAGGCGACGGCCATTGCCGCATACCTGAAGAGCATTCCCGCCGTGACGAAAGAGATCCCGGAGAGCGTGTGCGCTGGAAAGCCCGCGGCAGGGAAGTAACGCTTCCTTCGCACGTTCACGGCTTGGCGCGTAGCTCGGCGCAGTGGTCCTCGTCGCTCGCGCGCGGCGTGAACCACACGTAGTCGAACGGCAGTGTGTTCGCGGCGAACTCGGCGGCGTACGCCCTCGGCTCCGTCCATTCGCCGCGAACCTCGATCAGCGCGACGGAGAGAAGCGACTCCCCGGTCCCTCGTGCGAACGTACGCGGCGCTCCGCGATCGTTGCGGACGTGCCCATTTCCGGCGATGAGCACCGCGCCCTGCCCGGCGTCGGAAGACGAAACCTCGAGCGCCAGCTCCGCGTCGCGCACGCGCTGGATGAGCGCCATCGCGTCGAGCATCGACTCCGGGAGCATCCCGCAATGCGCGTCGCGCATCTCGTCGCGGAGCCCGCGCTCGGCGTTCGCGTCCAGCGGCAGGGAGAGACCGAACCGGCGCACCATCTCGGGAGGGAGCGCCGACAGGCCGGCGTGAGCGATGCGATGAGCGGCGAAGCGATCGACCCCGCCGGCCACCACTGACAGCCTTCGGGTCGCCGCCACCGCGAAGATCGGACGGTAGAGCGAGAACGGCGGCCAGCCCGAGCGACGCCAGTCCACCGCGTCGGCGAGGGCGTCGGGGTCGCCGGGGCTCGCGGTCGCTGCGGCGTCTACAGCGGATTGCTTCTCGATGTCGAGCATCTCGAACACGACGGCAGGGTGGCGCGTATCGCTGACGGCATCGAGCAACAGCGCTTCCAGTCGATGATGATCGACGTTGTCATGCTGCTCGCCGATCGCAACGAAGCGCGAACGCCGGACCTGCTCGGCGAGCACCGTCGCCTCGATGAAACGTTGACGGCCGACGTCCCAGATCCGTCCGACCAGGGGGTGTCCGCGATCGAGCAGCGATTCCCAGCGCGACTCGAGCGGGGCGGCGCTCGTCCGGGCGGCCTCGGGGGCGGGAGACGCGGCGCCGGAAGCGGGCGCAGCGCACGCTGTCGAAAGCGCGCATATCAATACAAGTCCCTGGCAGCGCCAGGAACCGCCCAGGGGTGACGCTGGCGGGCATTCGAATGGCAGAGAGGGCATCGGCGAACCGTCCTACACCCAGTTGCCCGGTGCCTTGACACCGGCGGGGTCCACGGCGAGTGTACCGATCGGTACCAGAGACGGAAGCCATGAAATACTCACTCGAAATTATCGCCCTCGCTGTCGCGGGAGCCGTCGGATGCGGCTCCGACAAGGCCGCCACGAACACGCATACGACGCACGCCAAGGCCGACGCCGGCAACGACGTCTACGGCGGAAGCGACGGCGGCAAGCACGGCCTCGCGCTCGACGAATGCGGTCTGTCCACCGGGTTTGTCGGAGACGATCAGTGCATCCTGCCGCCGCCGCCGGACAAGGGCTTCCAGCTCCACGTCGGCCCCGACGACTACGACAACCCCGACGAAGCGTACATGCTCGCCCCCGGCGAGGAGAAGACGACCGACTTCCCCGAAGTGTCGGCCAACGACAGCGACATCTTCTTCTTCTACCGGCAGTACCGGCTGCGGCCCTCGGCACACCACATCATCATCACCGCCGCGAACGGGACGGACATCATCGCGGGACGCCGCATCGGCACCGCGAACCTCTCGGAGGATTACCCGACGGGCGGCGTCATCGCGCCGGAGGATCAGGGCGTCGGGCTGCCGCTCTCGGCGCACGCCACGCTGGACGCGAGCTTTCACGCGATCAACACGACGGACAAGCCCGCGCTCCGGGAAGCGTGGATCAACTTCTGGTACCGCGACGCGGACCAGGTCACCCAGCCGGCGACGGAGTGGTTCGAGACCGGTGACGTCACCTTCATGGTCCCGCCCCACGCCTCCCAGACGCTCGGCCCGTACACTTGCAACGTCGACAACGACGGTCGTCTCCTGTGGATGTACGGCCACCGTCACGCGAACAACACGCGTTTCACTGCGACGCGCATCCGGGGCGATCAGCGCGACGTGATCTACGACGCGGACAAGTGGGACGAACCGCTCCTGCTCGAGTACAGCAGCCTGGTCACGAACCCCGCGCCGAACATCCCGGTCAAGGAGGGCGGGTGGAGCGGAATCCTGGATCTCTCGCCAGGCGACAAGGTCGAGTGGAAGTGCGACGTGGTGAACGACCACGACACTCCGCTCCGGTTCACCAACCAGACATTGCTCGGCGAGATGTGCATCGTCGACGCCGAGGCTGTCGGCTCGAACTGCTTCTAGCCATTGGGAGCTTCCTCGGTGCGGCGAGGGGGCCGCACCGTGACGTAAATCTGACCATTGCCATGGCCAGGAGCCTCCGTTACTCGTCTGCCGGAGGACCATGGGAGATCGCCCCAGCTCGGCCCGGAGCCGCTCGGCGGCGCCGGGATACACGAGCGCCGACGCCGCGATGGAGCGGTACGCGGCGGGCGACGATCTCGCGTTCGCGAACGTCTACGACGCGATCGCGCCGCGGCTCTACACCTATCTCCTGAGGCAGACGAGGGACGCGGGGGCAGCCGAAGACCTCGTCCAGCAGACGCTCTTGCAGATGCACCGCGCCCGCGGCTCGTTCGTCGCCGGTAGCCTGGTGCTGCCGTGGGCGTTCACCATCGCCCGGCGGCTCTTCATCGATCGTGTACGCCACACTCGCCGGGAGCTCGGGACCGTGTGTGACGCGGAGGCGCCGGACCCCGTCTCCACGGAGACCGCGGAGCAAGCAGTGGAGGCGCAGCAGCTCGCAGCCCGCCTCTCCGAAGAGCTCCGGCGGCTCCCGGAGTCTCAGCGGGTCGCGTTCGAGCTCTTGCGAATGGACGGACTATCGCACGTGGAAGCCGCCGAGCTCCTCGGTGTCACCGTCAACGCAGTCAAGCTGCGCGCTCACCGCGCCTATGTCGCGCTTCAGACAGTGGTCGAAGCCCTTTTCGGAACGAAATCGGAGGAATCGCAAGAACCCCACGCGCCCTGCGAAACGCCGGGGGGACTTTCTCGTAGTGATGAATGAGCCCCCCGCTCGGTCGCGCGCGAACGCCCTGCTCCACACCATGACCGGCCATTCGGAACCTTCTCCCCCGTTGTCGTGCCCGCCGGCCGACTTGCGGCGGCGTGTCCTGGCCGCGGTCGAAGGCGAGCCGTCGCGGACCCGCCGGCAGCAGCAAGTGCGGAATGCCGCGCTGACGCTCTTCGGGGGCGTCGTGCCGCTCGTTCTGTTCTTCTGGAAGGGCGGACTGAGGCAAGACCCGCGACCCGACGTGCTCGTTCTCGAAACTGCAGGCGGCGCAGCGTGTGCGGCGTTCGTGGCAGGCGTCCTCGCGTTCAGCCGGGGAAGGTCGATGCTGGGCCGCCGGCGAGCATCCCTCCTGGTGCTCACCGTGGCAGCCCCGGTTGCGTTGTTGCTCCTGAAGATCGGCCCGAGCGCGCAGTTCCCCGGCATGATGGCAAGCTGGGCCGAGCGTCGCGGCTTCCGGTGCCTGTGGCTCGGAGTGCTGCTCGCGCCGGCGCCGCTGCTCGCCGTTCTCCTGTCCCGGCGTGGCACCTCGCCCGCGCACCCGACCGCGGCGGGGGCTGCGATGGGCGCGGCGGTGGGCGCGTGCGTCTGGGTTCTCGTCGATCTCTGGTGTCCAGTTGCCTACATCCCGCACCTGTTCATCGGACACGTGCTGCCGGTGGTTCTGACCACTGTAGTGGGCGCATTTTTCGGAACCCGCATCCTGGATCTGCCGGGCTTGCGACGCGGGAACGCGCGCGAGTCCAGAGGGTAGCTCTTCGTCCGCGCCGGGCACGCGGTGGAAATGTCCCCCTCGTTGGAGGATACTCGAAGGCTCGCATGCGAGTCAGCTGCTCCTCCGTCGCGATCGTCACGCTGCTCACTCTGTGTAGCAGCTGTTCCAGCGACGGCGGCTCACCCGACGAAAGCGGAAGCGGCGGCGCCGGGCTCGGTGGCGGAGCGGGCGCCCCGCCGTCCGGCGGCACTGCCGGCGTCGGTCTCGCACC
>CAYUAW010000258.1:0-1265 GCA_964442485.1 uncultured Polyangiaceae bacterium
CGGGCAGAGGACGCGGAGTGCGTTGCGATGGAAGATGCGCTCCACATCCCCTCGGCTCATCCCCGAGGCGAGCAGAGCGCGGGCGAGCGCCGGGAACCGAGCGGCCGTCTCGAGACCGTCGGGCGGCCGGGTGGCCTCGTAGCCCGACGCCAGCGCGACGTGCTCGATGCCTGCCACCGTGGCCAGGTATCGGATCTGCCGGACCAGATCGTGAAGAGTGGCCGTACGCCCGCGGACGATCCGGTTCTCGTCGAAGCTCGCTGCAACGACGCCCCCGCTCGCGGCGACCGCACGCAGCTCGGGGTCCAGGAGGTTCCTCGGGTCGTCCGCCATGGCACGGGCGTTGGCGGCAATGGCAACCACAGGCGCATGGAGCGCTGCGGCAAGGGCTAGCACGTCCCGTCGCGCCCCAGTGGAAAGCGACCCGATGTCGACGACGCCGGACGCGGCGTAGATGCGACGGACGACCTCGGCCCCCCGCGACGACAGACCCGCATCCGGCTGCCCGTTTGGATGCATGAACGAGGCGGCGAGCTCGTTGTCGGCCGAGCCCGTGAGCCGGAAGATGCGCACGCCCCGCGTGACCCACAGCGCGACCTTGGTCGGGCTCTGCGCGAGCTCCGCGGCGCCGTCGAGGGAAAGCCACGTGTCGATTCGAGCGCCCGAGCGATGACACCCTGGCAGGTGGAACGGCCCGGGCTCCGTAAGCGAACGCTGGAGGTCGAGATAAGCCGTCTCCGCGCTCACTTCAGACGTCCGGCCGGGGTGTGGCTCGTGCAGCGGAAGCACGACGCCGAAGAGCCCGCCCTGCCGCAGTCGCAGGAGCGCAGCCTGGCCGTTGTGTCCGTTGAGCGCGGGCGCTCCGTCCACCGTCCTGGTCGCGAGATCCTGGGCGAGATCGACGACGGGAATCACCTCGTTCGGCTCGGAGTGAGCGGCGACGGGAAGAGCGAGCGCAGCGATCAGGGACGACGTCCCGATGACGGCCCTCGCGAAGGCGGAGCCGCTCACGCTGCGCAACGCCCTCGCCCGGCTCGACGTCACTTCGCGGATCCGCCCGGCGTTTCGTCCGCCGGTGCCGCGGACGAAGGAGCGCTCTCGGATGCGCCGGCAGCGACCGAGCTGCGCCTCGTGCCCGGGCTCGCCTCGTGAGGCGCGCCGCTCGTCGCGTACGCCTCGGGGAGCGCGACGGACGCGAGCAGCGTGCCGAGCAGCAGGGCCGCGGCGCCGCCGATCGCGAGCTCGCTCCCCGCGGAGCGGGCGGA
>CAYUAW010000258.1:1365-10715 GCA_964442485.1 uncultured Polyangiaceae bacterium
CGATGGCCGTGGGGTGCATGTCGAAGCCCTCAGGCGGAAGCCGCCCTCTTCTGCTGCTGTTCGTGCGCGGGAGTGCGCACCGTGAGCACCGGAATGGGTGCGGTTCGCACGACCTTCTCCGCCACGCTCCCGAGGAGCGCATGCATCACGCCCTTGCGCCCGTGAGTTCCCATCACGATGAGGTCCGCCCGGCTCTGCTCGGCCTCCCAGAGGATCTCGCTCCACACGACCCCGCAGGCGAGCTGCGGCCGCGCCTCCACACCGCGCGCGACAAGCGCCGAGAACGCCCTGGCCAGCTCCTTCTGTGCGGCCTCACGCACGGGCGTCACCAGGTCGATGTCCGCGAGGACGCCGAGCTCGGGGTAGGGATAGAGGGGCACCTCGTGCACGTGCAGCAGGGTGATGGTGCCGCCGTACTTCCTGGCGAGGTCCACTGCGACCTCGAGCGCCATCGTCGCCGCGACGCTGAAGTCCGTTGGTACGAGGATTCGCTTGAACTCGACCGATGCCGCACTCATGGGGGTGATGGTGTGCATCGTGCGTGCCACGGCGCTGACCTTTGCCCGTGGTGGGTTTGGCGGCATTCGCTGGGCGCGGAGCGCATTCGTTGCGAATGCGCTGCTGGCCGCGACGCAAACCCTGCGAGGCCTCGAAGTCGCACCCGCGGATCGCCACCACCGAGGCGAACGCACGAAACACCGCGAGCGTGAGCAAAGGCTTCGCGCAAATTCGGCGCGAGCACGCAGTTCGCGCGTTTCGATACGCCCCACCCGCATCCCGGAGGGACGAAAAGCGTGCGTCGCGACCTCGCACGCTTCTTGCGAAGGCTCGCCGCACGATGAACGAGCAAACCGAAAAATTCGTCTACGACGATGCCATCGTCCGAAAGTTCGCCGTCGCGACGATCGTCTGGGGACTCGTCGCGACCCTCGTAGGCCTCATCATAGCGATCGACCTGGTCGTTCCGGCCGCGAGCTTTTCCAAGCCGTTCCTGACCTTCGGTCGGCTGCGCCCGCTGCACACCAACGCGGCGATCTTCGCCTTCGCCGGCAACGCCATCTTCGCCGCCATCTACTACTCGAGCCAGCGGCTGCTGAAGGCGCGAATGTTCAGCGACAAGCTGTCGAAGTTCCACTTCTACGGCTGGCAGGCGATCATCGTATCGGCCGCGCTGACGCTGCCGTTCGGCATCACGCAGTCGAAGGAGTACGCCGAGCTCGAGTGGCCCATCGACATCGCCATCGCGGTCGTCTGGGTCGCATTCGCCGTCAACTTCTTCGGCACGATTGCGAAGCGCCGCGAGCGGCACCTCTACGTCGCGATCTGGTTCTACATCGCGACCATCGTGACGGTGGCGATCCTCCACATCTTCAACAACCTGTCGATCCCGGTGACGATGACGAAGAGCTACGGGATCTACGCAGGCGTGCAGGATGCGTTGATGCAGTGGTGGTACGGCCACAACGCGGTCGCCTTCTTCCTGACGACGCCCTTCCTCGGGATGATGTACTACTTCCTCCCGAAGGCGGCGAATCGCCCCGTCTTCTCGTACCGGCTGAGCATCCTGCACTTCTGGTCGCTGGTCTTCATCTACATCTGGGCCGGCCCGCATCACCTGCACTACACGGCGCTCCCCGAGTGGGCATCGACGCTCGGGATGATCTTCAGCGTGATGCTGTGGATGCCTTCCTGGGGCGGCATGATCAACGGCCTGCTCACGCTCCGCGGCGCCTGGAGCAAGGTCGCCGAAGATCCGGTCCTCAAGTTCTTCGTCGTCGCGATCACGTTCTACGGGATGGCCACCTTCGAAGGGCCGATGCTCTCCATCAAGAGCGTGAACGCGCTCTCGCACTACACGGACTGGACCATCGCGCACGTCCACTCCGGCACGCTCGGCTGGAACGGCTTCATGACGTTCGGCATGCTGTACTGGCTCACGCCCCGGCTGTTCCAGACCCCCCTGTGGTCGAAGAAGCTCGCCGAGGTGCACTTCTGGGTCGGCACGCTCGGCATCCTTTTCTACATCGTCGCGCTGTACGCGGCCGGCGTCACGCAGGGCCTGATGTGGCGCGCCTTCGACGAGACAGGCCGCCTCGCCTACCCGGATTTCATCGAGACCGTCGTCAGGATCGCGCCGATGTACTGGGTGCGCGCCCTCGGCGGCGCCATGTACGTGAGCGGCGTCGTCATGTGCCTCGTCAACGTGCTCATGACGTGGAAGAACCGACCCGCGAAGTACGAGGAGCCCGTCCACGAGGCGCCAGCGCTCACCAGCGACGCGCACCTCCCGGTGCCCAAGGTCGTCATGCCCGCGTACGCGACGATGCTTCCGCTCGGCTACAAGATCAAGTTCTTCACGGAGGCAGCGTGGCACCGCGTGTGGGAGCGAAGGCCGCTGAAGTTCACCCTGTACGTGGTCGGCGCGGTGGCCCTGGCCTCGCTGATGGAGATCATCCCCACCTTCCTGATTCGCTCGAACGTCCCCTCGATCGCGTCGGTGAAGCCGTACACGCCCCTCGAGCTCGCCGGTCGGGACATCTACGTCAGCGAGGGTTGCTACAACTGCCACTCGCAGATGGTCCGACCCATCCGCGCGGAGACTGAACGCTACGGCGAGTACTCGAAGCCCGGCGAGTTCGTCTACGACCATCCATTCCAGTGGGGCTCGCGCCGCATCGGCCCGGATCTGCACCGCATCGGCGGCAAGTACCCCGATCTCTGGCACGTGCGTCACATGGAGGATCCGCAGTCGACGACTCCGGGCTCCATCATGCCGAAGTACGTGTGGCTGCTCGCCGACTCGCTCGACTTCGGCGGCATCCAGCGGAAGGTCGACGTGATGGCGATGCTCGGCGTCCCCTACGGAGATGCCGTGAACCACGCCGAGGCGCTGGCCCGCACGCAGGCCAACGCGCTCGCGGCCTCCATCGCGCAGCAGGGCGGCCCGCGCGACCTCGCGGACAAGAAGATCATCGCCCTGGTGGCGTACCTGCAGCGGCTCGGCACCGACATCCGGGCGAGCTCCGCTCCGGCAGTGCCTGCGGCCATTCCGCTCGCCGAGAACGCCGAGAAGGCCGCCCCCGCAGCCGAGGTGCACTGAGATGTCTCTCACCGACACCGTCAGCGCAGCCGGTCTTTCGATCTACGCGGAAGCGGGGCTCATCCTCTTCCTCGCGGCATTCCTCGCCATCGTCTTCCAGCTCACACGCCACAGCATCTCGAAAGAACTTCTCGAGCAGAGCGTCCTGCCGTTCGACGACTCCGATGAAGGACGAGAACGAGTGACGGCTCACGACTCACCGGAGGCCATTCGTCATGGAAAGTGATCGCACCAAGAAGCCCGCCCAGCCCGATCTGATGGATCACGAGTACGACGGGATCCAGGAATACGACAACCCGATGCCCCGCTGGTGGGTGTGGATCTTCTGGGGAACCTTCTACTTCGCGCTCTGCTACTTCCTGTGGTTCAACGTCTACTTCAAGGGCACCTCCGTCGCGGAGGAGTACACGGCGGACATGAGCGCCGCGCGTGAGGAGATGGCGAAGAGGGACCTCGGAGCCGCGATCACCGAAGAGGCTCTCGAGAAGCTCGCCGCGAACCCGGCGATGATGACCGATGCGCAGGTCATCTTCAAGAAGCGCTGCGTGCAGTGTCACGGCTCGGACGGCCAGGGCCTCATCGGCCCGAACCTCACCGACGACTACTGGATTCACGGTGGGGGCAAGCTCCTCGACATCTTCGGGGTCGTCAACGGCGGCGTGGCGGCGAAGGGGATGCCGGAGTGGGGTAAGCAGCTCTCGCGCGTCGAGGTCGCGAAAGCCGCGGCCTACGTCGGCACCCTCCGCGGCAAGCACCTGACCGGCAAGGCACCGGAAGGAACCCTGCTCGCCAGCGTCGCTCCCGCGAAGCCGTGAAGGGAAGCCGATGACCGTGCTCCGCTCCTCGCAACGCGTCCTCCCGACGCTGAACAACGACGGCACCCGCCGGTGGATCCGTCCCCGGCGCTTCGCCGGTCGCTTCGAGCGCGCGCGTTTCGGAGTTGCCTGGGGGCTCATCGTGCTCTTCGCGGCGCTGCCGTTCGTGAAGATCGGCGGCAAGCCCGCCATGCTGCTCGACGTGATGCACCGCGAGTTCACGCTGATGGGCCGCACGTTCCTGCCCACCGACGGCGTGCTGCTCATGCTGTTCATGCTCTCCATGCTGGTGGCCATCTTCCTCCTCACGGCGATGGTGGGGCGCGCCTGGTGCGGGTGGGGATGCCCGCAGACGGTGTACATGGAGTTCCTGTTCCGCCCGCTCGAGCGGCTCATCGAGGGCGACCACCGCGAGCAGGCACGCCTCGACAAGAACGGCCCGAACTCCCGACGCTTCCTGAAGTACGTCGTCTACGCGCTGCTGTCCGTCGTCGTCGGGAACGTCTTCCTCTCGTACTTCGTCGGCGTGCACGCGCTCGAGACCTGGATGCGGCACTCGCCGTCCGAGCACCCCTCGGCATTCGTCGTCATGGCCGTCACGACCGGGCTCGTCTTCTTCGACTTCGCGTACTTCCGCGAACAGATGTGCACGGTCATCTGCCCGTATGCGCGGCTGCAATCGGTGCTCCTCGACAAGAAGTCGCTGGTCGTGGCTTACGACCCGACGCGCGGCGAACCCCGTGGGAAGAAGGGGAGCACGACGGGCGACTGCGTCGACTGCGGCATCTGCGTCGTCACGTGTCCGACCGGCATCGACATCCGCAACGGCCTTCAGCTCGAGTGCATCACCTGCGCGCAGTGCATCGACGGCTGCGACAGCGTGATGGACAAGCTCGGCCGCCCGCGCGGGCTCATCCGCTACACGTCCCAGGACGCCCTCGCGACGCGAAAGTTCTCGCTCGGCTCCCTCCTTCGTCCGCGCATCCTCATCTACCCCGCGGTGCTGCTCGCCCTCGTGACGGCGCTGCTCGTGACGGCATCGGGGCGGAAGGAAGCGGAGGTCTGGGTGCTCCGCGGGATCGGCGCGCCCTTCGTGACGCAGGGAGCGGATGTGAGAAATCACGTGCGGATCAAGATCCGGAACCGCTCGAGCACCACGGTCGCCTTCTCCCTGTCGCTCCTGGACGCGCCCGGCGCGTCGCTCATCGCTCCTCAGAATCCCCTGGACATCCCGGCGGGCGCGCAATCGACGGAGAGCGTGTTCGTCGTCGCGCCGAGAGACGCGTTCACGGGTGGCAAGCGCGCCGTGCGTATCCGTATCGCGGCGCCGAGCGGGTTCGAAAGGATCCTGTCGTACGAGCTTCTGGGCCCCGATCAGAAAGGCGCAACGTGAACATGTCGACCAAGGCGCAGGCCAGGTTCTGGGCGTTCGTCCCTGTCGGGCTCCTCGGAGGGCTCGTCACGATGGTCCTCTGGGCGGTGCACATGGCGCTCACGGATCCCTCGTTCGCCGTGCAGGACCGCTACTACTCGAAGGCGCTCTTGTGGGACGAGCAGGTGGCTGCGGAGCGCCGGAGCACGGCTCTCGGCTGGCGCGCCGACGTCTCCACGTCTCGCAACCCTGCCGGTTCGACGGACATCGCGGTGTCCCTGGTCGATCGCGAGGGCCATCCGGTTCACGGCGCCCGCATGGGCATCGAAGCGTTCTCGGTCGCTCGCTCGAAGCGCGTCCTGCGCACGAGCTTCGTGGAGGGCGCGGCGGGCGAGTACCATGCGCGCGTCGTCACCGAGCGCGGCGGAAGGTGGGAGCTCTCGGTGGACGCCACCCGCGGCGCCGATCGCTTCACGAGCACGATTCATCAGGATCTCGGGGGCGTCTGATGCTGGAGGTCGTGCTCTCGGTGGTCGCCGCGAGCGCGGTCGGCAGCCTGCACTGCACGAGCATGTGCGGCGGGCTCGTCGCGTTCGGCACGGCGGGCACGGCCAAGAACCTCCCTGCACGTCTGGGCGCGCTCGGCGCGTACAACGGCACGCGCGGGCTCGGCTACATCGCTCTCGGCGCCATCGCGGGCGCGCTCGGGTCGACACTCGACCACGCCGGTCTGCGCATCGGGTTCAGCCGCGCGGCGGGCGTCGTCGCCTCGGTCGTGATGATCGGCTGGGGCCTCTCGAAGCTCCTCGCCGCGTCCGGCGTCGTGCTCTCCCGGCGTGCTTCAGCCGGCAATGTGCACGTCCCGCTATCGCGGCTCGTGCGCGGCCTCGGCGAGAAGTCGCCTGCGGCGCGCTCTGCCGTCATCGGGGGGTGCACGGCGCTCCTGCCGTGCGGTTTCCTTCACGCATTCCTCGTGGTCGCGGCCGGCACCGGCTCCGTCGCGCGCGGCGCCCTGGTGATGGCGGCCTTCTGGTTCGGCACGCTGCCGGCCGTGGTCGGCTTCGGCATCGGCGTCGACACGCTGCTGGCCCCGTTCCGCAAGCGTGCGTCGGTCATCGGCGCGCTGGTGCTCGTCGCCTTCGGCCTCTCGACGCTGCTCCAGCGCTGGTCGCCCTCGTCCATCCTCCGGCCGATCGTGACAGAGAGCGCGTCCCATGCTCGCTGACGTCCTCGCGCCGCTTGCGCAAGGTCGTCGGTCGGACACCGCCGCCGAGGTTACGTGCGCTCACTGCGGCCTGCCCGTCCTCGGCGGAGAGCGCACCGACGGCCCGCAGTTCTGCTGCAACGGCTGCGCAAGCGTGTTCGCCATCCTGCGTGAGTCGGGGCTCGAGCAGTACTACACGCGGCGGGAGGAGCTCGGCGCCGAGAAGCGCGCGGCGAGCGCGTCTGGAAAGCACTACGAGGAGCTCGACCAACCCGAGTTCGAGCGCCTCTTCTGCCGACGCGGCGAGGACGGCCACCTCGCGACCGAGCTCTTCCTGGAGAACGTCCACTGCGGCGCCTGCGTGTGGCTCGTCGAGAAGGTGAGCACGGTGCTCGCAGGCGTCACCGAAACGCGGCTCGACCTGTCGCGAAGCGTCGTGCGCGTGAGCTGGGATCCGGCGAAGGTGAAGCTGTCGCGCATCGCCCGCTTCCTCGACTCTCTCGGCTACCCCGGGCACCCGCTGCAAGGCCTCGACAAGGAAGCCATACGCCGTCGGGAAGACCGGCGGCTCCTCATCAAGATGGGCATCGCGGGAGCCTGCGCGGGCAACGCGATGCTCTTCGCGGTCACGCTGTACTGCGGGGCGTTCTCGGGAATGGAAGAGAGCTACGTCGATCTCTTCCGATGGGGAAGCGTCCTCGTCGCGCTGCCGTCGATCCTGTGGTGTGCCACCTTGTTCTACCGGGGTGCGTTCGCGGCCGTGCGCACGTTCACACCCCACATGGATCTTCCGATCAGTCTCGGCATCGTCATCGGAAGCGTGAGCGGCATCGTCAACACGTTACACGCGCAGGGTGAGATCTTCTTCGACACCATCACGATGCTGGTCTTCCTGCTGCTGGTGGGCCGATGGCTCCAGCAGCGGCAGCAGCGGCTCGCGGATGCTGCCGCCGACCATCTGCAAGCGCTGGCCCCCTCGACGGCACGGGTGGTTAACGACGACGGCTCGGTGCGTGAAGTGCCGGTGGAGACCGTCGCCTTCGGCGCGCTCGTCGAGGCGCGCGCAGGCGAGCACATCGCAGTGGACGGCATCGTCGTGGAGGGAAACTCCAGCATCGACGTCTCGCTCCTCACGGGCGAATCCGTTCCCGTGGAGGTCGGGCCATCGGCCCTCGTGCACGCGGGCGCCGTCAACCTGTCGGCGCCCATCCGCATCCGCGTGCAGAAGACGGGCCACGAGACGCGTCTCGCCCAGCTCGTCGCGGCCGTCGCCGAGGCAGCGAACCGGCGCGCGCCGATGGTCATCCTCGCGAACCGGCTGTCGGGATACTTCGTCGCGACCGTCCTCACCGTCGCGGCTCTCACCGTCGTGTTCACCTGGCACCAGGGCTCGAGCGTCGCCATCGGCCGTGCCGTCGCGCTGCTGGTCGTCACCTGCCCGTGCGCCCTCGGGCTCGCGACGCCGCTCGCGGTCAGCGCCGCCATCGGCCGCGCCGCGCACGCGGGGCTCATGGTGAAGGGCGGCGAGTTCCTGGAAGCGCTGGCGCGTCCCGGGCTCATCGTCTTCGACAAGACGGGCACGCTGACACAGGGGAAGCTGTCGCTCGTCGAGTTCGTCGGCGACGTCTCGGTGCAACCGTACATCGCGGCCGCGGAGTCGGGCTCGGCGCATCCCATCGCCCGGGCCCTGTGCGCGGCGATGGTGACTCGCGGTATCACCGCGGAGTCCATGAAGGAGACGCTCGGTGGCGGCGTCACCGCCCTCGTCGCCGGCAAGAAGGTCGTCGTGGGCTCCCTTTCGCACGTCGAGCACGACGCGGTCGTCCCATCGGAGCTCCGGACGCGTGGAGACGAGCTCGGAGCGCGAGCCTTGACGCCCGTGTTCATCGCCGTCGACGGCGACGTCTGCGCCGTGGCCGGCATCGGCGACCCGGTGCGCCCCGAGGCCCGCGAGAGCCTCGAGAAGCTCCGCTCCCTCGGCCACCGTGTCTCGATCCTGTCGGGCGACCAGCCCGCGGTGGTCCACGCCGTAGCGGCGCAGATCGGCGTCGCGTTCGTCGACGTCATCGGCGGCGCGACTCCGGAAGGGAAGCTCGCGTTCATCGAGGAGCACGCGAAGCGAGGCGCGGTCTTCATGGTGGGCGACGGAGTGAACGACGCCGCGGCGCTCTCCGCCGCGACGGTCGGCATCGCGGTCCGCGGCGGCGCGGAGGCGAGCCTCGCGGCGGCCGACGTCTTTGCGACGAAGAGCGGCCTTCAGCCGCTCGTCGAGCTCTTCGAGGGCTCGCGCCGCACCCTGCGCGTCATTCGAGGCAACCTGACCAGGTCGCTCGTCTACAACCTGTCCGTCGGCGCCCTGGCCGCGACCGGCTTCGTGGGGCCCTTGCTCGCCGCGCTGCTCATGCCCGTGAGCTCGATCGGCGTCATCACTGCCTCCTACCGTTCCCGCACCTTCGGAGCACGGAAATGACCATCCTCTACGTCCTCATCCCCCTGGCTCTCCTCCTCGGCGCCGGCGCCGTCGTCGCGTTCGTGTGGGCGGTCGACAGCGGCCAGCTCGACGACATGGATACACCGCCGCTTCGCATGCTCGGCGACGAAGACAAGGCGCCAGAGCGCGTCGAGCGCGGGACGAAGTCCGCTCATCCGAGTCCCTGAACGAAGAGCGACGTCCTTTCCGGATCGAGACGCGGCAGGCGTTCGACGCAACGTCGAACACGCGATGGGTGTCGTCTATTCCTTGCGGCGAAGCGATTTTCGGTCGATTGCATCGCGGTCTTCAATCCTCGTTTCAGTATTCGTTCAAAGTGAACGGCCATGGGCTCCCGGCTGCCTTTCCTCGTTCACTTCGAACGCGCC
>CAYUAW010000259.1:0-1758 GCA_964442485.1 uncultured Polyangiaceae bacterium
CGATAAGCTGCGAGCAGCTCGACCAGAGCCGGCAGCGCCGCTTTCCCGGCGTGGTCGAACGCGAGCCCCGCGAACGTCGTCCCGGAGGCCCCTGGCTGCACCCACGCGACCTTCGCGGGGACGATCAGCGGATCCCAGAGGTTCGGGGCGTTGACCTCGATGGTGACGGCGTGGCCGACGCTGAGAGGGGCGCGGATCTCCACGCAGGCGCCGCCGAGCCCCAGATCGACCAGACGCGCCGGTTTCTGGCCGTCTGGCGGGATCGCGAGTGTTGCGGGCAGATTCACCGCTCGGCGCGCAAAGGCCCGGAAATGCCGCTCTGCAGCCACTCTAGCCCGCATATACCACAGCGTCCCCGCGGGCCGATCGGGGAGAGCGCGGGTGTACGTGCGCGTGGGACCCCGATGAAGTTACTTGGGTGTTGCCGGGGCTCTGGCTACGATATGTTGTCGGATTCTCGGACGATGCCGTTTGCGGAGCTTATGACTACGACCCGCTATAAGGGGCGAGAATGATCCAGGAAACCCGAAAAGATCCTCGCGCCAAGGTGCTGTCGATGACAGTGCGCTACAAGAGCGCGACCCTCGACGAGTTCATCGAGCACCACTCCCACGACATCAGCCGCGGCGGGATGTTCATCAAGACTCCCGCGCCGTTCCCGGGTGGGACGCTCCTGAAGTTCGAGGTGCGGATCGCCGACGAGCAGAAGGTCATTCAGGGGGTGGGGCGCGTGGTGTGGAAGCGCGACGCCTCCGGTGCGTCGCCGGATACACCGGCCGGGATGGGCGTGAAGTTCATCAAGCTCGACGACGAGTCGAAGCAGCTCATCGATCGCCTGGTGGCGAAGCGGGGTGCGTCCGAGGGCGCTTACGACGCGGGAGAGCGACAGATCTCCGACAACGCGACGACCGCGCCGATCGCGAGCTCGGGCTCCGTGGCGACCAGCGCCGAGCCCCGCGCAGCGCCGATCCGCAGGGGGACGATGATCGGGCTCGGGGCGATGAAGCCGGGGAGCGCGCCCGCACCGGCGACCGCGACGCCGGCGCCGCCCGCAGCCGTGAAGACGCCCGCGCCGCCCGCGCCGACCGTCGCGAAGATGCCCGCGCCCGTGTCGCATGACGGCGGCGGCTTCTTCCCGAAGAGCGAGCCGCTCGTCCAGCCGCCCGTCGAGGATCAGACGGTCATGCGGCAAGCCGCGGAGCTGCTCCGCGACGCGCTCCGTGAAGCGGGGGGCTCGCTCGACGAGATCGGGCACGCGGGGGCAGCGCCCGTGGTGGCCTCGCCCGAGCCCGAGCCGGGCCGCGTGGTTGCGCCCACGCCGATGCTCGCCGGGGACTCCGGGCGACCGGCCGCGAAGGTCGATTCCGCGCCGCCCGCGAAGGCGGACTCGGTGCCCGCGAGAGCGAAGACCGAGAGCGCGCCGGCAAGCGCGAAATCGCCGTCGTCGGGGCCGCCCACGTCGCGGCGTCCGCTGCCGCGCACGTCCGATCGGCCCGTGGATTCGCGCTCCGGGGCGCAGCAGACGGGCGGGTCGAAGTCCGGGCTGTGGATGCTCGTCGGGGTGGTCGCGCTCGGAGGCGGGATCTTCTTCTTCGCGCAGCGCAACAAGCCGGAACCCGTCGCGCCCGAGCCGGCGGCACAGCCGTCGCCCCCGACTCCCGCCATGACGGCCGCGCCGGAGCCGTCGGCTGCCGTCTCCGCGGTGGCAGAGCCGAGCGCGGCGCCCTCCGCGTCGGTCGCGCCGCCGGAGACGCCGGC
>CAYUAW010000259.1:1858-4944 GCA_964442485.1 uncultured Polyangiaceae bacterium
GAAATGCCGCGGACGTACGCCCGGGTACGTCCAGGTCCTACTGTCCGTCGGTGCCAATCCGGCAACGCTCGTCGCCATGAACGTGTAGAAGGCACGCGGCTCGCCTCGAGATAGAATGTCTGCGGTGATGGCTGCGCCCTCCGATTCGGCAACTCCGCAGAACGAGCGGGACCCCCGGGTGGGGCTCGTGCTCGCGGAGCGTTACCGCGTCGATGGGCTCATCGACAGTGGTGGCATGGGGCGTGTCTACGTCGGCGAGCACGTGCTGATGCACAAGCGCGTCGCCATCAAGGTGCTCCACCGCGAGCTCTCGTCGATCCCGGAGTTCGTCGCGCGCTTCGAGCGAGAGGCGCGCGCCGCGGGCAACATCGACAACGAACACGTCGTGGCCGCGACCGACTTCGGCAAGCTGCCGGACGGCTCCGTCTTCCTGGTGCTCGAATACGTGGAGGGCCGGAACCTGCGCGACGAGATCGCCGAGGGCCCCCTCCCCCTCGCGCGCACCCTGCACATCGCACGCCAGATGACGAGCGCGCTCCGCGCCGCGCACGCCCTCGGCATCGTGCACCGCGATCTCAAGCCCGAGAACGTGATGCTCGTCGACAAGTCGGGCGATCCGGATTTCGTGAAGGTCCTCGATTTCGGTATCGCGAAGGTGCCCATCGGCGAGCGTCGCGCCGACGACGTCGCGAGCAAGCCGATCACCAAGGCCGGCATGGTCTTCGGCACGCCCGAGTACATGCCCCCCGAGCAGGCGCTCGGACAGAACGTCGACGCGCGTGCGGATCTCTACTCCCTCGGCGTCATCATATACGAGATGCTCGCGGGGCGACGGCCCTTCATCGCCGAGAGCCAGGTGGGCGTGCTCGGGCAGCAGCTGTCGAAATCCGCCCCGCCCGTGTCGAAGCGCGCGCCCGGCGTGTACATCCCGCCGTCCATCGACGCCTTCGTGAAGAAGATGATCCAGCGCGAGGCGTCGAAACGCTTCCAGACGGCGGATCAGATCCTCGACGAGATAGATCGGCACCTCGGGTACGCGAGCGGCCGCCGCCGCATCCCGACGCTCCACGACGGTTCGTCGCACCTCGACGGCGAGTCCACCAACCCGGCGCCGTCGCGTCAGAGTGACCCGTCTCGCCTCTCCATCCCTGGGCTCGCCAGGCCGCTGGATCGCCTCGGGCAATGGGTGGACGAGCGGCGCAGCCGGCTGCCACCGTCCTTGCGTCGCTTGCCGGGCCCGGTGCTCTTCAGCGCCCCGCTCGCCGTCGCGGGATTGCTGCTCGGGTTCGGCGTCTTCGCGGCGCTCTCGCCGCGAACCCCCGAGGGGAAGTCCGCCGCGTCGGCCGTTGCGCCGGCGACCGCTGCGCCGGCCCCGACGCCCGCCCTCGCCGTCGAGAAGGCATCGAAGGCGGACCTCGAATCGGCGGCGTCGAGCGGCATACCCGCGCTGCACGCGCTCGCGCGCAAGTACCCGAGCGACGGCGCGGTGCAGATGGCCATCGGCGCGGCCGCGCTGAAGGTCAAGGAGCAGCGCGTCGCCGTCGACGCCCTGGGCCACGCCCTCTCGCTCGACCCGAGTCTCCAGGATGACGCGCAGATGGCGAGCGCCCTCTGGGTCCTCGCGCAGAGCAAGCAGAGCTCGGACGCGGCCTTCGAGCTGCTCGAGCGCCCCATGGGCCCGCGCGGCCAGTCGATCCTTCACGATCTCGCGACGACGCCCGCCGTCCGCCCCGCGATTCGCAAGAAGGCAGAGGCGGCGTTGAAATCGGCGAGCGCCGAGCCTCCCGCGTCGCCCTGAGCCGCGACGAGGGCACGGCAGCCGTCGCTAGCGGATGGGGTCCGTCGGGCAGCCGAAGACGATGCGAACGGAGTCGGCGGTGCCGCTCTTGATCGTGTCGCACGCAGCGCCCGTCACCAGGATCGTCGTCTTCGTCGCGTCGGTGTAGCTCCACGAATCGGGTGGAACGCGATCGGCGCCGAGGATCACCCCGACGTGCTGACCGTCGGGCGGCGCCGACGACAGCGCGAAGCGGCAATCGAGGACCGCACCGGTGATGGCCCCGAACGCCGCGACGAGCTCGTCCTGGGTGCTCGCGAGGTAGTACTTCGTCGTGTCGGTGCCGCCATCCGCGCCGGCGTCCGCACCGACCGAGCGCGCCTTGCCGCCGGCGACGGCCATCGCGTTCAGCGCGTCGGTGGCGCTCTTCTTGGTCGTCGAGACGCCGACGACGAACGTCGGATAGCCGGCCTTCGCAGCGTCGGCGACGGCCTGCACGGCGTACGGGGTGGACGTGGACTGACTCTTCTCCGCGCCGTCGACGCACGACGGCTCGCCGTCCGTCGCGAGCAGGATGTACTTCGCGCTGGTGTCCCCCGCCTTGGTGACCGAGTCGAGGTACTTCACGGCGGCCTTCACGGCGTCGCCGGTGGGCGTGCCGTTGCCGTCGGGCGTCGCCGCGGTGAGCGCGGCGTTCACCATCGCGCCGCTCATCTTCGCGATGGGCACGTCGATCTGATCGGTGACCACGCAGGACGTCGTGTCGCCCTCGGGAAACGTCTTGAGCCCCCACGAGACGCGCGCATCGGTCGCGGTGACGACGCTCTCGACGGCCGGGACGGTGAGATCCCATTTCGACGTGGAAGCCTTCGCACCGTCCGGCTTGTCCTTCATGGACCCGGAACGATCGAACACGAGGAACAGCTCGGCGGGCTTCGCCGCCAGCGGGAACGTCTGACCGCCGCACTCTCCGCCGGAGACGGCGGCGTCGGTGGTGCCGTGGCCGACGCTCAGGAAGCCGCCACTCGCCATTTCACCAACCCCACCTGCCGCTCCGCCGTTGTCTCCGCCGCCCCCTCCGCTGCTGACGGACGCGCCGTTGCCGCTCGAGACGCCGGAATCCGCTTTCGAAGAGGCGCCGCTGGCAGCGGAGCACGCCGACAGCAGCGCGAGCGCCCCAGCTGCGTGAAAGAATGCGACGCCAGCGGTCGCGCGGGGCGGCTTGGGGATGAGGCCTCGATTCGACATGCGCTCTTTCGACTCCGTGAGAGTGATGCGACGAGCGCGCGAATCGATCACCGCCCGGGAC
>CAYUAW010000259.1:5044-10708 GCA_964442485.1 uncultured Polyangiaceae bacterium
CCACAAAACACGTCGGGGCCGGCTCTCGCCGACCCCGACACTACCGTCATGCGACCAACGTAGTGGTCGGTCGCGTGACCGTCTCTACTTGGCTTCCTTCAGGGCGAGCTTGATCAGCTTGTCGAACTGCGGGAACGGCTGGGCGCCGCTCACGAAGTAACCGTTGATCGTGAAGCCGGGGGTGCCCCGGATCTCGGCCTTGTCGGCGATGGCCTTGTCCTTGTCGATCTCGGCCTTGTGGGTGTGGTTGTCGAGGGAGGCCTTGAACTTGTTCATGTCGAGGCCAAGGTCCTGCGCGATCTGCTCGAGCGTCGGACGCTTGATGTCAGGCTGCTTCTCGAACAGCTTGTCGTGGAACTTCCAGAAAGCGTCGTTGCCCTTCTGCGTGAAGGCCTCGTAGGCGGCCTCGGCGGCGAGCGGCGCGTCCTGATGGAAATCGAGCGGCACGTTGCGCCACACGATCTTCACCTTGCCGGCGTACTCCTGCATGATCTGGTCGACGGTCGGCTCGACCCGCTTGCAGAACGGGCACTGGAAGTCCGAGAACTGCTGGATGACGACCTTCGCGGAAGCAGACCCCTTCACCGGGTTCTCCTTGCCCGCGGCCGGCACTTCCTTCTTCTCGGGGGGCGGCGGGCCCTTCGCGTCCTTCATGATCTCGTCGTAGACCTTGGCGCGGGGCACACCCTTGGCGACGAGCGCCTTGCCCTTGGTCACTTCCTCGTCGATGAGCTTCTTGAAGGCGTCGAACGGCTGCGCGCCGGAGAGGCGGCGTCCGTTGATGAAGAAGTGCGGCGTACCGCGCGCGTTGAGCTCGTTGGCGAGGTCCACGCTGGCGGCAAGCGGCTCCTTGTACTTGTCGGCGTCGATCGCGGACTTCACCTGCGTCCACGGGATGCCGACCTGGCCGGCGATCTTCTCGAGCCCTGCGTCCTCGAGATCCGAGCCGTCGGCGTAGAGGGCGTCGTGCGCGGTCCAGAAGCCCTTCTCGCCCTTCAGATCGTAGGCCATGCGCGCGAGCGTCGCCGCCGGCTTCGCACGGTTGTGGAAGGGGAGCGGGTTGTCCTTCCAGACCACCCGGACGTCGTTGCCGTAGGTGTCCTTGATCTGCTTCATCGTCGGCTCGACGCGCTTGCAGAACGGGCACTGGAAGTCGGACCACTCGACGATGGTCACGAGCGCGTCGGCGGGGCCGCGGACCGGATCCTTCGCGTCCACGGGCACCTTCCAGACGGTCTTGTCGTCTTCCTCGGGCGCCGCTGCGGGCTTCTGCTTGTCCGGCGCGGGCTGATCGGGCGCCGTGTAGAACTTCTTGGTGAGCGCGACGTACATCTCGCTCGGCTTGGTGCCGCTCTTCGCGAGCTTGCCGGCCTCCTCGAGCTGCTGGTCGATGACCTTCTTGAAATTCTCGAAGGGCTGCGCGCCGCTGACCGTGACGCCGTTGATGCGGAACGCGGGCGTGCCGTTCGCGCCGATCTTCGTCGCGAGCGCCATGTCCTCGTCGATCTTCGCGGTGAACTTCTTCGAGGCGAGCGCCGCCTTGAACTTGTTCACGTCGACGCCGGACGCGGCGGCCCACTTCTCGTAGTTCTCGTCGGTGAGGCTCTGCTGGTTGGCGAAGGCCGTGTCGTGGAACTTCCAGAACGCCTCGTCGCCGCCCAGGCCGAACACCGTCATCGCCGCGTCCGCCGTCGGGCGCGCGCGGTTGTGGAAGGGCAGCGGCTCGTTCTTCCAGACCATGCGGACCTTCTCCGGGCCGTAGGTGTCCTTGATCTGCTTCAGCGTCGGCTCGACGCGCGAGCAGAACGGGCACTGGAAGTCGCTGATGGTCACGACGGTGACCGGCGCCGTCGCCTTGCCCCACTGCGGGTCCTTCCCCGTCACGGGCACGGGTGAATCACTCTGGTCGGCGCCGCCCCCTGCGGTCGGCTCCGCGCCAATCTCCACGCCGGTCTTTCGATCGACGCCGTACATCAGCCCCATCCCTGCCAAGAAGCAGAGGAAGAAGCCGACGATTGCGGTTCCCTTGTTCATGATGGTTCTCTCTCCTAAGACGTCGCCCTTCTCGGGCGACCGTGATCTGAACGATTCGTCGAAACGGGTTTCTTCCGCCTGAGGATCCAGGCGGGATGGCATCCCATGACGGATGCCGGGCGTGCCGCTCACCCGGACGGGGAACGGCTCACGCGGTTCGGAGCTACTTCTCGCGCGAGAGCGTCAGTGACGAGCGTCGCGAGGACGCCCGCCGGGACGCTCACGCCGCGCGGGGCGGCCGGTAGACGGTGCCGGTGAACCCGGGAAGAACCGGAAGCTGCGCGGCCTCCGGACGCTCCAGGAGACGACCCGCGATACGCGGTAGTCCGGGAAGGGCAACGACGACGCGATCCGGCACGTCGGGGGCGCTCTGCGTGGCGGGTGCGTCGTTGCGCGAGTGACCGACGCGCATCTCGTCCTGCAGCGGCGACTCGCACGACTTCTGCGCCGTGAGCTCCCCCGTGATGCTCGGGAGCGCCGGGATGGGCGCGACGACGGACATGCCGCTCGGATCGCACATGCCCGCGGCGAGCGCGTTCTTCGGCGCGAGCACCGCGACGAGCAGCCCACAGAAGATCGCCCACCAGCGGCCCGGCGAAGGGCGCTTACGGAAACTGGTGCGAAACCCGTGCGACTGCATTTCGAAGCGGGGGGGATACTAGCGCAATTCCTGGGGGCGCCGAAAAGAGGCTGGCGGCGAGGGAACCCGTTACCCGTCAGGGTGATTCCCGAGTGTTTCCGCCAGGTCGAAGTTCTATCCGATTTGTTGGCCACATTATCCCACATTGGCACCATCGACCCTATGCAGCACCAGCCCTCCTCCGACCCGGCAAGCGAGCCGCAGCAGCTCAAGAGCATGGCGCCCCCCAAGCCGGCTGAGCCCGCGAAGCCGGCGAGCATGCCGCCGCTGCCGATGCCGATGCGGATGCCGGAGAAGGTGATGCCGGGCGCGGTGAAAGCGGACGCGTCGAAGGCCGACGAGGCGAAGCCCACTGCCGCGAAGGCGAGCGACGCGCCGAAGTCGAAGAAGCAGGAGATCGCCGAGACCCTCGACGCGGACCTGCCGAAGAAGTTCGGGCGCCTCACGCTCCTGCGCACCATCGCGCGCGGCGGCATGGGCGAGGTGTTCCTCGCGACGTCGGGCGGCATCGAAGGTGCCGAGCGCCCGTGCGTCGTGAAGATCATCCGCCGCGAGCACGCCGCCGACCCGTCGTTCCTCGCTCGCTTCTTCGACGAGGCGCGCATCCAGGCGCAGCTCGATCACCCCGGCGTCGCGCGCGTAGTGGAGGCGTCCACCGATCCGAGCGGCAAGCCCTTCGTCGTGGTCGAGTACGTCGAGGGAAGAAACCTCGCCGAGGTCCGCAACCGCGGCTCACAGCTCAACGCGACCGTTCACTGGACCGAGGCCGTCGCCATCGGCGTCGCGATGACCGAAGCGCTCGCCCACGTGCACGAGCGCACGGACGCGAACGGCGTGCCCCTCGGCATCGTGCACCGCGACCTCAGCCCGCAGAACGTCATGGTCGGCTACTCGGGCGACGTGAAGCTCATCGACTTCGGCACCGCGCGCGGAGAGAACCGCCGCTGCCATACCGTGAGCGGCGTCGTGCTCGCGAAGCCCGGCTACGTCGCCCCCGAGGTCGCCAACAGCCAGCCCGGCGGAGTCGCGGCGGATCTCTACGCCGTCGGCATCATCCTGTGGGAGCTCGTCGCCGGCCGTCGCTTCCTGACGGGCGAGCCGTCCGCGCATGTTGCGGCGGTGGCCGCCGGCAAGCGCAATCCGCCGCCCATCGCCGAGCTCGTCAAGGCGCCCGCGGAGCTCGACACGCTCATCGCCCTGCTCACCGCGCCGCGCATCGAGGACCGCATGCCGTCCGCGCGCCAGGCCTCGTCGGAGCTGGTGCGCATCCTGAAGAAGGCGCCGAGCCTCGCGAACGGCGAGCGCGGCGTGCGCTCGCGCATCGCGAACGTGATGGGACGCCTGTACCCGGCCGAGCCCGCGAAGTCGCGCGCCGAGCTCGGACGCCAGCTCGCCCTGTCGCGCAGCGCGGAGCCGAAGCCCGAGACGCTGCCGGCGCCGAGCCCCCCTCCGGGCCCCGCGGACGAATCAGTCCTTCCCGGCACGCGCTACCGCATCCTGCGCGAGATCGGCCGCGGCGCGATGGGCGTCGTGTTCGAGGCGACGCACCTGGACCTCGGCCGGGTGGTGGCGCTGAAGGTGCTGCCGAAGGAGCGCGTCGCGAGCACGGACCACGAGATCCGCTTCCGCAACGAGGCGCGCGCGAGCGCGAAGCTCCGCCACCCGAACCTCGTCGGCCTCCACGACTTCGGCGTCGCGAGCGACGGCCGCCCCTACTACGCGATGGAGATGCTCGAGGGCGAGACGCTCGAGCGCCACCTCGAGCGCGAGCGCGGCATGGACTGGCGCGAGGCGATCCGCGTGGGCATCGAGATGTGCGGCGCGCTCGAGTGCGCGCACGAGGCGTCGCTCGTGCACCGCGACATCAAGCCCGGCAACGTCTTTCTCACGAAGGACGGCAGGGTGAAGCTCCTCGACTTCGGCCTGGTGCAGAGCGAGAAGGAGATGGTCAAGGCCGAGGATCCGGAGGCGCTGAAGCTCACGGGCACCATCGAGTACATGGCCCCCGAGCAGGCCGCCGGCGAGACCGTCGACGAGCGCGCGGATCTCTACGCCCTCGGCGCGGTGCTCTACGAGCTCGTCACCGGTCGTCTCCCGCACGTCGCTCCCACGGCGCTCGCGCTCATCGACCGGAAGCTCCGCACGCTGCCGGAGTCGCCCTGTGAGCGCGCGCCCGGGCGCGGCATCCCGAAGGCGCTCGATCACGTCATCATGAAGGCTCTCTCGCGCTACCCGACCCAGCGCTACAGGAGCGCGACGGAGATGCGCGCGGCGCTCGACGCTGCGCTCCTCGCGCCGGCGGCGCAGCGCAGGATGCGGCGTATCATCGCCGCGGCCGCGCTCGCGTCGACCGCGACGCTCGCGGCCATGTTCGCGATGAAGCAGAGCCACGACCCGGCCGTGCGCGCGCGCGCTGCCGCCGTCTTCGGCCCCGCCGCGCACAAGATGGGCCTCGGCACCTTCGACGCGACGACGGCGCCCGCCGCGCCCGCGGTCATCGACGCGCCGGTCGCGACCCTGTACGAGGCACCGAAGGCCGCTCTGCCGTCGGCGGAACCCACATCTCCAGCGGCCGCCGAGCACGCCTCCGCCACGCCGTCCTCAGCAGACGTCGAGGACGACGAGAACGGCGCCGCGCCCTCCGACGGCGCGCCGAGCACCGGGCCGTCGCCGTCCGACGCGGAGCCCGAGTCGCCCGAGGGTGTGTCGCTCGAGACCGCGCTCGCCCGCGCCGAGGCCTACACGAAGAAGGGCATGACGCTGCAGGCGCTCGGCGCCTTCCGCAAGCTCGGCTTGCGTCACGCCGATGACGCGCGCGTCCTGCGCGGCTGGTCGGAAGCGGCGATCAAGACGAAGGGCTGGGGCGAGGCGCTTCGCGTGTCGGTCCGCTGGGCATCGATGGACCAGAGCCCCGAGGCTCAGCTCTACCTCGCGAAGATCCAGCGCTCCGCCGGCCAGCGCTACGGCGCCCTCGCGACGCTGAACCGCCT
>CAYUAW010000260.1:0-10700 GCA_964442485.1 uncultured Polyangiaceae bacterium
AGGTGCCCGTCGCCACCGACGACGACGCGGCCCTTCACGACGATCGGTGAGGTCCATTGCCGGACGCCGTCACAGGTGAACGAGCCTCCGTCGAAGATCGGCTTTCCGGTGTCGCCGTCGACTCCCGTCAACTTGCCGGCGTTCATGTACCAGACGACAGCGTCGGCCTTTCCGTCCGTCGTGGTGGCGATGGGTCCCGTGATCGGGCCGGCGAGGGGCGCGCACCAGACGACCGCTGGCTTCGGTGGCGCTCCCGGCTGGATCAGCACCGACAGCACGGTGCTCGCCTTGCCTCGCGGCGCCGGACAGAGCCCCTGGGCGTTGTCCGACAGGACGATGTGCACGCCCGAGGTGGTCTCGTAGGCGGCAGGGACCGTGTGAATCGAGGCGCCCCCGGCCGCGACCGGGATTGTGACGAGGTGGCCACCCATCCCTCCGAGGTTCGCCGGATCGAGCAGGTAGAGCTGGCCGTCTTTCGACAGCGCCACGACGAGATGAGAGGGCGTCGAGCCCGGAACGGCAACGTACATTGCGTTGCTCGCCGACAAGTCGGAATCGCGAGCGTCCATATCGCGCCACGTCGAAGGGAAGTAGAGATTGTGCGGATCGCGCGTGACCACGCCGAGGCCGGTGAGCCGCACGACTTCCTCACTGTCGCTCGTCATGTGGTCGGCGGCAGCCACGGTACTGTTCCCGGTGACGGCGAAGATGCTGCTGCCGTCCGACGCCATGCCGCCTGGTGACCAGATGCCCTCGCCCTGGCCAAGAGTCGCCCAGCTACCGAGGCGCGCCGGATTCGCAGTGTCGATCGCGACGACCCAGCCGTGATACGCGCCGCAGTCACCCGAGTGGCCGCCGTAGGCGACGTAGAGAATACCGTTGACCAGCGCGAGCGCGCTTCGCTGGTTCTCGAGCTGCGCCGTGAAGGTCGTACCGCCGGACTGGCCGTGCACCACGACGGGAAAGCCGGGCCGTTCGGAACCATCCAGCACGGAGAGTGCGTGCACCTCGTGCCGCTCGATCGTCGAGGCACCGATGGCTCCGGCCACGTAGAGAGTGCCCGTGGACGCGTCGATGACGGGGGTGCTGATGATCCCGATCGGGTGGATGGAGCCGCAGGAGAGACCGGTTCCCGCGGCCGCCTGTCCAATGTTCGTCCGCCAGACCGTGGCTCCGCTGGTCTCGTCGAGCGCGAAGACGTCGTTGCCCGTCGTCACCGCAAAGAAGAGCCCCTTGCCGCCCGGGCCGCGCTCCCAGTAGAGCGGTGACGCGAGCATGCTTCCCGCGAAGACTGCCTGAAATGCCGTGTCGGGCGCGAGCTTCGCGGCGGCGGCGAGCGTCAACAGAGGTTCCACGAACGCGCCGTCGCGGGAGGCATGGTTGTTCCGTTCGAGGACCGAGTGGTCCTGGCCCGGAGGCGTCCTTGCCCCGTCGTTTGCGTCCATTCTGGAAGCATCGATGCTGCTCTCACCGTCGGTCAGTGCGGCGTCCAAGCGTGCTGCGTCTGATTCCCCCGCGCGGCCCGTGGTGGCGTTCCCGTCGCCGCCGCCCTCCGGATTCACCGCGACGCTTGCGTCGGTCCTGATGGGAGCCCCGTCGCCGGCGCCGCTGGTAGCCCGGCTCGACTCGGTGCACGCCGCTACGCACAACCCGAGCAGCACGCTACGTCGCGAGGCACGCATCCCACGGCATTTTTACCACACCGCCACGTCCGTTGCAGATGGGCCCAGTGTCATTCATTCGAGCCAGGTCGGCTGAAGCATGGCGCTCGATGGGGCGAAAGAGTCGGTGAGAGGCGCTTGCGGGTCACTCGCGGACCTGTGCTACCGTCCGCTTTCGCGCCTGCGACACGGTCATGCCGTCGACGAACGAGGAACAGCCCATGCGCCGGGTGCACTGGATCTCACTGGGGATCCTGCTGTCGACGGCGCTCGCGGTTCGGCTCCTCTGGTCGCTGGTGCTCGGCGCAAACACGCCGTTCGGTGACGAGGCCGAGTACCTGGGGGACGCGCGGCTCATCTACACGCATCAGCCCGTCGTGCATCAGAACTGGATGCTCTTCATCCGGGCGCCCGGGTATTCATACTTCCTGGCGACGGTGTGGACCCTGGCCGGTGGGGAGTCGCGCGTGTCGATTCATGTCGCGCAGGCGATCCTGTCCACGGCGACGTGCGCGTTCGTCTTTGCTCTGGCGCGGCGGATCGGGGCGAGCCCCATCGGCGCCCTGGTCGCGACTGCGTTCGCGAGCTTTCATCCGTTTCTCGTCTACATGGTCGCTCCGCTGGGCACGGAGGCCGTATTCGCCTTCTTCGTCGTCTCCGGCGCGTACTTCCTCGTCGCCGGGCTCGACAGCGAAGCGTCTCGCGACCGATGGTGGCGGCTGGCGCTCTCGGGCCTCTTGCTCGGCATCGGGAACATGTTCCGGCCGAACCTGCAGACGATTCTGCCGCTGGTGGCGCTCTGGCTCGTCATCCGATACAGGCGACGGCTACGGCTGGCCGTCGCGACGTTCGCGGTCCTCGTTTTCCCCATCATCGCGGTTGCGCTTCCCTGGTCTCTCGCGGTGGAACGAGCCGGGTATGGGTGGGTGTGGGTCACAGACGGCGGCGCCGTCTGGTACTTCATAGGTCACAACGACCTGGCGTACGATCTCTACTGCGCCGAGACGCCGAGCGCTCCACGTTCGCAGCTGATCCGGCTCGGAGAAGCCCAGATCACCCACTGGCCCGGATACCTGCGGGCGAAGGCCGCGCCGATCAAGGAACGGCAACGCGAGTTCTGGAAGGTCGCACTCGAATGGGATCGCGCTCACCTCTACGCCGAGCCCTGCCTCGCGTTCACGAAGCTCTACTCCTTCTGGCGTCCGTGGGTGAACCGGGATGCCTATCCGCTGAAGATGTTCCTGGTGTCCCTGGCCTCGGCACCCCCACTGCTCCTCGGGCTCTGGGGGACGTGGCTCGCCTTCCGGCGCGGTGAGCGAACTGCGACCATCTTCACGTGGATGGTTGCCGGCTCGGGGACCTTCGTCGCCGTCGTCTTCTCGACCGAGATCCGGTACCGCATTCCGATGGTGGACGTTCTGTTGATCCCGTTCGTGGGGATGGTCGTCGACCGAGCTTTCCCCTCCCTGCGTGGAGACGCAAGAACATGAAGCCGCGCCTTTTGGTATTCGTAATCGCCTATTTCGCCGAGAAGACGCTCACTCGCGTCCTGGATCGCATTCCGCACGAGGTCCTCGACGGATACGACACCGAGGTGCTCATCGTCGATGACGCGTCCGAGGATCGGACGTTCGCGCTGGGGCGTGAGTACCGGCAGGCGCATCCCGAGCTCGCGTTGAACGTCCTGCGGAACGAGTACAACCAGGGCTACGGGGGCAATCAGAAGGTCGGATACGCCTACGCCATCGCGCGCGGCTTCGACTACGTCGCGATGATTCACGGCGACGGCCAGTACGCGCCCGAGGAGCTTCCTCGCTTGCTCGAGCCGCTCGTCTCGGGGGGCGCCGACGCCGTCTTCGGCAGCCGGATGATTCGCCCCATGGACGCCCTGAAGGGGGGCATGCCCCTCTACAAGTTCGTCGGCAACCGGATCCTGTCCAGGTTACAGAATGCGATGCTGGGTGCGCAGCTCTCGGAGTTCCACAGCGGGTATCGCATCTACTCCGTCAAGCAGCTGGCGAAGCTGCCGATCCGTCTGAACTCCAACGATTTCCACTTCGATACCGAGATCATCATCCAGCTCCTTCACGCCGGCGCGAAGATCGTCGAGGTGCCGATACCGACGCACTACGGCGACGAGGTCTGCCGCGTGAACGGCATGGAGTACGCGGGCAACGTCATGCTCGCGACTCTGCGCAGCGTTCTGCATCGCAGCGGGCTCCTCTACCAGCGTCGATTCGACACGGAGCCACAAGACAACACGGTCTACGACCTGAAGCTCGGCTACACGAGCAGCCACACCATGGTGCTCGACCGGGTACCGCGCGACAGTCGCGTCATCGACATCGGTTCGGGTCCCGGTACCTTTGCGAACGAGCTCGTCCGCAGAGGGACCTCGGTCACCGTCGTCGATCGCGACACCAGCGCAGCCGCTTCATTCGGCATCGACGTCGTCCAGCACGATCTCGATGAACCCATCCGGTTCGCCGTCGCCGGCTATTCGCATGTCCTCATGCTCGACATCGTCGAGCACTTGAAGGACCCCGAGCGCTTCATCGAGGAGCTGCGCAAGCAGTTCACTTACGACACGATGACGGTGATCGTGACGGTCCCGAACGTCGCCTTCGTGGTGCAACGCTTGATGCTTCTGCTCGGCCAGTTCAACTACGGCAAGCGGGGCATCCTCGACCGCACCCACAAGCGGCTGTTCACGTTCCGCAGCGCCGAGCAGCTGCTCGAGGACGCGGGTTTCCGCATCAAGGAGGTCGTGGGCGTTCCCGCGCCGTTCCCCAAGGTGCTGGGAAATGGTGTTCTCGGCAGGGCAGTCGTTCGCCTGAATCTCGCCCTGATTTCCTTGAGCAAGGGCCTCTTTTCCTACCAGATCCTCATCAGCGCCGAGACGACGCCGGGCGTCGAGTTCGTGCTCGGTGACACGCTCCACGCGAGCTCCGACGTCGTGGTCGAGTCCAAGCGATCGGGCGATGGGGGCGTCGTCTCGGAAGCGGGAGCGGTCCGCGCCGACAGCCGGCAGTCGACAGGCCGCCTTCCTCGGATGAACGTCAGCCACAAGCCGTCGGCTTCCCAGCCCTCACCTCGTCGCAGCAATGACCGCGTCGATCACGTAGCTGCGCTGGTGGACGGTCATGGCGGGAAAAACGGGAAGTGACAGGACCTGCTCCGCGGCGCGCTCGCTCTCCGGCAGCGCGCCCGGTCGGAGGCCGAGGTGCGAAAGGGCTGGCTCCAGGTGGATCGGGCGGCGGTAATAGACGGCAGTCTGTACGCCCGCCAGGGTGAGCCGCTCGCGCACCAGGTCGCGGCGCCCGTCGAGAACGCGTAGCGTGTAGACGCCTCCGTTCCAGTCCGCGTCGCGCGTGACGAGGGCGAGCCCCGGGAGGCCACGGAACGCCTCGTCGTAGGCGCGGCCGTGCGCCCTCCGTCGCTCGATGCGCTCGGTGATGCCCTGGAGCTTCACCCGCAGGACCGCCGCCTGGAGCGCGTCGAGCCGGAAATTGCCACCGATGTGGACGTAGCTGTCCTGTTCTCGGCCGTGCTGGCGGAGGCCACGACATCGACTCGCGACGTCCGGATCGCTCGTGACGATGAGCCCTCCGTCTCCCAGCGCGCCGAGGACCTTCGTGGGAAAGAAGCTGAAGCAACCGGCCGCCCCCCAGAGCCCTGCGGAGCGCCCCGCGCGCTTCGAACCGAACGCCTGAGCGGCGTCTTCGATGAGCGGAACCCCGAGGCGTTCGCCGAGCAGCGCGAGCGGCTCGATCCCCACCATGGAACCAAACAGGTGTACCGGCAGGATGGCCCGGGTTCGTGACGAGATCTCGCTCGCGGCACGCTCGGGATCGAGGCACAGCGAGTCGGGATGTATGTCGACGAAGCGCGGACGCGCGCCGGTTCGCAGAATTGCCTCGGCCGATGCGAAGAACGTGAACGGCGTCGTGAGCACCTCGTCCTCCCGGCCCACGCCGAGGGCCGTGAGACACATGACGAGTGCGTCGGAAGCGCTCGAGACTCCGATTGCGTGCACGGCCCCGAGAAACTCAGCCGTTTCGCGCTCGAACCGTTCGACTTCGGGGCCGAGAATGAACTGCGATGAACGGAGAACGTCCGCTATCGCCTCATCGATGGGCGCGCGCAGGAGGGCGTGCTCCGCCTCCAGATCGACAAAGGGGACACGACTCGCCACGCTGAATCTTGGCGAGCGTCATGCGCCGCGGACGGCCGAGCTGTACCACTTCCAGAAGCGCTCCACGCCTTCGTGCACGGACACCTTCGGGTCGTAGGCGAGGAGCTTCTGCGCCTTCGAGATGTCGGCGTACGTGTAGGCGACGTCGGCGGCCGTCATGGGCTCGTCGACGAGGTTCGCTTTGCGCCCCGCGAGCTGCTCGATGAAGCCGACGAAATCCTTCAGCAGCACCGGCTCGCCGCGACCAAGGTTGATGATCTCGTAGCCGAGACGCCGATCCGCGGCCGCGGTGATGCCGCTGACGATGTCGGTGACGAACGTCCAGTCGCGGTGCATCTGACCGCCGTTGTAGAGCGGTACCTTGCGCTCGAGGAAGATGCTGTCGAGCACCTTGTACGCCATCATATCGGGGCGACCGCGCGGGCCGTAGACGGTGAAGAACCGGAGCGCGGTGAAATCCACCCCGTGGATGTGATGGTACGAGTGCCCGAGGAGCTCCGCGGAGCGCTTGCTCGCGGGGTAGGGGGCGAGCGGACGATCCGCCGGGTCCGTCTCCACGAAGGGCACGGCCTTCGTAGCGCCGTAGGCAGAGGACGTGGAAGCGAGCACGAAGGTCGGCTTGCCGTGCTGCACCGTCGCGTCGAGCAGGTTCAGCGTGCCGGTGAGGTTCACGTCGTAGTAGAGCCACGGGTCTTCCACCGAGACGCGCACGCCGGCCATCGCGGCGAGGTGAACGACGGCGTCGAACTGATTCGCGGCGAACAGCTTGTTGACCCGGTCGCGGTCGCGGATGTCGCCCTCGACGAAATCGTAGGCGGAGGGGTCGGGCGCCGCCTGACGGACCTCCGCGACGTTCGCGCGCTTGCGCGCGGGGTCGTAGTAGTCGTTCAGGTTGTCGAGGCCCACGACGCGGTCGCCCCTGGCGAGCAGCGCCTCCGCCGCGTGGCTTCCGATGAATCCCGCGGCGCCCGTCACCAGGATGGTTCGTCGTGTCATGCGCTTCGGTTATCATACACGCGGCGCTCGAGCCAGCGCCGGACGTCGTCGGTGTGCGCTTCGGTGAGGCGCGCCAGAGGGAACGCATAGAGCGCGACCACGCCGAGGCCGAACAGGGTGACGAGGACGACACTGGTCGGCGTCGGCGTGAGCCGGTGTCCACCCACCCAGAGCGTCTGGAAGAAGGCAACCACCGGGTAGTGGTTCGCGTAAAGTGTGTACGACATCCCCGCGAGCGCGTCTCCTCCTCGCGTGTACGCGCGAGAGAGGGCGTCGTCGTCCGGTGCCTCGCCGGCGGCGACGGCGAGGCGAACTGTCACGAACACCGCCGTGGCGGCTCCGAGCAAGAATGCCTCGAGCTGACGGCCGTGCAGCGCCTGTCGTCGCGCGACCAGGAGTGCTGCGGTGAGGAGCGCCGTCGCCACGAGCGACGCTACAGGGTTCTTCACGGTCAACGGGCGAACGCTCCATCCGATTGCTACCAGCGCACCGAGGCACCACACCGCGAAGTAGAATGGAAACAGACCACCGAGGAACGCGAGCAACGCGACCCCGCACAGGGCGGAGCCGGTGCGATGGAGCGCTGACGAACCGCCGAGCGCTGCCCGGACGAGGAGCGGGAACGTGACGTACGCCCAGAACTCGTAGGAGAGGCTCCAGAGCGGCCCGTTCGAGCCGAATGGCGGCACGAGGAGGTCCTGAAGGAACGCGACATTGCCGGCGAAGGCGCGGAGCGTGAAGCTCGTCCTCAGATCCGGCAGCGTCACGAGCGGCGCGCCGATCCGACCAATGTAGATGCCATGCAGCCCGAAGAGGCGCGTCCCAGCAGTATCCCACGCCGCGGTCAGCGCGAGCGCCGGCAGCAGCACGACGTAGAGTCGCGAGAAGCGTCGGAGCGCGAACCGCTGCCACGACCAGGTGCCGTCGCGGCTCGCGACGACGACCGAGGTGCCGATGAAGAACCCGCTCAGCACGAAGAAGACGATGACGGCCTGCTGCCCGAAGCCGGTCGCGAGGTACAGCGCATCGGCGAACCACGACGGCTTCGTCGCAGGATCCACGAAGAACGCGCCGCGCACGTGATCTGTCAGAACCGCCAGGGCGGCGATTGCGCGCATCCAGTTGAGATCGTCGAGGGCGCGGCCCGGGAGGGCGGCCGTGACGGCCCGGCTGGTGTGCATCCGGCCCTTGCCGCGCGCGCGGAGCATCGCCGACTCTTATAGTTTATGAAGTGCCCGAATGGGCGTTGCTCCGGTTTTCCCGCTGAACTATGAGCGGGCGTGCGTTTAGGCCATGGGCGTCCGGACTCGAAGGCAATGAAGCGGCCGCTTCGTGCGGCAATCGCAGTCGGGCTCGTCGCGATGTTCGCGGGGTGGTCGAGCCCGGTGCACGCCGAGGAGCGCTCGGTCATCGACTTCGATGCGGTCGCGCTCTACTTCGGTCCGATCGGCAACCGTACGGAGATCTTCATCTTCGGATACACGTGGGGCTATCGCTTCAAGAGCCTCTATCCGTACGTCGGTGGGGGCTTCGGGTTCTTTGCCATGCAAGCGCGTGGTGGCGTCACGTGGATGCCGGGCAATCTGGAAGAGCCCACCCCCATCGTCCGGCTCGAAGCGCGGCCGCAGTTGATCTTCAACCCCTGTATCGAGTCGCTGGTCGTGGGAAGTCTCGGAGTCGGTTACCGGTTTCCGCTCGAGCACAACGATCCGAACGGCATCCCCGGCACGGCTCTCTTCGTGCTCCCTGCGTTCACCGGCGGCGACGGCATCCTGCACGGCCAGTGCGGCAAGGCCGACGAGGTGCCACTGCGCAGCTCGCTGGTGATAGGTGGGTCCCTCACGGGAGGGTTCGATTTTTGACGTACGCGGGAGCGACGGCGCCGTGACTCGTCTGTGCGCGGTATCGGTGGATCTCGACGAGATCCCGAACTACTTCGCAATTCACGGGCTCCCCGAGCCGGCGGCACCGGCGGCACACGCCGTGTACGACATCGCGCTCGACCGCCTCGATGCGTTCAGCCGCACGGCAGGTGTGCCGCTCACTCTCTTCACCATCGGCGCCGACCTCGCGCGGCCGGAGGCAGCGGCGCGCCTCCGTCGGATGGCCGAGCACGGGCACGAGCTTGCCAATCATACGCTCGACCATCGCTACGACCTCACTCGTCTCCCGCGCGACGAGATGAAGCGCCAGGTAGAGGGCGGCGCACGCGCAATCGAGGCTGCGACCGGGCAGTGGCCCAGCGGCTTCAGGGCGCCTGGATACACAGTCAACGACGTCCTTTACGAGGTGCTGGAGGAGCTCGGCGTTGCATATGGGTCGTCAGTGTTTCCGTGCCCCCCGTACTATCTCGCGAAGGCAGCGCGCCTCGCCTCGATGCGACTGCTCGGGCGCACGTCGCGCTCCATCCTCGACGTGCCCTGGGTCCTCGGGGCGCCGACGCGCCCGTATCGCGTGGGGCGGCCGTACTGGAAGCGCGGGGACGGCATCCTGGAGCTGCCCATCCAGGTCACCCGCGGTCCGAGGCTGCCGTTCTTCGGGACCGCGGTGACGCTCGCGGGTCCGTCGAGAGCGCGGCTCTTGACCAGGCTGGTCGTCGGCGAACCGCTCGTGAATCTCGAGCTGCACGGCATCGACGTCCTCGATACCGGCGACGCGCTCGGGGGATTGGAGGGCCATCAGCCCGATGTCGGGGTGCCACACCGAAGGAAGCTCGAGTCGCTCGCCGCCGTGGTGGAGACGCTGCGCGATGCCGGCTACTCGTTCGTTCGCTTGGCCGAGGCCGCCCGCGCCTTCGCCGTAGCGCAGCCCGTGTGACGCCCGCGTTTTCTCGTGCGGCTTCGGGAGCTATGGTACCGTGGCCGGTCATCACGCGCGTGAGCCGGGGGCTGCCCGGGGCCACTTTCGTGCTCGAAGAGAGATTTTCATGAGAAGGAAACGCGTTCTGGTCACCGGCGGGGCAGGCTTCCTCGGCTCCCACCTCTGTGACAAGCTCATCGCGGCCGGCAACGAGGTCGTGTGCCTGGACAACCTGTTCACCGGCTCACGCGAGAACATCGACCACCTGCTCGACAAGCACACGTTCGAGTTCGTGCGTCACGACGTCTGCGATCGCACCACGCTGGAGGTGGACGAGATCTACCACCTCGCGTGCCCTGCATCCCCCATCCACTACCAGCGCAATCCCGTCCGCACCGTTCGCACGACGGTGGAGGGCACGCTTCACATCCTCGACCTGGCGCGCGAGGTGAAGGCGCGCGTGCTCATCGCGTCGACGAGCGAGGTGTACGGAGATCCGCAGGTGCATCCCCAGGTCGAGACGTACTGGGGCAACGTGAATCCGATCGGGCCGCGTGCCTGTTACGACGAGGGCAAGCGCTGCGCCGAGACGCTCGCCGTGTCCTACGCCACGCAGTACGCGACCGACGTGCGCATCGTGCGCATCTTCAATACGTACGGCCCGCGGATGCACGAGAACGACGGCCGGGTCGTGTCGAATTTCATCGTCCAGGCCCTTCAAGATCGCCCCATCTCCGTCTACGGGCGCGGCGAGCAGACGCGCTCGTTCTGCTACGTCGACGACCTGATCCGCGGCTTCATGGCCCTGATGGCCTCGGACGTGAAGGTCCCGGTGAACATCGGCAACCCCGGTGAATTCACGGTGAAGGAGCTCGCCGACAAGGTCATCGCCATGACCGGTTCGAAGAGCAAGATCGAGTATCAACCCCTCCCGGTCGACGACCCCGGGCGTCGCCGCCCCGACATCACGCGGGCGAAGGAGCTCCTCGGCTGGCAGCCGACCATTCCCCTCGAGAAGGGGCTCGAGAGCACCATCGAGTACTTCCGCA
>CAYUAW010000261.1:0-2547 GCA_964442485.1 uncultured Polyangiaceae bacterium
AGGGCTTCGAGGGCGCCAACGTCACCCACCAGAAGAAGAAGCTCGAGACCATCGAACTCAAGCGCTTCCGCGACCTCATCGAGCTTCCCGTTCCCGACGACAAGATCGCGGACGCGCCCTTCTATCACCCGGGCGCGGGCAGCGAAGAGGTCCAGTACATGATCGAGCGGCGCCGCGCGCTCGGCGGTCCGCTCCCGCAGCGCCGGCCGCAGACACAGGTTGCCCTTGATCTCCCGAAGGACGATCTCTACGCCGAGTTCCACGCGGGCATGAAATCCGGGGAAGCGTCCACCACCATGGTGTTCACCCGCCTCCTCTCGAAGCTCCTCCGCGACAAGGCTGTTGGTCGGAGGATCGTTCCCATCATCCCCGACGAGGGGCGCACCTTCGGCATGGACGCGCTCTTCGCGCAGGTGGGAATCTACTCGTCGCAAGGGCAGCTCTACGAGCCGGTCGACAAGGGGAGGCTCATCTACTACCGCGAGAGCAAGGACGGCCAGGTGCTGGAAGAGGGCATCACCGAGGCGGGCTCCATGGCGTCATTCATCGCCGCGGGGACGTCGTACTCGGTGCACAACCAGCCGATGATCCCCTTCTACGTCTTCTACTCGATGTTCGGGTTCCAGCGGACCGGGGATCAGATCTGGGCGTCGGGGGACTGCATGACCCGCGGCTTCATGCTGGGCGCCACCGCGGGCCGGACCACCCTGAACGGCGAGGGCCTGCAGCACGAGGACGGCCACAGCTTGCTCCTCGCGAGCACGGTGCCGAGCGTCGTCTCCTACGACGTCGCGTTCGCCTACGAGCTCGCGACGATCATCGAGGACGGCCTCCGCCGGATGATCAACAACGGCGAGAACGTCGTCTACTACATCACCCTGCAGAACGAGCCATACAAGATGCCGCCTTCGCCCGGCCCGGTGAAGGAGGGGATCCTGAAGGGGATCTACAAGTTCAAGCCGGGCGCGAAGGGGCGGCGAAAGGTCCAGCTGTTCGGGAGCGGCTCCATCATGATGTGCGTCCTCCGCGCGCAGGAGCTCCTCGGCGAACAGTTCGACGTGTGCGCGGACGTCTGGAGCGTCACCAGCTATACGGAGCTTCGCCGCGAGGCCCTCGCGTGCGAGCGACACGACCGCCTGCACCCGCTCGAGCCGCGAACGACGCCTTTCGTCACGTCCGCGCTCGCGGGCATCCCAGGCCCCTTCATCGCCGCGACGGACTACATGAAGGCCATCCCCGACCAGATCGCGCGGTTCGTGCCCGGCCGGCTCGTCCCGCTCGGTACGGACGGCTTCGGGATGAGCGACACGCGCGAGGCGCTGCGTCGTCACTTCGAGGTGGACGCCGAGTCGATCGTCGTTGCCGCCCTCTCCGCTCTCTCGCAAGAGAACCAGGCCGACGCGGCCGAAGTGGCGAAGGCCATCGTCGCGCTCGGGCTCGACGCCGACAAGGTGGACGCAGCGACGATCTGACGGACAGCACGATGCAAGACCGCCTCGCGATCATCACGCACGAGTACTATCCCGTCCTCTCCGGGGGCACCGTCTTTGCCGAGAAGATGGCCGAGGAGCTCGGCAAGCTCTGCTGGGACGTGGACATCCTGACCGCGCGTATCGGCAAGACGTTCCCGAAGCTCGAGCACGGCAAGGGCTTCGACGTCCGCAGGTTCACCACCGCACGGAGCTCGATCAACGACTCGACCCTGCTCGAGCACCTGAGCTACTTCGGGTTCGGGCTCCCGCAGATGATGGCGCGGGCGGCACGGCGTCGCTACAGCGCGCTCTTCAACGTCTTCGCGATCCCGTCGGGCCTGGTCGGCCTCGCGATCGGGAAGGCGCTAGGGATCCCGTCGGTCGTCTTCGTCGACGCCGCGGACTGTCCCGGTGTCGAGTCCGCGATGCGTTCCTACGTCCGGTACCTGGATCCGGTGTTCGAGTTCGTCGTGGACCGATCCGCGGAGGTCGTGGTGCTGGAGGGCCTCGAGGATCTCGCCATGCCGCACATCCACCACAAGCGCGTGGTGACGATCCCGAACGGCGCGACGCTGCCGGCGTCGATGGCGCGCCCCGGAGAGAACGGTCCGCGCCTCGAGCTTCTCTCGATCGGTCGGCTCGTCCTGCGCAAGGGTTTCCAGGAGATCATAGAGGCGCTCGGCATGGTGAAGCGGCAGCGTGACGATTTTCGGCTTCGCATCGTGGGCTACGGCCGAGCGGAGGACGACATCCGCCGCGAGCTCGACCGCCACGGCGTCGCGGACAACGTGACGTTCCTCGGCAGGGTCGAGTACAAGGATCTCGCTCCGTACTTTCTCGCGTCGGACGCGTACCTCTTCTACGGCGCGCGCGAGGGCTCGTCGCTCGCGATGATCGAGGCCGCCGCCTACGGCTTGCCGCTCATCGCCAGCGACCACCCCGGCAACCGGACCTTCGTGGAGGAAGGCAAGAGCGGCTTTTTGGTCGAGCACAGAAAGCCCGAGGCGCTCGCGCGTGCGGTGCTCCACCTGCTCGAGCACCGGGACCAGATCGCGCAGATGGGCCGCCGCTCCCG
>CAYUAW010000261.1:2647-4812 GCA_964442485.1 uncultured Polyangiaceae bacterium
TGCTCCACCTGCTCGAGCACCGGGACCAGATCGCGCAGATGGGCCGCCGCTCCCGAGAGATCGCCGAAGGCTACACCTGGGCGAAAATCGCCGCGAGGTACGACCGTGTCCTGCGCAAGGCGATGGCTGGCTGATCCGGACCGGGCGGCCTGGGGCTTTCGTGTCTGCCCATTTCGAGTCGCCTCGTGCAGCGTAGGTTCAAAGTGAACGAATCGAAGCTCCCGGGAGCTTCGCCTCGTTCGATTTGAACGGTGGGAGGCAGCCGGGAGCTTCTGGCCGTTCGAGACGAACGAGAAATTCAATCCGGGAGCTTCTGGTCGTTCGATTTGAACGGTGGGAGGCAGCCGGGAGCCATCCGGTCGTTCGATTTGAACGGTGGGAGGCAGCCGGGAGCTTCTGGCCGTTCGAGACGAACGAGAAATTCAATCCGGGAGCTTCTGGTCGTTCGATTTGAACGGTGGGAGGCAGCCGGGAGCCATCCGGTCGTTCGATTTGAACGGTGGGAGGCAGCCGGGAGCTTCTGGCCGTTCGAGACGAACGAGAAATTCAATCCGGGAAGCTTCTGGTCGTTCGATTTGAACGGTGGGAGGCAGCCGGGAGCTTCCGGTCGTTCGATTTGAACGGTGGGAGGCTCCGGGGAGTCTCGCCGCCCTTCAGCTCGGCACGCCGCGCAGCCGCAGGTATTCGTCGTACTCGCGGATGTAGTCGGCGTTGTCGTATTTCTGATCGGCAAGGACGACGAGGACGGTGTCGCTCGTCTCGTATCTCTCGCTCGCCCAGATCATCGCGGGCACGTAGAGGAGGGTGCCGGGATCGGTGAGGCGGAAGACCTTGCTTGCGCGGCCGTCGCGGCATTCGACCTCGCAGGTGCCGTTCATGCAGATGAGCGCCTGGTTGCACTCCTTGTGCGCGTGATCGCCGCGCAGCGCGCCCGGCGTGACGCCGGACACGCCGAACACGCGCGCGATGGTGAAGGGCACCGGCCGGTGGTTCTCGACGAAGACGAGAGTGCCTTCCGCGTGGAACATCTTCAGCGGGTAGGCCTTCACGTGCTCGACGCTGACCTGGGTCGGTGGAATCGTTGCCATGCTGTCCCCTTCGGCCCGCCTTCAGAGTGCGGAGCGCAATGCGCCGACGACCTGCTCCGCCTCGGTCTGCGTGAGCTCCGGATACATCGGGAGGGACAGGATACTCTTCGCGACGCTCTCCGTCACCGTCAGCGGCGCTGCCGCCCGCAGGCGCCCGGCGTACGCGGGCTGCGCGTGCACCGGCATGGGGTAGTGAATCGCCGCCTGGATGTCGTGCTTTTTCAGCGCGTCCGCCAGCTCGTCGCGCTTCGGCGAGCGCACCACGAAGAGGTGGTAGACGTGGCGGGCGCCCTCTCGCTCCGTGGGCAGCTCGAGCCCGCTCCCGGCGAGGCCCGCACGGTAGACGTCCGCGATTCGCCTCCTCGCGTCGTTGTCACGATCGAGGTGCGGCAGCTTGACCCGCAAGATCGCGGCCTGGAGCTCGTCCAGGCGCGAATTGCCGCCCGCGATGTCGCTCACGTAGCGCGTCGCCCAGCCATATTCGCGCAGGAGCTTTGCGCGCTGGGCGACGGCCGGGTCGTTCGTGACGACCGCGCCGCCGTCGCCGATCGCGCCGAGGTTCTTCGTCGGGTAGAAGCTGAACGCCGCGGCGTCGCCGAAGCTGCCCACGCGTCGGCCGCGGTAGCCGGCGCCATGCGCCTGCGCGCAGTCCTCGATCAACCGGATGCCGCGCTGCTTGCAGAGGGCGAGGAGCGGGTCGAGCTCCACCGCTTGCCCGTACAGGTGCACGGCCACGACGGCCTTCGTGCGGGCGGTGAGGGCGCGCTCCACCTGCGCCACGTCCATGACGAAATCCTCGGAGCGGATATCGACGAAGACCGGGACGGCGCCGGCCTGCTCGATGGCGCTCACCGTCGCCACGGCAGTGTGCGAGACCGTGACGACCTCGTCGCCGGCGCCGACTCCGCAGGACGAGAGCGCTATGCGCAGCGCGTCCGTCCCGTTGGCGACGCCGACGCCGCATGCGACACCGACGTAGGCGGCGAACTCCGCCTCGAAGCGGGCCATCTCGTCGCCCTTGATGTACATGCCCCTGTCGAACACGCCGAGGACGGCCTGATCGATGGCGTCCTTGTG
>CAYUAW010000261.1:4912-10678 GCA_964442485.1 uncultured Polyangiaceae bacterium
CTTCTCCTTCTCGAGGATCTCGGCCTTGTGATTCCAGCCGAAGAGGACCGCGTAGTCGGGGGGAGCGCGATGAAACTCGTCCGGGGAGACGACCGGGATGTGCATCCCCGGCGTGAGCTTGCCCTGCTTCAGCGGGGTCGAGTCGCTGATGTACTGGATGAGATCTGGGCCAACGCCGCAGTAGTTCAGCACGGTCGTGCTCTTCGACGTCGCGGCGTAGCCGGCGACGCGCTTGCCCTTCGCCTTCAGATCACGGAGGAGCTTCACGAGGTCGTCGCGGGACTTCTCGCACGCCTTGCGGAAGCGGTCGAAGGTGTCGGCCTTCGCGAGGCCGAGCTCCTCTTCTACCTGGCGCTGCCGCGCCACGTTCGACGAGACCGGGCGCTGCCCCTTCCGCGCGAGCACGTAGCGCATCGATCCACCGTGCGTGGTCTGCGGAAGGACGTCGATGAGCTCCATGCCGTGCCGCCCGAAGAGAGCGTCGATGGACGACACCGAGAAGAGGAACATGTGCTCATCGTAGACCTGGTCGTACGACGTCTTCTGGATGACGTCGCCGAGGTACGGATCCTCGAAGGCGACGACGCCGGAGGGCTTGAGGAGCTCGAGGATCCCCTCGATGACGGAGTGCTGATAGGGGATGTGGCACATCACGTTCGCGGCGATGAACGCGTCGGCCTGCCCGTTCTCGGCGACGACCAGGCGCGCTGTCTCGGCGTCGAAGAAGCGGCACAGGGTGCGCACTCCGTTCGCGCGCGCGGCCTCCGCGACGTTGGCGGACGGCTCGATGCCGAGGTGGCGCACCCCGTGGCGCGCGAAGTGCTTCAGCATGATGCCGTCGTTGCTGCCGATCTCGACGACGAAGGGATCTTCAGCGAAGTACTGGGTGCGGATCGAATCCGCGAACCTGCCGAAGTGCTCGCTCATGTAGCGCGACGTGCCCGAGAAGAAGGCGTACGTCTCGTTGAACATCTTCTCGCGCTCCGGCTGCTGCATGAGCTGGACCATCGTGCACGAGGGGCAGAATCCGACCGAAAGCTCGAAGAAGTACTCGGTCGGGATCTGCTCGGCCTTCAAGAACCCGTTTGCGATCGGCTGCTTGCCGTACGAAACGAAGGCCGAGATCGGCGAGCCACAAATCGCGCATGCACCCATTTTGAAGTCCTCTCGGAGGGCCGAAGATCCTCTCGGGAGGATGCGCGGAAGGCGCCCCCGGTCGCTCTCTCGGGCCGGTCTCGACTCAAACTCCGTTTTAGCGGAGCCTCCAGGGCACGGACAAGGACTTTTCGATGCACGCGCGGCAGACTACGCGGTAGGAGGCGGCCCAGCTTCCAGCGTCAGCCTTCAGGTTTTTTAGCGTTCGGGAGAGGAGATCAAACCCCAATGAAGCTCGTGGTCACCGGTGCACTGGGTCACATCGGCTCGAGGCTCGTTCGCACGTTCCCCACCGAGTACCCGGGCGCCGAGGTGGTGCTCGTCGACAACCTCTCCGCTCAGCGGTACGTATCGCTCTTCAACCTGCCGGCTGGTGCTCGTTACCGCTTCGTGGAGGCGGATGCGACGAAGGTGGATCTCGGGCCGCTCGTGGAGGGCGCGAAAGCCGTCGTCCACCTCGCCGCGATCACCAACGCGGCCGCGAGCTTCGAGAACCAGACCCTCGTCGAACAGGTCAACTACCAGGCGACCGAGAACGTCGCGAACACGTGCGCGCGGCTCGGCGTGCCGGTCTTCTACGTCTCGTCCACCAGCGTCTACGGGACGGCGGAGAAGGAGGTCGACGAGTCCTGCACTCGCGAGGAGCTGAAGCCGCAGAGCCCTTACGCGGAGACGAAGCTCCGCGAGGAAGAGCTTCTCGCGAAGCTCGGCGCGTCGCAGGGCCTCCGCTTCATTGCCTGTCGCTTTGGCACCATCTTCGGCACCTCGCCGGGGATGCGCTTCCACACCGCGGTGAACAAGTTCTGCTGGCAAGCCGTGGTCGGTCAGCCGGTGACGGTGTGGCGCACGGCACTGAACCAGGTGCGCCCCTACCTGGACATCGAGGACGCCGTGCGCGCGGTGAACTTCGTCATCGGCGGCGATCGCTTCGATCGCAGTGTCTACAACGTGCTCACGCTGAACGCGACGGTCGCCGACATTCTCTCGGTCATCAAGGAGCGCGTCGCGGATCTGAAGGTGGAGTTCGTGGACGCGAAGATCATGAACCAGCTCTCGTACCACGTGAGGTGCGACAGGTTCGAGAAGCTCGGGTTCAAGTTCCAGGGGGAGCTCGCTCGCGGTGTGCGGGACACGCTCGACTTGCTCGGCAACGCGCGTACGGGCTTCGTCGCGGCATCGTCATGAACGCCGAGCCTGTGGTCGCGCTATCCGGCAAGCGCCTCTTCGTCACCGGGGCCGACGGCTACATCGGTACGACGATCCTGTCGCAGCTCAGGGACGTGAGCTGCGCGGTGCGGGCGTTGATACCGCCCGGCATGGACGCCGCTCACGGGACGGCCCTGGCCGGGCTCGGGCCCGCGGCGACGGAGGTCGTCGTGGGCGATCTCCGGACCATGTCGGACTTCGCCCCGTTCCTCGACGGCGTCGACGTGGTGATTCATCTGGCGGCGCAGACGAGCCACTACGTCGCGAACGCGCACCCCACTGACGACTGGGCGATCAGCGTCGCGCCCGCCGTCCGGCTGCTCGAGTGGTGCCGGGCGAACGCCGCGCGGCCGCGCATCGTGTTCGCGTCGTCCGCGACCGTGGTCGGCCTCAAGACGACCTTGCCCGTCGACGAGCAGGTCGCGTGCGTGCCGGTCACCGTGTACGACATCCACAAGCTCGCTGTGGAGGAGTACCTCGCGTTCTTCGCACGCGAGCACGGGATACCCTCGTGCTCGCTCCGGCTCGCGAACGTGTACGGCCGCGGCCTCGCGGCGACCAGGACCGATCGCGGCATCCTCAACGCCATGGTGAAGCGCGCGCTCGGCGGCGAAGATCTCACGGTGTTCGGGACCGGCGCGTGGCTCCGTGACTACGTGCATCTGCGCGACGTGGGCGCGGCGTTCCTGCGAGCGAGCGGGGCGCCCGAGGCGAACGTCACCGGGCGCGTGTTCAACGTGTGCACCGGGACGGGAACGCGCTTCGTCGACGTCCTCGGGCTCATCGCGCTGGAGGCCGAGAAGCTCGTCGGAAAGCGGGCGCGCGTGGTCCATGTCGACAAGGTCCTGTCGCCCATCGACGAGCGCAGCTACATCGGCGACCCGCGGGCACTCTCGGATGCGACGGGGTGGAGGCCCACCGTGGAGCTCCGGTCCGGTGTGCTCGAGCTTCTCGAGGACGGCCTGAGAGGACGATGAGCGAGCACGTCGAAACCGCGCCGGCGGTGACGCAGGCAACGAAGGAACGCGCGCTGCACGTGGCGCGGCTGGTCCTCGCGTGGCTCGCCGAGAACGCTTACGACCTGGTCATCGCGAGCTCGCTCGCAGCGTTGACCGCGCTGGTCGTGGTGCTGGATCTCGAGGGGATCGGCACCGGCGGCGACGCGATCCGCAAGTGGGACTTCGTGCGGGAGTGGTTCTATTCGAACAGCTTCCGCCACGTGCCCTGGGACCATCACATGGCGCGCTTCGGGGTGCACTGGCTCACATACCTCGTGCAGCGGTTCTTCGGACGCGGCCCCGCGATGTACTACGTGCCGGGCCTCATCACGGTGAGCCTCGAGACGGCGTGTGTGTACGCCTGCGGCAAGCGCCTCGGCGGGCGGCTCGCGGGCGTCCTCGGGGCGTTCCTCCTGATCTACTTCAAGGGGACCGTCCGCTCGGGCTCGCAGCTGATGCCCGAGGTCTTCTCGGCCACCTACGCGATGGTCGCCCTCTATCTCTACCTTCGGTACTACGACGCCGTCGGGCGGCGGCGCACGGCGTGGCTCGTGGCCATGTCCGTCGTGCTCTTCGCCGGGTACCTCGCGAAGGAGACGACGGTCTTCTTCTATCCCGGCTTCATCGTGGCCGTCTGGCTTGCCGGGGGGAAGCGCTACCGCGACGTCGGCATCCTGCTCGGAATCATCGCGCTCGGGGGGTTGCTCGAGACACTCTGCTATCGCACCTTCACCGGCTACGCGAACCGGATGGCCGTCATCGTCGTCAATCACAAGCCAGAGGATCCGAAGGGCCCACGGAACTTCATGGAGCTCTTCAACCGGTTTCCGCGGCTCGATGAGCCGTGGAAGGTCACGTTCTATTCGTTCCTGCCTATCGGGATCGCGGTCGCGACCTTCGCCAAGAACGCGCGCGTGTGGGCGGTGTACGTCATCACCGCGGGCTACCTCTTCTTCCTGACGTTCATGGTGCGGCAGTGGAACCCCTTCGCAGTGTGGCAGTCGTTCCGCGTCCGGTATTTCGACGTGACGGCGCCGTTCATCGAGCTGCTCGTCGGATTGTTCCTCGCGATGATCCTGCGCGAGCTCCTCGGCCGCTTCACCGACCGGCCGCGAGTGAAGCGCATCACGGGCTCGCCGCGATGGGCCGCGGTCACGGTGCTCGTGCTCGTCGGCGTCGCCGGGTGGGTATCGTACTCGGCCGCCGCGCCCGGCCTCGAGGATCACGTGCTCCGCTACAATGCGCAGATCTCCGCGGTCGCCACCGACGCCTACGTCAGGAACCTGCCCATCGTCTCGACGCGCGATCCTCGCGCGACCTGGGTGGTGTACGCGGTGCTCATCGACGACAAGCTGCTCGCCAGAGACGGCAAGCTCCCGCCCTTCGATGACGTGAAGATCGAGGACGGTGGTCGCTGGTGGCTAGTGAAGGACCCTTCGCGGTACGACGTGGAGAAGCTCCATCGCCTCCAGCGCGCCCGCTGCGTGGTGGAGGTCACCGTGAACGCCCCCGGTCCGATCTCCAACGTCCGCCCCATGAAGCGCCTGCCGGCGGCCTGCGATCGCATCGCCGAGGAGTGAGCGGCCAGGTCAGCGTGAAAAACGCACCAGGGAGACGCTCAGCCAGACGGCGACGCTGAAGTAGCCGGTGAGCCATGCGACCTCGGGTCGCCACACCGACCACTCCTCTGTCGCGATGCGGCGGCTCAGCGCGTCGCGCACCCCCGCTCGCAGGCTGAGGAGTGCCCGCTGCTCGCGGCGCCCCTTTCGCCAGCGAGTCACGTACATGGGGACATCGACGAAGGCCATGAATGCGACGAAACCGAGCGCGAGCGCGGCACCGCCGCAGGCGCACCAGAACATGTTGCCCTGCAGGTGCCGCGCGGCGACGGCCAGGCAGACTCCGACGAGTGCCATGGTTCCGGCCCACAGGGACTCTTCGATGGCGTGGCCGAGGTGATTGAGCGTGAGAACGCTGTACCAGCAGCAGCACTGCGCCAGCACCAGGTTCGGCACGACGAGGTACGACGTCGTGACGATCCACGGAACGTGCGCGACGATGCCGACCTGACGCAGACACAGCGCGACCTGCGCAGCGAAGCAGATCTCCGCCACCGTCGCGGCGCTTCGGCCGATGAACATGCTCGACAGCGGACTGTCGACGAGGCAGTAGCGCTCGAGATCGATGCGGGGCAGAAAGGATCGGAAGGCGCAGACCGCGACGAAGATCCCGGACAGCGTGACCTGCCAATCTGGGTCGTTCGCTCGGTCGAGGAAGGGCCTGCAGGCGACCGCCCAGACCAGCACGTTGAAAACCGCGATCACCCGCAAGCACGTCCACCAGGTCCAGACCTTCCTTGAATCGCTCACGCTCGTGCGCCCTTTCGCAAGCGCCCATTCTTCGCGAT
>CAYUAW010000262.1:0-6195 GCA_964442485.1 uncultured Polyangiaceae bacterium
ACGGTTTTTGGCGCGGCCCTCTTCCGTCTCGTTGCTGTCGATGGGCTTGTCGGGGCCGAAGCCGTCGTATTCGAGGCGGCTCGCGGCGATGCCGTGCGCGCCGAGGTAGTTCACGACGGCGCGTGCGCGGTCCTTGCTCAGGTTGCGGTTCATCTGAGCGGCGCCGCGGCTGTCGGTGTTGCCATAGACGCCCATGCGGATCTGGCCGCGTGACTTGAGCACGTCCACGACCTCGTCGAGGATCGGGAACGACGTCTTCTTGATGGTGGCCTTGCCGGTGTCGAACTGGATCGGCTCGAGGAGCTGGATGCCGCTCGAGGTCTCGATGATCTTCGTGTGCTCTTCCTTGCACCCGTTCTTCTTCGGGTCCTTGTTCTTCACGCCGGGCACGAGCGGGCAGGCGTCCTCGGTGTCGGGGATGCCGTCGTTGTCGGCGTCCTTCTCCGGGCACCCGTCGTCGTCCATGATCCCGTCCTTGTCCTCGGGATCATTCGGGCACTTGTCCATGTCGTCGGGGATGCCGTCGCCGTCGCGATCCTTCGGCGCGGGGCAGCCGTCGTCGGGATCCGGGGGCTTGCCGTCTTCCTTCTCAGTCGGACACTGATCGATGTCGTCCGGGTAACCGTCCCCGTCGGTGTCCTTGTCGTGCATCTCGACGTCGGGGGCCTTGTACCGGCGCCGCGGAGTCTGCGCAGGGCTGAAATCGCCGAGCGTCGTCCAGCCGCCGATGCTCGCGATGAGCCGCAGATCGGGGCCGCCGTAGCCGGGCGAGAGCCGTGTGCCGGCACCGCCGTTGAAGAACAGGTTGTTCTTCTTGTCGACGACGAAGCGACCTTCGACGAGCCATTCGACGTCGGTGTTGCGGCCGTTGAAGAACGTCGTCTGGTTCGAGCGCGCGTCCTGTCCATTGACGATGCCGAGCGTCCCCCACAGCGTGCCGCCGAGGCGCACGTCGCCCTGGCGCATCGGGTAGAACGCGCCGAAGGCGTATCGAAGCTCCGTGCCGACATCGAGCACGCCGTTGTCGCCATGAATGCCGCGATCTGGCCGGAAATGCGGGCCGAGATCACCGACGACCTGGAACTTCCCGAAGTCGTATTCCGCAGTACCGTAAAGATACGCCGTCGTCTGATCGTCGCCCGCGAAGGAATCTGCGTTGCCGGTCGGCACCCAGAGCGCGGCGCCGACGCCGAGCTGCAGCTTGCGGTTGTCGGACTGGTAAACCTTCACGCGCGCCGTCAGGCGGAGATCGTGCAGCGCCACGTCGTTCCGTTGAAGACCGCCGCCGACGCCCTGCGCCTGAGGATCGGCGCCGCCCGCCTGCACGAGCGCGAGGGGCAAGCTGAGCCCAACGCCGAACCGACCGGCGAACTCCGCTCCCACGGAGGGATGCAGCACGAGCTGGTGCGTCACCGGCGTATCGATGCGGTCCTGGACGTTCGGCCGGTCGGTGAGATCTGCAACGCGCAACGGGTCGAGCGTGTAGCCGAGCGCGGCGTTCGCATAAAATCTCGTCTTCTCGTACACATAGGGGCGCCAGAGCACGAGCCCGTCGTCGGGCGCGCCCGAGATCTGGATGCGATCCAGATAGAAGGTGGTTTGCTGCGCGTCGGCTCGGTGCGACGCGAGCGTCGTTGCAGCTGCGGCAGCGAGGCCAGCCAGAACACGGACTAGCCGTTGCCCTCGCCGCGCCGTGACGGGGGTGGTCATCGTCTGGCTCACAATCGCCGAAACTACCCTGTCCCGGCGCTGCTTTGAAAGCGCCTACTTCGCGTGCCCACCTTGAAAATTCGAGTCGTGCGCCAGCATCGACACGATTCCAGCGCTGGCGAAATCCGCAAAGATCTCACAAACCCAGAGAGAGCCGTCCGGGTCGCGCGCGATCCCGACTCCCAGCGCGTGAAAGCGTCGATCGAGGACGTTTCCGCGATGGGAAGGGCTGGCCCAGAGGGCGCGGTGTGCGCGAACGGCTGACGCCTCGTGCGCGACGTTCTCCCCGGCGAGCGCCGCCGCGACCCCGAGCCGGCGGAGCCGCTCGAGCGGGTCGCCATCCCCCGCATCGTGCGCGAGCAGGTGTACGCCCTGCATCGCCATCGCGTGCTCCCGGGCCGCGCGATCGAGCTCGTCGTCCGGCCCGAGCGGTGGCAGGCCCTCGCTCTCGCGGGCGCCGTTCACCATCAGACGAAGAGCGCTTGCTTCGTCGCGCTCATTTCCAGCCGCGACCTCCCCGGGCGCTGGCCACGCGACCCAGTCACCCGGCGGCTCCACGTCGGCGAACACCGCGGCTTCCAGCACGGGGCGCGGGCCACGGTCCACGTCCGCGAGGAGCTGCACGACGAAAGGCCCCGTCCGTTCCACGGCGAAGGTCGCCTCGATGCGCTCGCCGTGCAGCGTCGTCGGCACGGTGCGGGGCAACCCGGACGGCCCGAGGATCACGAGCTTGGCAGTCGTCGCGGGGACGAGCATCCGCGCGTCGAAGCGCAGCCACTGACCGGCGTGCGTGGTCGTCGCCAGGGGCGAGAGATCGGCGAGGGCGTCCACCACCACAACCGCGACGGATTCGTCGCCGTGGGCGGCGGCCCTGCCGACGCCGCAACGCCGGACGCCTGCGGCAGAGAGCGAGCCGAGGAACCGACGGAGCCTCTCCGCCTCGTCGGTGGGGTCGAGCGACGCACCGAGAAGCGTCCATGCGTGTGGCCACACGTGCGGCTCGCCGTCGCGGCGAAGGTAAAACGCGAGCTCGAGCGCGTCGGGCAAGGCGAGGCCCGCCGCCTGCCGCTCGGCCAGGCGCGTCGCGACTCGATCCAGGGCGGCGTCCGGCTCTCCGCAGAACGAAAGCCGATCCCGGCCGAGGCCGCTTTCGGGCGATCCCGTCGCAGTTTGCCACACAATTTGCCGGTGAGACGCCTGTCGAGCGACGTTTCTGTGCGACCCGGTTCGTGCCCGCCCGACGGCCCTGCCGGGCTCGACCGCGGGTGTCGGCACACAGGCGTGGAGGGCGAGACACGCAACCCAGAGCCCTCCCCGATGCCACGCGAGCGATCGTGCCGCTCGCGAGGGGCGGAAGTCGACCTGCGAAGGCCGCCCTGGTAGCGTCGACCGAGCGACGACGATGAAAGGGTTCACGCTTGCTGCCAAGGTCGGGGCCTTCACCGTCGCCATGCTCGTCGCGGGATTCTTCATCTACCGCTTCGTCAACAAGACGGCCGGATCGGGGTCAGGGTACACCCTGTTCGTCCGGATGGCGGACGCGAGCGGCATCGCGCAGCGTTCCCAGGTCCGGGTCGCCGGGATCCCGGTCGGCTCGATCGAGTCCGTGCGGCTCGAGGGAGGCCGGGCGCGCATCGACCTGCGCATCAAGCCCGACGTGCCCATCTACGAGGACGCCGCCGTCATCAAGAGCAGCTCGAGCTTGCTCGGCGAGTTCTACATCGCCATTGCCCCCGGCACCGAAGGCCGGCGAAAGCTCCACGACGGCGACGAGATCCGGCACGTCGTGGAGGCAACGACCACCGACGACATCCTTCGCCAGGTCGCCAGCATGGCGGAGAAGATCAACCGGGTCGCCGAGTCGCTCGCGAACTCGGTCGGCACGCAGGAGGGGCAAGAGAACATGCGCTCCACCCTGCAGAATCTGGCGGAGGTCACCGACGCACTGAACAAGACGGTGCGCGAGAACCGCGAGACCATCCACAACATCTTCCAGCAGGTCGAGAGCATCACTGCTCGCGGCGCACCCCAGGTCGATCGCATCCTGGAGAACACGCGCGAGGTGACCGAGCAGGTTCGCGAGCTCGTCTCGAAGAGCGAGCCCGGCAAGCAGCCGCAAGCAGGAGACGTCCGCCAGGCCGCCGAGAAGATCAATCGTGCGAGCGGGAGCCTGGAGAAGACGCTCGCGAACCTGGAGGTCGTCAGCGGACGGCTCGAGCGCGGCGAAGGCACGCTCGGCAAGCTGACGAAGGACGAGAAGCTCATCAACGAGGTCCAGGGCGTCGCGGAGGACGTGGGTGAGTTCGTGGGCGGCATCTCGCGCCTGCAGACCATCGTCTCGCTCCGCACGGATTTTCAGTTCAGGTCGCAGGCGGTGAAGAGCTTCGTCGAGCTCCGGCTCCAGCCGCGCGAGGACAAGTACTACTCGATAGAGATCGTCAACGACCCTCGCGGCAGCACCCGCATCGAGGACACCAACGTCCAGACGACGAACCCCAACGAACCGGCCCAGTATCGCGAGATCCGTCAGGTCACGACCAACACCTTTCGCTTCAGCCTCCAGTTCGCCCAGCGGGTCGGCCCGCTCGTGGGCCGGTTCGGGATCAAGGAGTCGACGGGCGGTGTGGGTCTGGATCTCGTCCTGCTCGACGACCGCCTCGAGCTCGCGCAGGATCTCTTCGGGTTCGGCGAGACGGTGCTCCCGCGCTGGCGGGTCTACCTGAGCTACGCCTTCGTGAAACGCCTGTGGCTGCTCGGCGGCGCGGACGACATCCTGAGCTACGATCGCCGCGACTACTTCGTCGGGCTCAACCTGCGCTTCAACGACGAGGATCTGAAGAGCATCCTGCCCTTTGCCCCGAAGCCATGAGGCTCCCCATTCGCGTCTCGGTCTCCTTCGCTCTGCTCTTTTCTACCCTCACCATGGCCGCGTCCTGCCACAAGACGCCGGCGGGCGTGAACGGGGCAGCGTCGCCGCCGACGCTGCGCCTGTACGTCGTGTCGACCGTGGCGGGTGCCCTCGAGCCGTGCGGATGCACGAAGAACCAGCTCGGGGGTGTCGATCACGCGGCGGCCTTCATCCGCGCTCAGGCGGCGAAGGCGCCGAGTGCGCTGGTCGTCGGTGCGGGCCCCATGCTCTTCCTCGACCCGAAGAGCGAGCCCGCGCACGCGACGCAGGACCTCTGGAAGGCCGAGGCGCTCGCCACGTCGCTCAGCGAGCTCGGGCTCGTCGGATGGGCACCCGGCGCGAACGACTGGGCCGCAGGGGATGCCGAGCTGTCGCGCCTCGACGGCCTGTCCCGCGCCGACCTCCTCGCGGGCAATCTGGGCGCGTCGTCGCTGCCCCTGAAGGCGACGCGTGTCGTCGAGTCGGGCGGCTATCGCGTGGGCCTCGCTGGCGTCAGCGATCCGAGCGGTCCCCTCGGGTTGCCGCCGGGCCTCGCCGTCAGCGACCCGAAGGCGTCGCTCGAAGCGTCGCTCGCTGAGCTGAAGAAGCAAGGCGCGCAAATCTTCGTCGCGCTCCTCGCCCTCGACCGGGGCAGGGCGCTGCGGCTCGCCGAGCAGGTGCCCGGCTACCATGCCTTCGTCGTCGGAAAGCCGTACGACAAGGGGGAGGGGAACGACGCGCCGGTGCCGCCCGCGCTCGTCGGCGAGACGCTCGTGGTCGAGGCACAGAACCACCTGCAGGCGGTCGGCGTCGTCGATCTGTTCGTGCGGGGTCCGCTGAAGTTCGCCGACGGCACGGGCATCGCGACGGTCGAGCAGCGCCAGAGCCTCGAGCTTCGGATCGGGGAGCTCGAGCGGCGGATCCACGAATGGGAGAGCAGCGGAGCTTCCGCCAGCGACGTGGTCGCCCGCAAGCAGGACCTCGCGCGTCTGAAGGCCGAGCTCGCCGGGCTGCACGCGCCAGCCGTTCCCGCCGAGGGCAGCTACTTCCGCGTCGACAGCGTGGCGGTGGTGGCGGAAATGGGCAAGAGCGACGCGGTGGCGGCGCGCATGCAGGACTACTACCGACGCGTGAACGACCACAACCGCGAGGCCTTCAAGGATCGCATGCCGCCCCCGGTCGAGAAGGGGCAGGCGTCGTACATCGGGGCGGAGGCTTGCAGCGATTGCCACGACGAGGCGTACCAGTTCTGGAAGCACACGCCGCACGCGGGCGCGTACGCGTCACTCTCGACGCAACACAAGGAGTTCAACCTCGACTGCGTCTCGTGTCATGTGACCGGCTACGAGAAGCCCGGCGGCACCACCGTCACTCACGTGGACAAGCTCACCGACGTGCAGTGCGAGGTCTGCCACGGTCCGGGGTCGTTGCACGCTGCGAACCCGAAGGACCCGGCCGCGCTGGTCCGGAGCCCGCCCAGGACCTTGTGCGCGCCCGCGTGCCACCACCCGCCGCACGTCCAGCAGAGCTGGAGCGTCGAGGATTCGTGGAAGATCATCCTCGGCAAGGGCCACGGCAAGGCGTGACGGTTCGCGTCG
>CAYUAW010000262.1:6295-7369 GCA_964442485.1 uncultured Polyangiaceae bacterium
GGGTGCGGTCTTCGCGGCGCTCTTCTTCTCCGCCTTGAAGTAGCGCGTCATGGGGTCGAAGTAGTGCTCGAGCCAGCCCTCCGCGTACTGGTCGCTCTGACCATCCGGGATGTCACTTTGAAGGAGCGAGATCTTCGTCCCTCGGGACACCTTGGAGAGCCGGATCTCCACGGTCGAATCCGGAGAAGCGCTCGGGAATTCCGTGGTTCGCCAGGCCTGTACGATCCGCTTGCCGCGCTCGAGCACCAGGTGGCGCCCGGTGATGTAGCCATCCCACGCGGTGAAGGCGCCGCCCTTCTTCAAGTCCGAGGTGGCGTTCGAGCCGGTCATCTCGGTGTGCTTTTTGCCCGATACCCAGCAGTCGTAGATGGTGGCCGGCTCCGCCGGCAGAACGGTTGCGAGACGAAGCCTTTCCACGGTGAGCCCTGAGATAGGTGATCTGCGCCCTCCGATCAACCGCGAGGTGAGCGACGCGCGCGCCATCGCGCGGCGGATATCGTCCCGAAACACGACGCGCGGGTTGTCGTTGCTCGGGCCTCCCGAGAGGGCGCATAGTGAAGGTTGGCAATGAAGGCGTCAGTGCTCGCCAGGCTCAGCTGTCTCGCCCTGCTCGCCCTCGGTCAGAGCAGCTGTTCGAGCGACTCTGGTGCCGCCGGAGGCACCTCGCTCGACGGCAAGAAGCTCGCCGACCTGACGCCGGCCGAGCGCGCCGAGTTCTGCTCGGCCAACCGAGACGCCTTCGCCGCCGTCGAGGTCGGGAGCTGCACGCTCTCGGGTCTGGATGCTCCCACCAAGGCGGACTGCGAGATGGCCCAGACGGAGTGTCGCGCGAGCTCCGTGACCTCGGGCGCCGTCTGCCAGGACGCCGACGCGGGTCCTCCGGACCTCAGCGAGTGCGGAGCGCTTCGGGTGATGCAGGTGCAGAGCTGCCTTTCCGAGACGCGGACCTATTTCTCGAGCCTGACGTGTGATTCCTTCGGCCAGGAGCCCCCCGCGGCGCCGAGCTGCCTCGCGACGCTCGCAGAGGACTGTCCCGTGCTCGTCACCGGCGCCTGACGTCAGGGCGTCGGCCGC
>CAYUAW010000262.1:7469-10678 GCA_964442485.1 uncultured Polyangiaceae bacterium
AGGCTGTCCGCATCGAGGTGCGGCGCGAGCTCGACGACGGAGGTCACGGCGCCCCAGTCGTCGTCGGAGAGATCCTTGCGGTCATTGCGAACGAAACCGATGGGCGTCAGGGCGAGGAGCATCGGGCGGAGACTACCGCCGGCGCGTGCTCGCTCGTACAGCTTGCCGCGTCGTGCGACCTTCTCGCCGGTGCTCCTACATCACCGCAGCAAGGAGCCAGCCCGTCCGCTCATTCGTGCCCTTCGACGCTCACTCCACCGGGCGTTAGCGCTCGCGCGGGTGCTAAACTGAGCTGTTCAAACGATGTCTGGAAACGTCGCTCTCCCGCGACCCAAGGTTCCCCGCGTGCACATTCCGGGGATCACGCCGCCCGTCGCTCGAGCAAGCCCACGCTACGTCGTGGAGGAACGCCTGGCGTCCGGCGGAGTCGGCGTCGTGTACCGCGTGCGCGACTCGAACACCGGCGAAGTCCGCGCACTGAAGCGCCTCGGCGCCCACGGTCGCGGTGACAAGGCGACGCTCGAGGCGTTCGAGCGCGAGTACCACGTGCTCGCCGGCCTGGAGCATCCGCGCATCATCCGCGTGTTCGACTACGGGATCGACGACGAAGGCCCGTACTACACGATGGAATTCGTCGAGGGGGAGGATCTGCGCACCGCTGCACCCGTGACCTACCGGACAGCGTGCTTCTACCTGCGTGACGTGGCAACGTCGCTCGCGCTTCTCCACGCGCGGCGCCTCATTCATCGGGACGTCAGCCCCCGCAACGTGAGGGTGACGAGCGACGGCCACTGCAAGCTCCTGGATTTCGGGACGCTCGCGAACTTCGGGCGGACCAGCGTCGTCGTCGGCACGCCTCCTGCCATTCCCCCCGAGACGCTCGAGGGCGTGCCGCTCGACCAGCGCTCGGATCTCTACGCGCTCGGGGCGCTCGCCTACTGGGTGCTGACGGGCGCCCACGCCTTCCCCGCCCGGGAGCTCGAGGAGCTGCACATCGCATGGCGGGTGCCGCCGCGACCGCCTTCGGTCTACGCGCCGGATATCCCGAAGGAACTCGACGCCCTGGTGCTCTCCCTGCTGAACCCCGACCCGCGCGCCCGCCCGGGCAGCGCGGCCGAGGTCATCGCGCGGCTCAACGTCATCGGGGAGCTCGACGTGGAGGACACCTCGGACTCCCACCGTCTCGCGGAGAGCTTTCTGCTTCAGCCGCGATTCACGGGTCGTGCCAGGGAGATGACGGTCCTCCAGAAGCGGCTCGAGGACGCTCTGGCGGGGCACGGCTCGGCCGTGTGCGTTCGCGCGATGCGCGGGCTCGGTCGCACCCGTCTCCTCGAGGAGCTCGGTGTGCGTGCGCAGCTCGCGGGGGCGACCGTGGCGCGGGTGGACGCGTCCATGCACAGGAAGCTCCACGGCACCGTGCGCGCGCTCGCCCTCCGGCTCATCGACGCGGCGCCGGAGGCTGTTCGCGAGCTGTCCCCGCAGTACCACCAGACGCTCCGCGCGCTCGGCCCCGAGGTGGAGACCCGTCTCGGGGGCACTCCGTCGCAGGGCGCGCGTCGCTCGGTGCCGTCGAGCGCGCCCCTCGGCGCGTCCGGCTCGCTCGAGGGGTGGTTCGCGACGCTCTCTCGAGCGCAGCCGCTGGTGCTCGAGGTCGACAACGTCGACGAGGCGGACCACGGAAGTCTCGGTACGCTCGCTGCGCTGGCGAAGCTCTCGGGCGGCCTCCATCTGCTGGTCGTCGTGTCCGAGAGCCACACGGCGCGCAGCTCGGATGGCCTGGGTCTGAACGTCCTGCACGCGCACTCGAGCACTCTCGACCTCGAGGGCCTCGACGAGAGCGACATGCTCGAGCTCGTCGGGTCGCTCTTCGCGGATGCTCCGAACGCCGAACGCTTCTCGGGCTGGCTCCACGAGCGAACCGCGGGGAGCCCGCTCCACGCGCTCGAGATCTGTCGCCAGCTCGTCGCGAAGGAGGTGATCCGCTACTCGGCCGGAGTTTGGACCCTTCCCGTCACCCGTCCCGACGCCAATCTCCCCGCGGCGCTCGAGGAAGCGCTCTCGAGCCGCCTTTCGTCACTCGGCACGCCGGCGCGTTCGCTCGCCGAATGCCTGAGCTTGCAGCACGAGCAGGCGACGTTCGACCTCTGCAAGCGGCTGTCGCTGCCGCTCGACGAGCGCCACGTCATCCTGCTCCTCGACGAGCTGGCGCGGAACGACGTCCTGCATCGCGATGCGGACGGCTATCGATTCAGCAGCGCCGCGATCCGGGACGCGCTCCTGTCCGGCATCGACGAGATGCGCGAGGCGCAGCATCACCGGCGGCTCGGAGAGGCGTTCGCCGCGCTCGCGGGCGACGAGAACGATGCGTTGCGGATCCAGGCCGGCTTCCACCTGATCCGCGGTGGTCAGAGCACCGTGGGTGCCGATCTCATCGCGAGCGTGGCGAAGGACTCGGCGGCGATCCGCATCCTGATGGCGAACCTCCACCGGGTCGGGGAACCTCTGGAGGCCGCGCTGGAGGTGTACCGTCGCGAGCGACGGACGCCCTACGAGCGCATGCCCATCCTCACCGCCCTCGCGCAGGCGGGCTACTACGAGGAGCGCAGCTGGGGCGAGCGGTACGGCGACGAAGCGCTCTCGGTGGTGGAGGATCTATCTGGAATCGACACGGCGCGCCGGCTCCGCCGCTTCCTCGGCAGGTTCCTCGCCCTCGTCCTCGGGATCCTCTCCGCGCTCCTGCGCTACCTCATCACGCCGCGTCGCGAGCGTCCCTATTCGTTCGTCGAGATCATCGCGTGTCTCATGTCGACGGCGACGACCCTGGCCGGCACCGCGTCGCTCTCGCTCGATCCCGCGCGCGCAGCCCGCGTCGCGGACACTCTGGAGCCGTTCTCCGTGCTGCCGGAGCGGCTCACGCCGGTGGGCATATACCAGTTCTGCCGCGCCCTCCAGGAGATCGGTCGCGAGAACGAGGCAGTGGCCTTCGAGCGGTTCGAGACGCTCCGCCGCCGCTTCGAGGACCCGAAGTACTACCCGACGCTGCCCGACGATGCCCGCGCCCTCTACACGGCCGCTGCGCGCTTCACGCACGCCACGATGGGGATCTTCCGCGCCGACGGCCGCGGCGTCCTCGAGTGTGCCGACGCGCTCGACAAGATGGGCCTCCGTCTCTACACGATGATCGCGAGCCAGCTCAGGTTCCTCTATCG
>CAYUAW010000263.1:0-10623 GCA_964442485.1 uncultured Polyangiaceae bacterium
TCACTTCACGAGATCCAGCACCTCGCTCGCGTGGATGACCGGGTCGACCTTCTCGAAGACGTGCTCGATCTTGCCGTCGCGTCCGATGAGGAACGAGACGCGCTCCGCCATCGGCATCCCCATCATGGAGGGGACGCCGTACGACTTCTGCACGGTGCCATCAGCGTCGGCGACGAGGGGGAATGGCAGGGTGTGCGCGGCGCGGAACTCGTCGTGGCTCTTCTCCGTGTCGCGGGAGACGCCGAAGACGATCACGCCCTTCGCGTCGAACTGCTTGTACGCGTCGCGAAAGGCACACGCTTCCTGCGTGCACCCGGGCGTCTCGTCCTTCGGATAGAAGTAGACGATGCGCGGGCTTCCCGCGAAGTCGGACAAATGCACGACTTTCCCGGCGCTATCCTTCGCGGCGAAGTCCGGAGCGGTCGTGCCGAGGGGGAGGAGTCCCGTCCCCCCGTCGGTTCGCTTCGACATGCAGCCTGCCGGCACGACAGCGAGCGCCAGGACCAGCGCCGCCGCACGGCGCGTCATGGCGAAAGCTCGGCCCTCGCGCCCCGAAAACACGCGGCCCGAATGGGATCCCATGGCATAGGACATAGATTTTGCCGGCCGCTCGTCAATCCTCGAACGACGCGGTGACTTGATTTAGAGTCCGCCGCTCATGCCGCCACGGAAGAAAGCTGCGAAGGAGCCCGCGCCCGAGCCCGGACCGCGCGTGATCGGCCCAGCGACGGGCGGCGAGGACGACCGCTTCGATCGCCTCTTCCGGCCGAAGACCCTCGACGACTTCGTCGGTCAGACGAAGCACAAGGATAATCTTCGCGTGTACGTGAAGGCGGCGCGCCAGCGCGGCGAGCCCCTCGACCACATCCTCCTGAGCGGTCCGCCCGGCCTCGGCAAGACGACGCTCGCGCACATCCTCTCGAGCGAACTCGGGGTGCAGCTCTTCGTGACGAGTGGCCCCGCCGTCGAGCACAAGGGGGCGCTCACAGGCGTGCTCACGCGCCTCGGGCGCAACGACATCCTCTTCATCGACGAGATCCATCGCCTGAGCGCACCCGTGGAGGAGACGCTCTACCCGGCGATCGAAGACTTCCGCATCGACGTGGTCACCGGCGACGGCCCCTACGCGGAGAGCATCCGCATCGACATCAAGCCGTTCACGCTCATCGGTGCGACGACGCGCGAAGGGCTCCTCACGCAGCCGATGCACGAGCGCTTCGGCGTCACCATGCGGCTCGACTTCTACCCCGTCGCCGATCTGGAGCGGATCATCCTGCGCAACGCCGAGCTCCTCGGCATCTCCTGCGAGAAGGCCGGCGCGCACGAGCTCGCGCAGCGCTCTCGCGGAACGCCGCGCGTCGCCAACCGCTTGCTCCGCCGCGTACGGGACTTCGCCGAGGTGGAGGGCGACGGGACCATCGACGCGCGCATCGTGAAGCTCACGTGCGAGAGGCTCGAGGTCGATCAGGGCGGCCTCGACGAGATGGACCGCCGCCTGCTCAAGGTGCTCATCGAGCACTACCAGGGCGGCCCGGTGGGGGTCGAGACGCTGGCGGCCGCGCTCGCCGAGCCGCGCGACACCATCGAGGACGTGTACGAGCCGTATCTCCTCCAGCAGGGGTTCATCGGTCGCACGCCGCGCGGGCGCGTCGCCAACAAGCGCGCCTACGAGCACCTCGGCATCCCCTTCGAGGGCTCGTCCCGACAGACCAAGCTGTTCTGAGGCGGCCTTCGCCCCTGGCCGGTCATCACGATGAGAACGCGCGCGATCGCCATCCCCAGTGAACGGAGCAACGCGATCGGCTCGGTGGAGCTCGAGTGCACGCCGCTCGGGCTGCTCATCGTCTACCACGGCGTGGGCGCGTTCCAGGCCGGCTACGCGCCCGGCGCGCTCACGACGGGCACGCAGATCGTCGCCCCCTGGTCGTCCGTGCGCGAGGCGGCACTCGAGGGCAACCGCGTCTTTCTCGCGGTCGACGAGGCCCTCACGCCGCATCACCGGCTGCTCCTCACCGGCTTCTCCCAGGGCGACCCTCCGCCGCTCGCCGAGCGGCGGAGGCAGCGGCTCATCATCCGGCTCGGCACCGCCGCCGGGATGCTCGTCGGTGGGCTCCTGGTCGCGGTGACGGTGGCCCGCGTGTCCTCGGACGGCGGCGCGAGCATGGGCGTCTTGCTCGGTTGCTTCGCCGCGGCGCTCGTCTTCTTCGCGGGGATGGTCGCGGACCACAGGCTCGGACGGCCGGGCCTCGAGTCCGAGGGCGCGCGGCTTGCCTTCGTCACCGAGCTGTCGGCCTACGTGCCGTCGCTCGCGCCGGCGACCGACGGCGCGGCCCTGCCGCCGCAACCGCCGCCTGCGCCGGTCGAGCTCCCGTCGTTCCAGCTGCTCTTGCCACGTACGACCACTGCGGTTGTCATAACGATGTCGGCCGCGCTGGTCGCCGCGATGCTCACGGCGAACTGGCTCTCGCGAGCGCCGGTGCGGGCGGAGCGCGACCCTTACGAGCCGCCGCGCATCGAGTCGCGCCCCTCGCGGGCAGAACCGCGCGCCGTCGAGACGGCCCCCCTCCCGGCCGCGCCGGCTGCCGCCCCCCTGCCCTCTCCCTCGGCCACGGCTCCGGCCACACCCGCTCCCGAGCCGTCGCCGTCCGTCGCGGCGCGAGCCGCTGCGCTCTCCACGGCAGACTCCGTCGTTCTGTCCGGCGGCTGCACCTGCAAGCGCGCCGACTCTCTCTTGTGGCAAGACGGGTTGCCGCGTCTCAGCACGGTGCTCATCGAGCGCCACACGAAGGCCCACAACAACCACCCCCACCTCGAGCTCGAGATCGGCGTGGTGAACAACTGGAACGAGTCGCTCCCCGAGGTCTCGCTGCTCGTGCGGTTCTTCGAGCGGGACCCCCCGCCGAGCAGCAAGCGCACGCCGACCTTCGACCGCCCTCTCTACTTCGAGGGGCCCCTCGCCCCCGGCCAGGCCATCAAATGGCACGTCGAGGCGCGAGGGAACGACTTCGAGGTAACGGGCGCGGCGAGCCCGATGCTCGACCCGGCCGGCGCCGACGCGGCGCCGACCACGGTGGTGGGAGATCTCCTCAAGGCCATTCACCGGCCCATCCGGCTCCACGGCGCGATGCTGCTAGCCTACCTCGGCGACCCCCGGGCGAAGGAGGGTGCGCTCGGGCTCCGCGAAGCACTGCGCGAGGAGGAGGCGCCCTACATCGACCGGCTGCTGTGGACGCAGTCAGAGGTGCGCACCTGTCAGGTCACTGTCGCTCCGGGGTCGGGGACCCGCTCCGTGCGCGCATGCGTCTTCAACTCGAGCGCCGAACCACGGGAGCACCTCGCCCTGAAGGTCCGCGCGCTGGACAAGTCGTTCCGTTATGACACACCGGTCGAGCCGCCTCCCCTCGTCGTCGCCGAGCACGTGTGGAAGCTCGCCGGGCAGCTCGGCCCCGGTCAGGGGGCCCTCGCGTCGGTTCTCCTCGCAACGGAAAACCCGGACGGGATTGCGCCGCAGGCTTTCGAGGCTTACGCCGATCGTGAAGACCTCGTCTTCTGATCCAAGGCAGGCGTGAAGCTTACTTCGCTGCTCTCTCGATACGGGTACTGGGCCATCCTCGTCGGCGCGTTCGTCGAGGGCGAGACCATCGTCGTCCTCGGCGGCTTCTTCGCGCACCGGCACATCCTGAACCTCTTCGGTGTGATCGCCTGCGCGTTCATCGGCAGCCTCGCCGGCGACCAGCTCGCGTACTTCGTGGGGCGCAAATTCGGCACGCGGGTGCTCGACTATCGCCCCCGCTGGCGTCCGGCCGCCGCGCGGGCCCGCCTCGAGCTCGAACGTCGCGGCACGTTCCTGCTCGTCAGCTTTCGCTTCTTCTACGGGCTTCGCAACGCCGTGCCCTTCGTCGCCGGGCTCGCCGGCGTCCCGCCGCGGCGCTTCATCCCGCTGAACGCCCTCGGGGCGTTGCTGTGGGCCCCCGCCATCAGCGTGCTCGGCTACGTCTTCGGTCGCGCTGTCTCCCGCGTGCTCGAGCACGCCAAGCACTACGAGGCGATCGCGTTCGCGGTGATCGGCGCGGTTCTGCTCGTCGTGTTCCTCGTTCACCGGCTGCGCGCCGCGCGAAACGCCGCGCGCCCCGGCCCACGCCCTCAGGGGTGAATCGAGACCGCCGTCCCCCGCTCCTTGTTGATCACGCCGTGCCAGCCCACGGGCACCTGCGGATCGGTCCACTCGAAGAGCCAGGCCGCATCCAGGGGTGAGAGGTTCACACAGCCGTGGCTGCGCACCTTGCCGAACTCGTCGTGCCAGTAGGCGGCGTGGAGGGCGTATCCCTTGTGGAAGTACTGCACGAAGGGCACGTCGCGAAGGCTGTACGAGTCGGCGACGTCCTCGTCGCCGTCCATGGTGGACGACACGTGCTTCGTGACGATCATGAACGTGCCGCGCACCGTGGCGGGTGCCTTCTCGGGATCCGCCAGGCCGGCGCGCCCGGTGCTGACCAGGGTGACGTAGGCCGCCTTCGTGCCCTCGTAGGCGACCAGCGACTGGTCGCGGATGGAGATGTCGATCCACTTCCGGTTCCCCTCGGAGAGGCTCGGATAGGTCTTGCGCTTCTCGAGCACGAGCGCGTTCGACGGCGCGATGAAGCTGCCGTCGCGCCCCTCCCAGAAGCGAACGCCGTCGAAGTACACCGTCCTGCCGGTGAGCTTCACCGCCTGACGGAACTCGAACGTCCCCGCCGGCTTCAGGAGGCCGGGCTTCGCCTCCACGTAGCGGATCACCCAGCGCTTGTTGACGATCGCGACGGGTAGGTCCTCACCCTCTCCGAGAGCGACGCCGTGAAAAACGCTGGGCTTGACGACGCGCGTGCGGTCCATCGGAATGAGGTCGAGCTCCGTCGTGAGCCCGAAGGCGCGCCCCTGCCAGTCGAAGACACGCTCGACGGCGAAGCCTGCGTCGGGGTCGGACTGGCCCGCTTGCACTGTCTTGTGCAGCCCCTCCTGCGTGCCGTACGGCTTCGTGAGGGACGCGCCGCCCGACCGGGGCACGAAATCCGGAGGCGGCTCGATGGCGCCAACCAGCTCCTTCCAGCCATCGTGCTCGTAGTGCAGGCGCCACTCTGCCGCGCGCGCGGCATAGCCGTCGCCCTCCACTTGCAGCATCTCGTCCGGCCGTGGCAGCCGGAAATAGAAGTGCGGGCCCGGGTTGTTCGCCATCGCGTAAAGGTACGGGAGCCCTTCGCCGCGCTTCGGCGCAACGCTCGACGCGACGACGACCGGGTTGGTCGCATCGAGCGTCGCCCCGTGGCCAACGCACACGAAGCCGCGCGGATTCACCCGGTACCATCCCCCGGTGCACCCCTCGTTCGTGATCGCGGGGCCGCGTCGCGGGACGATGGCGCCGGCGCGGAGGTACCCGAGGCGCGTCCGCTTCGGTCCCGTGTCCGTGTAGACCCAGGTGCGCCACGCGATGCTCGCGACCTTCTCGTCCGTCGGCACGAAGGGGAGCGCGTCGTTCACCGTGCCGAGCTCCGCCACCCCCGCCGGGCCTGACGACGTGGGGGACGCCGAGGGAGATGCGGTCACCGAGACCGTCACCGCGCTCTCGCTGGGAGCCGCCACCCCGGGGGGCGCATGCTCCGAGCAGGCGCCCGCCATCATTGCGAACGCTGCCGATGCTCTTCTCTTGCCGCGCATGCGTGGGGCCGTTTCCAGCCGCGACCGCTCTATCATTTCTCGAGAGAAATGTGGGGCTTCCGGTCGGGAGCGGGTGCGTCCTGGACGGCCCGTCGTTGGAACGGTTGCAAACGACATCGCGAGACACGATGCTCGCGCACCATGCGCATCCCGACCGCGGCGTTCCGTCTGCTCCGCGAAGCGGCTCGTCATCTCCTTCGCAGGCCGGTGATCGGGATCGCGGCGGCGGCGCGGACCGCGGACGGACGATGGCTCCTGATCCGGCGCGGCGACACGGGCGACTGGGCGCTACCGGGGGGGACGCTCGAGTGGGGAGAGACCCTGCGCGAGAGCATCGAGCGGGAGATCCGGGAGGAGACGGGCGCCCGGGTGCAATCGCTGGGCGCCCTCAGCGGCGTTTACTCGGCACCGCACCGGGACCCCAGGTTTCATGCCGTCACCGTCGTCGTGCGAGCCCAGGTTAGCGAGCCGCTCGGGCCACCGATGAACTCGCTGGAGATCCGCGACGTCGGGCTCTTCGCCGACGATGCATTGCCCGACCCCATCGGCATGGGAATGGCGGACATGATCCGCGACGCACGGAGCGGCACCGTGCAATGGGAATGAACCTCGATTCGACCGGAGACAAGCGATGATTCGATTTTTCGAATTGGGCGTTCTCGGCCCCGCGCTCACCCGCTGGGCCAGGGTATCGGTCTGCGCGGCGACCGCGATGGTCGCGGAGGGGTGCATGCTCGGCGGCGTCCACGTGGAACAGGTGGCCACGTCGACGCAGAAGCCGAGCAACGTCGCCTTCTACCTTTCCGTGTCGAACGGCGACGCCCCCGCGACGGGCCTGAACGAGAAGAACTTCCACATCTTCGAGGACGGCGCCGAGCTGACGCCCGAGCAGACGCAGCAGGCGCTCCTTCCTCGCGACGAAGCGGCCGTTCACCGCGTGCTCTTGCTGGTGGACATGAGCGGACCGGTCACCGAGGGCGACACGCGCCACCAGATCGCCATGGCCGCTGCCCGCTTCGTCGCGCGCGCGCACGTCGCCGAGCCGGTCACGGTGTACGCCTTCGACGGCGGCCCCTCGATCCGTCTCATCGCCGAGGTCCCGCAGGGCGCGGACGACGTCGCCGAGTTGCCGCAGCTCGAGGGGTACACGCCGACGGATTCGTCGAGCAACCTGAACAGCGCCATCATCGAGTCGCTCGCGCAGCTCGACGCGCGTCTGATGACGTCGCAGAAGCCGCTGCGCATCGGGGCTCTCGTCATCTTCGCGCGCGGACCGGATCTCGCGGGGCGCGTGGCGGATTCCAAGATGACGGAAGCGCTCGACGAATCGAAGGATCTGATCTTCGCGATCAGCATCAAGGACGTGCCCGGGTTCCGCGCGAGCCGCATCGGCCGGAGCGGCACCTTCGAGGCCGATTGGGCGTCGTTGCTCCATACCTTCGACGAGGCGGGCGGACGGCTCGGCGATCTCGTCGGCGGCTACTATCTGCTCTCGTACTGCTCCCCGGCGCGCGCCGGAAAGAGGAGCGTCCGCGTCCGCGTCATCACCACCGACGAGGAGGGGAAGGAGCTCAGCGGGTCGACGACGACCGACGTCGACGCGACCGGTTTCACCTCGGGCTGCGATCCGACGCAGAAGCCCCGCTTCGTGACACACGTGGAAGCAAAGACGGAACCGAGCGCGGAAGACGCGAAGCCCGCGGACGCCAGACCGGCGGACGCGGAACCGCGTCCGCCGTCGGGTACGAAAGAGAAGCCGGCCAAGGCTGGCACGAAGGACGCGCCCGCGGCCGGTGACGACGAAGGAGACGCGGTGGCGCCGCCGCCCGCGAAGCCCGGCTACGCCCATTGAGCGGCCGCGTCGAATCCGTCGAGCTCGTCGACAGCGAGCGGATCGTTCCCCACGGCGAGGCGCGCGTGACCTGGCACGTGAGAAAGGGCGAAGGCTGGGTACGCGCGACGGCGTGGCCCGGCGCCGTCGCCGTCGCGCGCAACGCAGGACCGGGGACGGTGTGGGAGCGCGCGGTGACGGTCGAGCTCGTCGCAGGGACGGAGTTGCTCAGGGTGGAGAGCCGCCCGCGGCTCGAGGCCCCGAAGGATCCCTTGTCCTACTTCGACCGACGAAACCCGCGCCCGCGCGCGACGCGGCGCGCGCGCTATCGCGTCGAGGTGGGTGGCCGTGTGCGGCCGCTCCCCGAGCGGTGAGGCGCACGCGCCCCACGGGTATGGCACGACCGAAGCGACGCCCAACGGCTCGAATCGACTCGAGATGACGCTGACGGGCGACGGACGGGGACAGCCGCTCCGCGCAGAAAACTCGCAATTGTATTGGTCCGCCTTTAGCCGAGGGGCAGATCGCCGTTCACAAGCGGGTATGAGCGCCCATGCGGCGGATAATCCTCTGGCGAGCGAGCTGGAGGCGTCGGGAAGACAGACCGGGAAGCCGCCCGTGCCCAACAAACCCACACCCTCGGAGACGCGCGTCGCCGCACCGAAGGGTCGGGTGCTCATCGTCGACGACGAACCGATACAGGTCCGCAGCATCGGACGGGCGCTGCGCTCGCGGGGTTACGAGGTGGAGTCGGCGTCGAACGGCCGTGAGGCGGCTGCGAAGCTCACGCCCGACGCGTTCGACGTGGTGCTGTCCGACATCGCGATGCCAGGCATGGACGGGATCGCGCTCCTTCAGGTGGTGCGCGAGCGCCACCTCGACGTGCCGGTCGTGCTCGTCACCGGCGAGCCGACGGTGAGCACGGCCGTGAAGGCGCTCGAGTACGGGGCGTTCCACTATCTCACGAAGCCGCTCGAGATCCCCGACCTGGAAGAGGTCATCGACAAGGCAGTTTGCCTCCGGCGCATGACGCTCATGAAGCGTCAGGCCGCCCAGCTACTCGGCAATCCCATCGAGCAGGACGACAGGAAGCGCCTGGCAGCGAACTTCGAACGCGCGCTCGAGTCCATCTGGATGGCCTATCAACCGATCGTATCTTCCGCGACCCGGAAGGTGTTCGGATACGAAGCGCTGCTCCGGAGCACCGAGCCCAGCATGCCGCACCCCGGTGCGCTCCTCGACGCCGCCGAGAAGCTCGGGCGCCTCGAGGCGCTCGGACGCATCATCCGCGAACGCGCGGCCGCGCCCGTCGCCGCCTCGGCCGACGCCGGCGTGCTCTTCGTCAATCTGCACACCACCGATCTGCTCGACCCCATGCTCCTCTCGCGCGACGCAGCCCTCTCGCGCATCGCGCACCGCGTGGTGCTCGAGATAACGGAGCGGGCCTCGCTCGAGAAGGTGAAGGACGTGCGCGCCCGCATCGCGGCTCTCCGCGAGATCGGGTTCCGCATCGCGGTGGACGACCTCGGCGCGGGATACGCGGGCCTGACGAGCTTCGCCCTGCTCGAGCCGGAGATCGTGAAGCTCGACATGACCCTCGTGCGCGACGTGCACCAGAGCGCGACCAAGCGGAAGCTCATCCGGTCCATGGCCGAGCTCTGCAAGGACATGGGGATGCTGGTGGTCGGCGAGGGCGTCGAGACCGCACAGGAGCGCGACTGCCTCGTCGAGCTCGGCTGTGATCTGCTCCAGGGCTACTTCTTCGCCAAGCCGGGGAAGCCCTTCCCAGAAGTCGCGACGTGACGTCGCGAGGAGGGACGCGGCCATGACCACGACGAGCAGCGCTCACCCGACCTCTCTCGCCCAGCCGAGCGGCCCGGCGACCCCCGGACGCTTCGAGCAGCGGACGCTGACGACGGTCACCATGTCCTCCGTCACCATCCCGCTGCCCGCACAGCGCGATCGCGCGGTCCTCGTCCGGATGGACGAGACTCACGCCGGTCAGGTCGTCCCTACGGACGTCGTGGACCTGCGCATCGGCCGCCACCCCACGAGCTCGCTCGTGATCGACGACGAGGGGATCAGCCGCTCGCACGCGCGCATCTTGCGCAAGGGGAACACCTACCTCATCGAGGATCTGAAGAGCAGCAACGGCACGTACGTCGACGGCGCGCGCGTCGAGACGGCGGAGCTGAAGGACGGCTCGCTCGTGCAGCTCGGTCCTCGCGTCCGTTTCCGCTTCTCGGTCGTCGACGAGCACCAGGAGCGCATCCTGCGCCAGCTCTACGAGTCGAGCGTGCGCGACCCGCTCACGGGCGTCTTCAACCGTGCCTACTTCCTGGACCGTCTCGCGGGAGAGCTCGCCTACGCCAACCGGCACTCGTCGGACGCGTCGCTCTTGCTCCTCGACCTCGATCACTTCAAGAAGGTCAATGACACCTTCGGGCACCCGGGGGGTGATGCGGTGCTCCGGAGCCTGGCCGCCACGGTGCGGAAGGTCCTTCGCGTCGAGGACATCTTCGCGCGGTACGGCGGCGAGGAGTTCATCGTCCTCCTCCGCGGCATCGCAATCGACGGCGCGGCACGCGCCGCCGAGCGCCTCAGGCGTGCGATCGTCGCGGCGCCGACCGACCACGACGGCCAGCGCATCGACTGTACGGTGAGCATCGGGTGTGCTTCGCTCGGTTCCGGCGGTCGGACGGCGCAGGAGCTCATCGCCACGGCCGACCGGCGGCTCTACGCCGCGAAGCACGCCGGCCGCGACCGGGTCGTCTCGACCGGCTGATATCCTGCCTCAGAACGCCCGTTGAGCCGTGGCGCGGGAAGGACTACCGTACGTGGCTCTTCCATTCGAGTCAGCCAGGAGCCAAGAAGCGTGTCCATCGATATCGAGTCACTCAAAACCGAACGAGACCGGCTCAAGGGCCAGCTCCGCGACGTCGAAACCAAGCAACGCGCACTCGAGACGGAGCTCAAGGCGCTCCGCCAGAGCGAGATCCGCTCGAAGCGCGAGATAGAGGCGCTGTCGACGCTCATCGAGCTGAACGAGTCGCGCAGCGAGCCCATCGAGGCCAGCACCAGCACGAGCAGCACCAGCACCA
>CAYUAW010000264.1:0-10585 GCA_964442485.1 uncultured Polyangiaceae bacterium
GCGAGCCCTTCGGTCGGAGTCAGCGTCAGACGCTGCTCCACGATGACCTCGCCCTCGCAGAACACGATGGCACACGAGCCACGCTGTCCCTCGCGCAGGCGACCGCAGAGATCGGCCAGGTCAGCATCGGCGTCCACCACGTCCCCCTCGACGGGCTGCATGCTCGACTGGTCATACCTGCAATTATCCAGAGCAACCCACTGACCCTTGAACTCCGCAGAGCGACAGATCTGCGGCCACGAGACCCGATTCGTCATGTGCGTCGTTTTTTTCCTTTGCCCGAACTACCCGCGCCTTGGAGCGCGTTGGGGTACCGGCGGAGGCCGGCGCGCAGGTGACACGCTAGTGACGGGGTCGATCTAGACGCGCCTGATTCGTCGCGTCAAGCTCACGGCTGTAGGGACACGCGTGGAAATATCCTACCTCGGCACCCAGCAACGCACCCGGCGGGGACTGAACAAGATCCACTAACGCTTCGGAAGCGCTTCGGAATACAGCTTCGTCTACTTGCAGGCCGCCAAGGCCTTCGCGAAGGCACCGGCCGACACGCCCATCGACTGAGCGGCAGCCGCCATGGCCTTTGCCTGGGCGCAGTTGCCGTTGAACGCCGCCGTCTGGACGGCGCTCCCGGCGCGGCTCTTTATCATGCCCGAGCACTGCGCCTTCTGGCCGGGATCACTACACGACCGGTACGCCGAAGCCGCTGCGGTGAAATTCCCCGAACTGGCGGCCGCTATGCACGCAGCACACTCGTTGCCGGACGGCGGCTTTTCGGAAGTGTGCGCCGGCTCGGTCGTCGCCGTCGGCTTCGGCGCTGTCGTCGTCGCATGCGTGGTGGTCGTCGAGCCCGTATGCGACGCCGTCGTGTGCGTCGGTGGCTCGGGCTGCGCCGGCTGATCCGGTTCCGGTGTGGCAGTTTGCGCCGCTGCCGTCTCGACCGGCACGGGCGCGACGGTGGCAACCGGGGGTGCCGCTTGCGCCGGGGGCGCGTCAGGCACGTCGTTCGTTTTCATGGAGCGCACGCCGATCACTGCCATGCCGATGAGGAGCAGCCCGCCGACGCTGGCGAGCCCCACGACGAGGCCCTTGTTCCCGCCGCCGCGCCGCTCCGGAATCGGCACTGCCGTCGCGACGGCCTGCGCCGTCGAGGGCCCCGACGTCATCGGGGACGGCATCGCGGCCGTCTTCGCGGGGCCGGGTGAGTCGAAGATCGGGGGCGCGGCCATGGCCGCCGTCCCGGTGTGCGCGACCGCGACCGGCGCGGAGACCGCGCCAGCGCCCGCGAGCTCCTCGTAGAACTGCGTCACGGACGACTGGCGGTCCTCCTTGTTCTTCGAGAGAGCGCGGAGGATTGCCGTGCGCATCGACTCCGGGATCTGTCCGGCAACGGGGGTTGCCTCGAACGGGCGGGGCTGCGACATCATGTGCTCGGTCGCCCACTGCCACGGCGTCTCCGCCTCGAAGGGCAGGCGACCGGTGACCATCTCGTACGTCATGACGCCGAGCGAGTAGATGTCGCTCCGCGCGTCGAGCGCCTTGCCCGTGAACTGCTCGGGGCTCATGTAGGGGGGCGTCCCGAGCACCATGCCCTGCTGCGTGAGCTTCTGTTCACGCGCCGCGTCCGCGGACTCCGTGCGCGCGGCGATGCCGAAATCCAGGAGCTTCACCACGTCCTTCTCGCCCGCGCGCTGGGTGAGCACGACGTTGTCGGGCTTCAAATCCCGGTGGACGACGCCCTGCTGGTGCGCCTCTTCGAGCGAGCCGGCGATCTGCTTCACGATACGGAGGACGCGCTCCGGCGGGAGCGTCTTCGACTCTTCGAGCAGCTGACCCAGCGATTTGCCGGCGACGAACTCCATCGCGATGTAGAGCGTGCCGTCCGTCGTGGCCCCGAAGTCGTACACCTTGATGGTGTTCGGGTGCTCCAGCTGCGCAATGGTGCCCACTTCCCGGTGAAAGCGCGCGCTGACGGAAGGGTCGTGCGAGAGGTGCGCATGAAGGGTCTTCAGGGCGACCTTGCGGATCGTGGTGCCCATCTGCTGCTCAGCCTCGTAAACGATGCCCATCCCCCCTTCGCCCAGGATCCGCTTGACGTGATAACGGCCGCCCACGACCTGGCCGACCAGCCCGCTGTCTTTCGTCTCACCCGTCGTCATCGTTGCACCGCAGCTCGCGCAAAACCGCGCGCCTTCCACGTTTTCGCTACCACACGTGTTGCACTTCATCGGACCCGCTGTCGAGGCTTCCTGAGCCTCCGCTCCATTAGACGCACGAACCCATCCGCGGGGCTACAGGACTGTCACGCCGGGGTTCACGGCTCCGGGCAGGGTGAAGAATCCATGAAACGCCGGGGTGGCCAAATGTGCGAAAAAGACGCAAGGGGCGGGAGGCGGGTCCCCATCAGGGGCCGGACGGCGTGGGGGCGGGTGCGGGCGCGGGCGAAAGCGGCGGCCATGAAAGCGGCGTCACCTCGCCCGAGAGTCGATCGACGACCTGGGCGGACGTCGCGCGGTCGCTTGCCGGAACGCGCACGGTCGACACCGTGTCGGCGCCCGGCGAGAACCGGGGCGCGCCCTTCGTCGGGCGTCGATCCGCTCCGGGCGGCCAGTCTGCGCCGAGCAGCGGGAAGTCGAAGCGCACGCGGTCGACGAGCTCGCGACCGACCCAGAGCTCGACCGCGAACCGTCCGACACGACGGGGCGTCGAGATCGCCGTCGTCAGCTCGACGGCCTTCGAGCGGTCGAGCGAGATCTTGCCCTTGGCGTAGTGCAGAGTGAGGTCCCACTGGTGTGGCGTGACCAGGGGAGCGGGATCGGGCTGCCCGCCGTGCTCGCTCGGCTGCTGGACGTCACTCCCCGGCTTGGCGCCGTCCGGTCCGGGTGCACGCGCAGGCAAGGACGCCGACGGGCCGGGGACACCCACGCCGTTCTGGCGCACCGGGTGCCCGTCGCCGTGACCCTCGCCGAGGGTCGTCGGAGCGACGACCGAGAGACCCCGGGTCTCGGCCGGCCCCGCGCAGGCGACGGAGACGGCAATCGCAACGAGGGTCGCGAAGGCTCTGGCGAGGGAAAAAGTACGCATGGGCATGTCTCCGGGCTCGGTGAGTGGGACGCGCGCAGGGACTTGAAGTCGCGTCATGAATGCCCCGCGAGCGGCGGGAGCGCGAGCGCGCGGTCGACCGCCGCCGGCTCGCCGCCGAGGGCTGCCCAGAGCGTCGTGAGATCGTCGGGCATCGCGAGCGACACTGTCCACGGGGGCTCGCCGTCGAACTCCGCCCGGATCCGTGCGGCATGGAGCGCGACGCGGGGCACCGTGAGCGCGCGGCCGTCGGAGAGCACCAGGCGACGCGGGCCGCCGTACTTCACGTCACCGAGGAGCGGCGCGCCCGCACCGGCAGCGTGGAGACGTATCTGGTGCAAGCGCCCGGTGATCGGCTCGACGACGAACAGCGCGGGCGTCCGCGCCGCCGGCAGCGGCCGCGCCTGCGCGACGACCGCATAACGCGAGGTCGCTTCTCGGGCGGCGTCCGGGCCGCCCCGGGCGCGACGCGAGCCCTGCGCGATGGGCGCGTCCCACACGCCGTTCGCGGGCTCGGCGGCGCTCGCGGCGAGCGCGATGTAGCGACGGCCGAGCTTGCCCTCTGTCTTCAGCCGGGCCGCGAGCCGCGCCGCGTCGCTACCCCGCGCGATGAGCGCGATGCCGCTGACCTGTGCGTCCAGTCGTGTTGCCGCATGGAGCACCTCGGGCGGCAGCTTCAGGAGCCGCGCGAGGGAGTGGACGACGGAAGACGTGCCGCTGCGATCCGGCTCGGTCGGCAGCCCCGGCGGCTTCGAAACGGCATAGAGGTCCCGGCGCTCGGCCAGCACGCGGACCTCCGCGCTCGCCTCGCGAGCCGTCTCGACGGAGAGCTCGTCACCCGCCTTCACGGCGAGTGACGGATCGTCGACGCGCTTCGTTCCGAGAAAGACGCGCCCCTCGGCGACGGCGGACGCGACGATCCCGTGGTGCGAGAGGACGCCCTGCACCGTCCCCGGCTCCCCCTGCCGCACGACGAGCCTCACCGTCACGTGAGGAGCTCCACGCTGCCGGCGTCGCCGTCGACCTGCACCCGGTCGCCGTCGCGGAGCAGAGCCGTGACGGAGGAGAGCCCACCGACGACCGGCACGCCGCAATCGCGTGCGACCACCGCGCTGGACGAAAATGGCGTGCCGAGCTCCGTGACGACGGCGCGCGCGTGCAGGAACAGCGGAGTTAGCCCGAGATCCAGCGTCTTCACGCACAGGACGTCCCCCGGCGCGAAGCGCTCGAGGCCCTCGAGCGACGCCCCTAGCCGCACGACCCTGCCCTCCCCGGTGCCACCCGCAAGCGAGAGGCCCGTCAGCGTCGTGGCGAGCTCCGTCGGGAACGAGGGCCTGGGCGCGCCGCGGAAGACGGGCGACGACTCGCGCGTCTGGCTCTGTGCGGCGAGATCCGCCCGGCGCGCCCGCACGATGGGCGAGAGGTCGGCGCGGTACTTCGCGACGGCCTGCGTGAGCTCTCGCAGCGTGAGGAAGAGCGCGGCACCCTGGTCGAGCGACGGATCGAGGCGGCGGATGCGTCGATCGACGTCGAGCATCACGATGCGCATCATGGATAAGGCGTGTGCGATGCGCGAGCGGCATCGCTCGCGCAGACGCAGGAGCTCCCGCTGCCGGAAGACGATGTCGCGCACGACGCGATTCTCGAAGAACGAGAGCCCGGGCTCGAGCAGGGCGAGCGCCCGATCGGCGAGCGCGCGCGCACGCGACGCGGCGATGTCCGGATCGACTGCCTCCCCGCGCAGCGCCGCGGCCAGCATGGCGGAGAGGAGCCCCGCGCTCTCGCCCCAGCGAGGGCTGGCGAGCTCCGTCTCGAACACGCCGCGGTCGCCGTAGGCTTCCAGGAACTGGCGCATGGCACGGCTGAGGGGCCCCTCCGGCAGCGACGAGAGCGACGTGAGGTCGCCCTGGGTAACCAGCGTCAGGGCCGGCACGTCGAAGCGCGCGATGGCGGCGACGTGGCAGAAGGCGGCTGCCGGCCGGGCCGTCACGACGCCCGCGCCGGCGCACACGGCGTGGGACGACCACGCCGCGCGCGCGGCATCGGCGCCCGTCAAGACCGAGGCGAGCAGCGCGTGGCCGCTCACGGCGAGCCCGTGTGCGCGTGCATGCAGCGCATAGGAGCGCGACAGGAACTGCGACACCTCGTGCAGCGTGGTCGTGAGCGCGTCGTCGGGGAGGATCCCGAGGTCGAGCTCCGCGAGCCACCTGCGCTGCTGCTCCGCGTCCCGCTCGAAGCGCGCAACCTCGTCGGTCAGGAGCTTCTGCTCGGAGGCGATCTGCGCGACGCGCAGCCCCGCGCGGGCGAGCGACGGACGGACCGCAGGCTCGCGGGCGAGCGCGCGCGTCCATTGCCCCGAGCCGAGCTCGATGTGCCCGATCAGATCGATGGGATCGCGATCGGCGTCGCGCTCGCGGCGAGACGAGAGGCTCAGGTACGGCCGGCCGTCGACGCTCGCGAGCATGCCGGCGAGCCGCCCCTGCCGCGGCGAGCGCTCGCCGGACGCGAGCCGCCCCCGCGCGAGCAGCGGCTGGCGCAAAAGATGGGCGCTGAGAGGCGTGAGCGGCAAGGACGGCGCCTCGTCGACCGCCGTGCGGACCCAGAGCGTCTCCGTGGTGCCACTGCCGGGGTGGCCGTCGTGCTGGAGCGGCGTCACGTCCACGACCACGGGCTCGCCCTCCGCAGCAAGAACGCAGTGGACGACGGACGGGCCGAGCGGCTCGAGCCGACGTGCGAGGCTCGCGAGCTCGGCGACGTCGGCTTCCGACAGGACGCGCGCCGAGGCGTCGCGAGGGACGGCCACGATTGCGCGCTCGCGGACGGCGAGCTCGCGGTCCTGCAGGGACGGCCGGCGCCGCTCTTCCCTCCCCTGGGCATCGAAGACGACGAGCTCCGACGACGTCGGGTCGGCGCCCTCCACGGAAATCCCGCTGTGGGCGATCGCCATGAGACGCGGCTCGCCCTTCGGCTCCGGGGGGGAGCGGGTGTCGGTGACGAGCGTCACCGTGGCGCGTGCAGCGACGACCGGCTGCAGGACGACGGCGACGGCGACGTCACGCATCTTCTGCGCACGCAGATGAGACAGCGTCACCTCGGACGCGGCACGGGCCCAGGCCCAGCGAATCGCAGCACCGACGTCGTTGCGCGTCTTGACGGGAAGTTCGGTGAGAGACAGGCCCGCAGCGCGGGCCATACCCTGATCGTGCAACAGGGGGCTCGCGCGAACGGCGACACCCCACGGCGACTGCTCCATCAGCTCGCCGAACACCCCGTCGATCTCGCGTTCGACCTCCGCGTCGAGCGGCACGGCGAGGAGCCGCTCTCTCGCTCGCGCGGCGCGCTCGACGCCGATGGGGCGGCGTATCGTGCGCACCAGCGACGCCGGATCGTGACCAGGCGGCAACGCCGTGTTCACGACGTGACGGAAGACGTCGGCGGTGACGACGAAGGTCTGGGGCACGGCGCCGCCCAGGCGCTGCACCGCGGCCAGGGCACGCGACAGCGAGCCGAGCTCGGTATCCCGCCGACCCGGGGCGAGCCCGGCATCGGCAAGCGGTACGACAGCCCGCGGACGACTGCGCCCGAATCTGACCATTCCGTGGAGCCGCTCAGCCTGCTCGTGTCGGCGGCGCCGAACCCGTGGCACGACGCACGAGCTCGATCAATACCGGATCGGCAGCGAGCTGATCGCGCAGGGCCTCCCGGACGAAATCGAGCTGGACCGGGGACAGGGCACCCTCCACGTGGGACGTCGCCGCCTGCACCTGCGCATCCAGGTACCGCTCGACGTCGATCTCGCCGCGCCGGAGCTGCTCGAGCAGGGCGCTGCCCGCGGAGCGCTCCGAACCCTGGGCACCCTCCGCACCGGTCGTGGCCTCGGCCTCGACGCTGCGAGCCGCGTCGAGCTCGCCGCCACCGACGCCCGGGACGGGGCGGCCGCCGCTGCCGATGCCATCTACGCCCATGGCTCATCTTACCGAATCTGGTGCGTGCCGCCCCGGTTGCCGCGATCTGCGGCAGACCCGGGCTGGGAGCCCCTGTGAAACCCGAAAGTCGTTCGGCACGGAGGACCCTTCGGCCGCCCGCGGAGCCCGTTGCGAGAAATCGACCGTCAGATCCCGAACCAGGGGGCGGGATTGACGGTCATGGTGCCGCGACGAAGCTCGAAATAGAGCATCGGGCCCTGCGCGCCGGCCCCCACGGAGCCGATCTTGTCGCCGGCCGCGAGCTCGTCGCCGACCTGGACGTCGATGCCGCCCAGGTTCCCGCTGACCGTGTAGTAGCCCGAGCCATGATCGACGATGACGGCGCGGCCGTACTCCGCGTACTCGTCGGCGAAGGCGACGCGCCCCTTGTAGACGGCGCGCACCGGCGCGCCCGCGGACGTGATGAGCGCGAGTCCCGGCCCTTCCGCGTCGGGAAGCTTGATGGGACGGACCTCGGTTCGGCCTTCGACGGGGAACGGCAGCCGCCCCTTGAGCGAGGCAAACCCTTGTGACGCCTCGAAGGGGTCGGCGGGGCCGAAGCCCGATCCGTAGACGGCCGTGTGGGGGGTCGGCTCGTGACTGCCGAGGAACGCCTGCCGGAACGCGGCTTCCCGCTCCTCCGCGGCGAGGATGGCCGTGTGCGAGCGGACGAACGCGGCGTGCTCCGTCTCGAGAAGGGCGCGGCGGTCGCCGAGCGCCGTCCGCTTCTTCGAGAGCACGACGCGCTCCTCGGAGATTCGGCTCTCGCGCTCGAGATCGCGCGCGAGCGAACGCCGCAGCCGCTCCAGCCGCGACGCGTGATCGACGAACGCGTCGAGGCCGCCGCCGATCGGCAGGAGTCCCGCGCGTGCAATCTTCACGTAGGCCCGGCCGCGCGCGAGAAGCAGCGCGTGCAGGCGCGCGCTCTCGTCCGTCAGCGCCGACAGTCGCTGCGCGACCCTCTTCTCGTCGGTGTCGACGCGCTCGAGCGCACCGGCGACGTCGTCCGCGGTCGCCGGCATCGCGCCGGCCTGCCCCTCCGCGCCTGCGGGATCGGCCGATACCGCCAGGGACGGCGTCGCGAGCAAGGCGAGCGCGAGAAGGCTCCTTCGCTTCATCCTAGACCAGCAAGAGCTTTCGCAGGCTTCCGTAGGCCGCGACCGCGCCGAGCACGCCCCCGGCGAACACCATTCCGAACGCGAGATACCAGGGCAAGAACGACGGCGAGAGCCCGACCAGGGTGCCGAGCTCCGCGTCGAAGCGGCTTCTTACGATGAGAAACAGCGCTCCCACGAGCCCCATCGCGAGCAGGGAACCGAGGGCACCCTGCACCGCGCCCTCGATGATGAACGGACGCCGCACGTAGTCGTCCGTCGCCCCGATGAGCTTCAGCACCTCGACCTCGATGCGTCGTCTCTGAAGGGTGAGACGGATCGTCGACGCGACGACGCTGACGACGGCAGCGAGCACCACGGCGGCGAGCAGCGCCGCAGCCATGACGCCGCCGCGAAGGACGGACGCGAGCCGCTCGGTCCAGGATTGATACGTCTCGACGGACTCGACCGCGGGAAGGGTCGCGAGCGTATCGGCGATCTTCTGGACCGCGCTCTGGCTCGCGTCGTCCGTCAGCGAGACCTCGAGGGACGCGGGGAATGCCTCCGAAGGCAGCTTCGCCAGGATGGGATCGGCGCGGCCGTCGAGTACCTCGCGGCGCGCATCGTCGCTGCTCACGTAGCGGACCGAGCGCACCTTCGCGACGGCGCGCAGCGCCTGCTCGATCTCCGACGCTGCGTCGCGCGTCGCGTCGGGCCGCAGGTACACGGAGGCACGCCCGCTGCGCGCCCAGGCATCGCGCAGTACCTGCACGTTCACGACGACGAGCAGCGCTGCCGCCATGCACACGAAGGCGACCGCGACGCTGAAGATGCTGAGCACGTGCAGCTGCCAGTCGCTACGACCACCGCGCCACGCTCGCTCGAGGGGAGTCATGTGAATGCTTGCCGCTTGCTCGAGCTCACGCGACGTGGCCGATGAGATCGGCCGCATTGCCGAGCCCATTGGGGACGTCCATCGCCTTGCCATCGTCGAGCACGATGACGCGTCGTGGCCTGATATCGAGGAGGGAGCGGTCGTGCGTCGCGAAGAGCACGGTCACGCCGGTTTCGTTGATGTCCTCGAAGAGGCCGAGGATGTCGATCGCGAGCTGCGGGTCGAGGTTGCCCGTCGGTTCGTCGGCCAGCACCAGCGCGGGCTCGCACACGATGGCGCGCGCGATGGCGACGCGCTGCTGCTCGCCGCCCGAGAGCCTGCCGGCGGGATCGCCACCCCGACCGCCGAGGCCGACGCGCTCGAGGACCTCACCGACGCGGGTCCTGATGATGCGCTGGGGGACGCCGAGCACCTCGAGCGGCAGCGAGACGTTCTCCCAGACCGCCCAGTTCTCGATGAGCTTGAAGTCCTGAAACACCACGCCGATGTTGCGCCGCAAGTAGGGCACGGACTCCGGCCGCAGGCGGCCGACGTCACGCCCCATGAAGAGGATGCGCCCGGAGTCGACGGCCTCCGCTGCATAAAGGAGGCGGAGCAGCGTGCTCTTGCCGGCTCCCGAAGGGCCGGTGAAGAAAACGAACTCGCCGCGCTCGATCGACAGCCGGAGCCCTCGAAGCACGGGCGCGTCCGCCCGGTACGCCTTGTGGACGTCCTCGAACACCAGGAGGGGCTTGCGGGCCGCCTCCGGGTCGAACCGCTCTCCCTGCCGGAGAATCGGCCGGAACGGTGCGCCCGCGTTCGCGCGCGTCATCGTCACCGAGGTATCAGTCAGGTGAGCGCCCGAACAACTTTTCGGCGGGCGACGCTCCGGGAAAAAACCCCCGCAGGCTCGCAATGATATAGAGTACCGGCTCCCTCCAGGGAGGATGGATGAGCGATCCCGTCAACATGGCCCGCACCGCTCGCGAGCGGCTCGCACAGGCGCTAGCCGCGCTCCAGTCACCCGGCGTCCCGACGCAGCTCATCGGAGTGGCTGAGCCGGTCGCGCAGGCAATGAGCGCGCTACATCAGATCGAGTCTACGGGCGGCGGTGCGCGAGCGCAGGTCGCGCCTCGCGCGCTGGATGGCGTCCGGCGTGCGCTCCTGTCGCTCCAGAGCGACGCGAGCGGTCATCCCGCCGTCGCCGATGCGACCGAAGCGGTCGCGAGCTCCCTCAGCCTGGTTCACGGCCTCGCCGCGCCCCCGGGTGCCGCAGCGCCTCCAGCGGCCGCACCTCAGGTCGCACCTCGCGCGCCGGTCGGCATGGCGGGCACCATGCCCGCCGCCGCGCCGCCCATGCCCGCAGCGGCCCCGCCGCTGCCTTCCGTCCAGCGGCCCGCCGCTGCCGCCCCTCGGGCTCCTGCCGCTCCTGCTCCGGCACACGCGCAACAGGCCGCACCTGCGGCGCGTCCGGCGCCCGGGCCCATCCCGGGTCCGACATCCGGCGCCGCTGGCGACCTGCTCCGCGTGAACGCCGAGCTCGGCGTGCACAGCGCGACCAACTTCTACAAGGG
>CAYUAW010000265.1:0-3789 GCA_964442485.1 uncultured Polyangiaceae bacterium
CGCTTCAGACGTATTTCTTCAGCTCGAGCCGGGCCACGAGCCCGCGATGCACCTCGTCCGGTCCGTCCGCGATGCGGAGCACGCGGGCGAGCGCCATGAGGTGGTTCAGCTCCGGATCGGAGACGCCCTCGCCGCCGTGGATCTGGATGGCAGCGTCGACCACCATCTGGAGGACGTTGGGGGCGACCACCTTGATGGCGGAGATGTCCGTGAGCGCTCCGAAGGTGCCGTACTGATCGAGGGCCCACGCGGCCTTCAGCGTGTACAGGCGTGCTTGCTCGATGGCCATGCGGCAGTTCGCGATGATGTCGCGGTTGCCGCCGAGGTTGGCGAGCGGCTTGCCGAACGCGACGCGGCCGACGGCGCGCCGGCAGAGCCGCTCCAGCGCGCGCTCTGCCGCGCCGATGGCCCGCATGCAGTGGTGGATGCGGCCGGGGCCGAGCCGCCCCTGGGCCACCTCGAAGCCGCGGCCCGGACCGAGGATGAACGCGCTCGTCGGCAGGCGCACGTTCTCGAAGCTCACCTCACCGTGACCATGGGGTTCGTCGAGGTTGCCGAACACCGGCACCATGCGGACGATCTTCACGCCCGGCGCGTCCATCGGGACGAGGACCATGGAGTGCTGGTTGTGGCGCGACGCCGCCGGGTCCGTGACGCCCATGAAGATGAGGAACTTGCATCGAGGGTCGCCCGCGCCGCTGGTCCACCACTTCAGGCCGTTCAGCACGATCTCGTCTCCGACCACCTCTGCGGTCGCTTTCATGTTCGTAGCGTCGCTGGAGGCGACCGCGGGCTCCGTCATGGCGAACCCCGAGCGGATCTCGCCGGCGAGGAGCGGCAGGAGCCACCGGTCCTTCTGCTCCGTGGTTCCGTACTGCGCGAGCACCTCTGCGTTGCCGGTGTCGGGCGCGTTGCAGTTGAAGACCTCGGGGGCGATGAAGCTCTTCCCGGTGACCTCGGCGACCGCCGCGTAGTCGCGGTTGTCGAGGCCGGCGCCGTACTCCTTGTCCGGTAAAAACAGGTTCCAGAGCCCGGCGGCCTTGGCCTCGGCCTTGAGCTCCTCCATGATCCTCGGGATGCGCCACTGCCGATAGTCGTTGCTGTGGACGAGCTCGGAGTAGTAGGTCTTCTCGTTCGGGATGATGCGCTTCTCGACGAACTCGCGGACCTTGTCCGTGTACAGCCTGGCGCGTTCGGAGTGTTCGAAGTCCATGGTGCTCGCCTTCGGATGATGCGCCTCGCCGAGACGCGCTTGGGAGCCCGGACCTTAGCGAGACGCGACAAGCGCGTAAAGCCGCGGGGCCCGCGCGCGGTGCGCCGACAGCGGACGCGATTTCCGCATGGAGCAGGGCTTCATTGACGCGGGCCGTCGCGTCCTTCAAGAAATGGCGACAATGGGCCTGACCTTCGCCGTCGCCAGCGCCGCTGCGCTCGCCGCTGTCGTCGCCGTGGCGGCGGTGGTGCGCGGGCGGCCGTACGTGTTCTTCGTGTCGGTCATCCTGGGGGTGCACACGCTCGTGTCCGTCGCGCTGGCTCGCAACCTCGGGTGGGCATGGCCGGCGTACGCGTATCTGCAGGCCTCCGTCTACGTGCACTTCCTGTCGCTCGCACGCCCCGTACTACGCCCGCTCTGGTATCGCTTCCTGGTCAGCATCCCCGCGTCGTTCTTCCTCGCAGGAACGCTGCTCGGCTTGCCGTGGGCCATTCTCTACGCCATCGGGCTTCATCCCTGGGCTCCCTGGTTGCCCTACGTCGTCGCGCTCGCGGGCGTCGTCGATTCGCTCTTCGTCCGCGACGAGGAGGTGAACCTCGTCCTGGATGGCTCCGTCGTGGACGGCCTGCGGCGCGCGGCGCGGGGCACGGGGCGTTCGCCGCGCCCGCTCCGCATCGTGCAGATCACCGATCCGCATCTCGGGCCGTTCATGTCGGTGAAGCGCCTCAGAACCATCTGCGAGCGCGCGGTGGAGAAGAATCCGGATCTGGTGCTGCTCACCGGCGACTTCCTCACGATGGAATCGCAGGGGAGCGCGGCGTACCTGAGCGAGGCGCTGTCGCCGCTCCGTGCGCTTCCGGGGCGCGTCTTTGCATGCCGGGGGAATCACGACCTGGAAGCGCCGTCGATCGTCGCGGAAGCATGCAGGGCGGCAGGCGCAAGGCTGCTCGTCGACGAGGCCGCGGTGGTCGACACGCCCGCCGGCAAGGTGGAGATCCTGGGCTTCGATTTCCGGTTCCAGGGGCGCGCCGAGCACGTCGCTCGCGTCTCCGCCGAGCACCCGCGGCACGACGGCGAGCTGCGCATCGTCCTGCTCCACGACCCCGGCGCATTCCGTCACGTCCCCGAGGGCGCGGCGGATCTGGTGCTGAGCGGGCACACACACGGCGGCCAGCTCGGGCTGCTGTGGCTCGGGCTCGAATCGACGATCGTCTCCGCGCTCACCTCGCTTCCCGATCACGGCTTCTGGGCGCTCGGAACGAATCGCCTCTACGTCCACCGCGGCACGGGCCACTACGGCTTTCCGCTCCGCGTCGGCGTGCCGGCGGAGCAGAGCTTGCTCGCGGTGCACTCCCTCCTCGCGCCCTTCGCGCGGGAGACGTGATGCGCGGCTTCGCGATGGCCTCACATTTGGCGAGGGGTACGTGGTCCGGGCTCGTCGCTCTGGCGACGGGCGTCGTCACGGCGTGCGCGCCGTCATCCGTGCAGTCTCCGCCCGCATCCGCGAACGGTGCTGGCGCGGAGGCGCGCGCCGTCCTGTCGGCGCCGGGGAGTTCGAGTGGCGTCGCGGAGCCCGTCGCTCCGGGGGGCGCCACGTCTGTCGAGAGCGCGCGACCAGCGAACGAAGGCGCCGTGGCAGAGACCGCCCCCGAGCCGCCCGCGCCCGCCGTCGCCGGCGGCACGTTTCCCCCGGTGCGCGTGGCGCTGCCGACAAACGCCGCACCCGCAGAGGGCGACGGCGAGTGGCTGCCGTTCGGCAACGCCGCGCTCGGCGAACGCGCGGCCACGGCGCCGTTCATCGTCCGGACCGTCCTGCATCCGCTTCGCGGGAGCCGCTTTCTCACCGTGACCATCGCGGCGGTCGATCTTTCGCGCGTGAACGTCCGGCTCGTCCCGGGTACGGAGGACATGCTCTGGGCGAAGCGGCCGCCCGGCGAACCGTCCGGGGTCGTTCCGGCGCCGGAGCAGGAGCGGCTGCTCGCCGTCATGAACGGCGGCTTTCAACCGAAGCACGGGCGGTGGGGGCTCGTGGCCGGTCCTGTCGTCATCACGCCGCCGCGCGACGAGGGCTGCACGCTCGCGCTCCTTCGCGACGGTACGGTGCGCCTCGCACCCTGGCCGAAGCTCGCCGCGGCGCAGGACCGCATCGAGAGCCTCCGGCAGACTCCGCCGTGCTTGCTGGAAGACGGCGCGGTCCATCCTGCGCTGCTCCGCAACGACGACAAGCGCTGGGCGGGCCACGCAGCGGATCTGCAGACGCGCCGTCGCTCCGCGGTCGGGCTCGACGCGAGCGGCAGGGTTCTCTTCTACGCGATCGGCGAGGAAGCCGCGCCGCGATGGCTCGCGGAGGCTCTGCGCCTCGCCGGTGCACGCTCCGCTGCGGAGCTCGACATCAACTGGTACTGGACGCGCTTCCTGGTGTTCGGCAAGCCGAGTGGAGATCCGCTCCAGGTCACCTCGACGCTGATCCCGAAGATGGAGCACCTGAAGAGGGGATACGTGGAGCGGCCCTCGACGCGCGACTTCTTCTACTTCGTCGAGCGACAGTAGTCTCGGCGTAGCGTGCCTACGTCGCG
>CAYUAW010000265.1:3889-5158 GCA_964442485.1 uncultured Polyangiaceae bacterium
GCGACGACGGCGGGCCAGGGTGCGAGCTTCACCGGCGTGACCGCAATCCCCCGCCGCGAGCACGCCTTCAGTCCGGTGGCCCGCGCAGGGAGTCGGGAGGCCCCGCGCCGTCGAGCGCAACGAGGAACGCGACGATGTCCGCGCACTCGCCGGCGGTGAGCCCGAGCGGCGACAGCTCGTTCGTTCCGGGGTAGCCGCCCGCGGGGTCGCCGCCGCGGTCGTGGAACGCGACGACCTCGTCGAGGGACCGGAGCTGTCCAGTGTGCATGAAGCTCGGCTGCGTCGCGATGCAGCGCAGTGTCGGCGTGCGAAACGCACCGAGCATCGCTGGGTCGACCCCGGCGGGCAGCGCGTGCCGGTCTCCGTCGCTGAAGGGCCCCGCGGTGTTCATGGGATCTGCGAGCGCCGCTGCCACACCGTCCGCGGCGCCGTTGTCGCCCGAGTCGATGAATGCGACCGCGACGGTGGCCGGCGAGAGGCCGACGTCGTGGAACGCGCCGTCGGTGAAGTCCGGCCCGGCGTGACACGACACGCACTTACCCTTGCCGGCGAAGAGCCCGGCGCCTCGCTGCTCGGAGGGCGAGAGGGCCGCGTCGTTTCCGTCGAGCCATGCGTCGAAGCGGCCGGGGCCACAGCGCAGAAGCGCGACGTACGCAGCCATCGCCTTCCCGGCATTCACCATCACCACCGTCGCGGCCTGCTGATCGGCCGGCGCCATGCCGTCGTAGTCGGCGCCGTCGCTCGGCTTGCCGCGGCACGGATAGGTGGGACCGCTGCGGGTGGCCACTTCGCGACAACCGGCCTGGTCGGGTGTCAGCGCGGGGAAGCGTGTCGCGTCGTCGAGCGCCGGCATCGGCCCGAACACGGCCTCGTACTCCGCGCGGTGGAGCCGGAACATCTGCTCGGCCACGAAGAGGCGCCCCGAGTTGAACTCCCGGTCGCTCTCCATGACGCCGATGGCCTGACCCCAGATCGAATCGCGGCGCCCGTCCCAGTCGTACAGGGAGAGACCGCCGCTCTCGAGAAGAGTTGGAGCCCGCCTCCGGGTCCACTGCGCCGCGAGGGAGATCTGTCCATGGGGGCTCCGCGTGTCGACGAATGCCGTCGCGGGCACGTGACAGTCGGCGCAGCTCACGCGGCCAGGGTCGCCGCTCTGACCCAGGGTTCCCCCCTTGCCGTCGTTGTCGCCTTCGATGAGTGGACCGGAAAATGCGCGGTCGAAGAAGAGCGACTGGCCGAGCTTGCGGGCGCCGGCGTCGCTCGCGAACC
>CAYUAW010000265.1:5258-10505 GCA_964442485.1 uncultured Polyangiaceae bacterium
CGGCGGCGGCGAGCAGTGCCGTGGCGCGCGCGTCAGCCCCCACCGTACCACCGCGTCCCGCAGGGCAATCGCGATTCGTCCCACGCCGGCGCCGGCACGCTGAGGTCGATGCCGAGATCGTCCATGTGGCGATCGAAGTGAGACAGGCTGAACCGCTTCAGGTACTGCTGCCCAGACTTGTCGGGCACGACCGACTCGTCGATGCCGGAGTGGTAGAGGACGCCCCGAAACGCGACGTTCACCGGGCCCGCGGGCATCTTGCCGTCCGGCAGCACCGCGCAGCCAGCCGGCTGCTCGTCGATGAAGACGTAGACGCGCTTGGTCGACGCGTACACATCGAACCGCACCGGACGATCGTAACCGGCGACGTCGCCCATGACGGGCACGGGAAGCCACGGGTTGTCCCAGGTGTCGCTGTAGTCGCCGGCGTGGTAGCCGTAGATGTTCGCCTGCGGGCATTGCGCCGACACGCCCCAGCCACGTTGATCGCAGAACTGGATCTGCAGCTCGTGATAGCCCCCGAACGGCTGCACCAGGATGCTGCGCTCTGGCCCTGGTGGCGCCTTGTCGAAGGGCAGGGGGCCGAGCCTCGCATGCAGCGGCACGCTGTCGAGCGGCTGCACGTCACCCGGGTTCAGCACCTTGGTGGTCGTGATCATCAGCTGCGGATACCGTCGACCCGTCGAGGGGATCTCGACGGACATGCGTGCATGAAGAAACGTGTCCGGCCCGAGGCTCGTGGCGACGTTCTTCGGAACCATGCTCATGTTGCAGCTCGAGCCATAGTCCGCGTAACCGACGGCGAGCTGCCCGAGGAGCGGCCCTATCGTGAGGTTCGGCGAGCAGCCGGAGAAGTCGATGGAGTACCTGTCGTTGCGATAGATGAAGACGCCGTTGTTACCGGAATCGATCTTGAACGGCTCCCAGGTCGCACTTTCGTCGAAGCCGTCGAACCAGTCCATCTTCGGCGCGGCCTCGGGCTTCACGTCGACGAAGGCGCGCGCGATGGGCTTCGGCCGGTTCGTCGTCTCGTGCTGTCCGTCGATGAACACCTCCCCGGTGGAGAGGCGTGCTTCGTCCAGCGTGATGGACGGATAGTTGAAGGAGTCCGCGTCGGCGTGCGCGGACGAGACGTAGCCGCCGGGGAAGGGGCACCCCTGGTCCAGAGCCTCGACGACGAGCGTCGTCGGCGCCGTCAGCCCCGGCCAGGTGACCGCCCAGAGCGGCTGATTGCCCTGGTGCAGCACGCGCTGGTACCGCGCTTCGCCTGCCGCGAGCACGTCGAAGGTGTGGTTGCCGTTGTAGAGCACGCGGTGGAGCGCGACGCTGCCCGGCATCTGGGAGTCGAGGAGCTGGAAGCGCTGCCCGAAGTCCGCGACGAGCTTCGGGTCGTCCTTCGCACGCGCGTCGTACTCGGGGCCGTCGGTGAAGTAGACCGCGACGTGCGAGCCGTTCCAGAGCCCCTGGTATTCCTTGCGGTAGAGCTTCACGGTGCCGTCGTCGGGCGCGTAGAAGGCGATGCCGTCGTTGCGGAAGCCCGCTGCGATGCTCGCGTCACGGGCGTCGTCGCCGAGCACGTAGTCGGCGCCGTTCGCCTCGCCGTAGAGCGGCACGACCCAGCTGGCGTTCATGAAGCCCCCGCCGGCGTTGGGATCGCTCATGCGGTACACCGGCGTGCGGCCGGGGCCGGGCGTCTGGTACACGTAGCCGAGGAGCGCTTCGGATTCCTTGCGCTCGTAGTTGTTGATGGTGTTCGCGCCGCCCGAGAGCGAGGCGTCGTAGAGCGCCGCGGGGTCGTCCTCGCGCGCCTGGAACGGGCGATCACCCGCGCAGTGATAGATCGCGTTCTTCACCGCGATCTCGCCGTTCTGACCGGTCATCACGTCGCCGGGCTTCGGCATCGGGTAGACGCGGTAGTCGAGGGCGCCGTCGACCGGCTCGAACTCGACGATGGACGTGTCGCCGCGCTGCGTGACGCGGACGTTGGTGATGCGCGGCAGCTCCGGCAAGCCGTTGCTCGGACCGAGACACGCGCCGCCCGTGCACGCGAGACCCGCGGCCGTCCCGCACGACTTCGCCTCGCAGTCGGGGTCCAGGCAATCCGTGTACCCGTCGCAGTCGTCGTCGATGCCGTCCGAGCAGCCCGTCTCGGTCGTGCCCTTCGGCGAGCAACGTCCGCCGTTGCCAGCGTCCGTTCCTGCGGTGCCACCGCTGGACATCGAGCCACCGCCCGACGTCGAACCGCCGCTCGACGAGCCGCCGCTGCCTTGCTGCGTGCTCGCATCGTCGCTCGGCTTCGCGCCGGTGCCTGCGTCCGGGGTGCTCCTGGCGCGTGCGACGACGTGACCGTCGTCCCCGCAGGCGGCCGCGACGAGCGCCATCGCTCCGAGCGGCCAGCCGTGACCGGTGCGGAACGAGCCACGCCAGCCGGCCTTGATTCCACGTGGATTCGGCATCACCTCACCCCAGTGTCCCGGGCTCGAGAAACGGACGCATTCGAGAACCCGACGGTGAGCGAAAGCCCTGGCCGTGCTGGCCAGAGCTCGCCCAGGCGTGTCACGCCACTCGCCCGCGCGACGTCGTAGTGCGTTCTCACGGTCGAGAAATCCGAGAAGACCGAGGCGGCCACCCACACGCTTCCGAGCGTGAGCTCGTACCGAAGCTCGGCGCGGAGCATCGCCACCGAGTCGTCTCTCGCGGGGACGAGCTCGAGCGTGTGCGAGCGCGCGACGCTCGTCGAGACGCGGTCGAAATCCACGCCGGCCCCGAGCCCGAGGAACGCCGCGTGCGGCCCGGCGGAGAAACCGCCGTCGACGCCCCCGCGAAGCGCGGCACTTCCGAAATGCACCGAGACGTCCGGCGTCGCGATCGTCTGCGAAGTGCGGTATTCGAAGGCGACGCGTGCGCGCGCGACGAACGCGCCCGAGAAGTGCGAGCCCAGCGCGCCCTCGGCGCCCAGTGCCGCGGCAGGGCCGCCGTTCGTCTCGTTCCACACCACGGCGGTCCGCGCGCCGAGCAGGACGTCCGGCATCGCGCGCGATGGTCGCGGTGAAGGGGGCGGGGCTCGGCTGGGCGCCGCCCGACGCTCGCGCGTCGTGTCCTCGCGAGCGAGGCTCGCGGTCGCCTCGTCGCGGCTGAGCCCGGCCGTGGAACGGAAGAGCGCGACGGTCGAGGTCTCGACCACCTGCGCGATGGACTCGCGTCCCACCTCATCGAGGCCGCTCCGGAGGGACAGCTCCCGCAGGAGAAACCTTCGACCGTGCGGACCACGAAAATACAGTCGAGCCTCGTGCTCTCCGCGGAGAACGATGAAGACCCAGCCGCGCGAATCCGTCTCACCCTCCGAGAGGAGCGCGCCAGGATCGAAGCGCTCCTGCGAGACGTACTCGGGGTGGACGCCTTGCCGCTCGAGGAGCTCCGTCAGCACCTCGTGGAGCCTCCCGCCGTCGGCGGCCGTGCCGATGAAAACGACCACTTCCGTGGTCGCTACGTCGCTATCCGTCTCCTCGCTCGCGTCGCTCGCGGCAGCTTCGGCCGCCAGGCAGCAGCGTGATGCCGTGAACAAGGCGAGGGCGAGCTGCGCTGCTCTGCCGCGGCCAGGACGACGGACAAGCGCGGGAACCGTGCGCACGCTCAGTGACCGGCAGCCGCTTCGTCTTGACCGAGGGCGCGAAGCCGTGCACGTGCTCGAGCCGCATAGACGCTGTTCGGATGCTCGGCGAGCAGGCGCGTCCAGGCCGCGCGCTCGTCGCCTGCACGATTCAGCGCGCGCAGGCTCTCGGCCTGGCTGACCAGCGCTTCCTCCGCGAGCGGCTCGTGGCCGTTGGTCAGATATCGACGAAACTCGCGCTCGGCGTCGACCGCATCGCCGTTCGCGAGGAGTAGCTTGCCGAGCGAGACCTGGGAGAGACGCGCCTCGTCGGTGAAGGGATACATCGCGATGAGGTGCGAGTATGCTCTCCGCGCAGCGCCGAAGTCGCCCGCGCGCCGGGCGGCATTCGCTCCGCGGAAGAGCTCGGCTGCGGTCGGCTCCGCCGCGGCACGTCCGGCGCGTCGCCGCAACGGCGCGGTCGATTCCTCCGGTGACGGCGCGCTCGCCACCACGGGGGCCGTCCGCGACGCCGGCTCGGGTTCGGCTACCGGCGCGGTCGACGGTTCCGACGGTTCAGGCGCGTGAAGCGATTGCGCGCGCGGCTTGCGTGCCGGGGCGGGGCTGTCGGTCGCCGGCTCGAGCACGGTCGGCGTCCAGAGCCAGAGCGGCTTCGCGACTCCCGTCCACCAGGCGGCGGCCATGCCGCTCGCGGAGATCATCGCTGCGGCGACCAGGGCGGAAGCGATCCTTCGTGGATGCTTGCGTGCGCTGGCGCGAGCGTGGTGGTCCGCGCGCGCCGCGCGGCGGCCGGCTCTGACGGCGTCCGCGCCACCTGCTCCCGTCACGCGGAGAGCGGCGTCCGCAGCGGCCAGGATGAGCTCCTCGTCGCCCGCGCGGACCTGCGTCCCTTCGTCCATGTCGAGGCCCACGCGATGAGCGACGCGCAGCGCGGCGCTCGCGTCGATGGCGCGAACGAGCTCGCGCTCTTCTTCCGGAGACGCGGCGCCGCGCCGCGAGCGTGCGCTCAGGTCCTCCGGATTCACCGAGGGGAGCTGCGACCTCATGCTCCACCTCGGATGGTCTCGAGCAGCGCGCCGTCCGACTGGATGCGCGTACGCAGCTTCGAAAGGGCCGTGCGCAGGCGGCTGCGCACGGTGTTGACGGGCGCTTGCGTCGTCGCCGCCGTTTCCTCGATGGTGTAGCCGAGCACCGAATGCAGCGCGAGCACCTCGGCCTGTTCGTCCGGCAGCTCGCACAGGAGCTGACGGAGGCCCTCGCGGCGCCGTTCCGCGGCGTAAAGGTCGGCCGGCGAACATTCTTCGAGTGCCAGCTCGGCTAGCTCCGACGGTTCCGCGGACGGCGTGTGCCGCGCCCGGTATCCGGCGCGCCGGCGCGCGTTCATCGCCGTCTGCACGGCGATTCGACACGCGAAGTGCAGCGTCGTCGACTCGCCGCGAAAGCGCGGCAGCGCGAGGTGAAGGGCGACCATGGCCTCCTGCAGGGTGTCCTCCGCCTCGGCACGCGCGGCGCCGAGCACGCCCCGCACCACGCGGAGCAACGACGGCCCCACCGCGACGAGCAGCGTCCGCTCGGCGTCGATGTCACCCTCCGACGCCCGCACCGCGAGCTGCCAGAGGGGATCCCCAGGCCGCCCC
>CAYUAW010000266.1:0-10486 GCA_964442485.1 uncultured Polyangiaceae bacterium
AGTCACGCCGCGCAGACGAAGTCACGAAGCTCGACGAAGCCTTCCGCTTCGAGTCGCTCCCGGATCTCCTGGCGTGCGGCCGCGCCCGCGACCGACACGACGAGCTTCTGCCCTTTCACCGTCGCGAGGCCGTCGTTGCCGATCACGCGGGCGCCGAAGATCCGCTGGCCGATCCGGCCCGGGTGAACCTCGACGATGTGCGTGGGCCGGCGGCCCTGCTCGGCGAGGGCTCGGCCCAGGGCTCTACCGGTGTCGCCATAGCCCCAGAGCACGTACTCCGTCCGGTCCGCGAGGAACGACCGCGCGAGGTGATGGGCTTTGCAGTCGACGAAGCTCGCCGGCGTGTAGGCCGCTCCGGTCCGCGAAAGCCGCGCTGGGCCGTCACGCCAGAGGAGCAGTGCGCGCGGGACGACGCCGAACCGGGCGCCGTTCACCGTGAGCCGGAGCAGCGCATCGTAGTCCTCGGGGAAGCCGCTGCTGCGATAGCCGAGCGGCGCGAACACGTCGCGTCGCAGCGTCCAGGTCGGATGCGCCAGAGGGCACTCGATGAAGCGATCACGAAGCACCTCCTCGGCGCTCCGGAGGCCGTTCAACCAGCCCTCGTAGGTGCAGAGCCCCTCGGTGAGACCGCGGCGAGGGAAAATGCGGACGTGACAGCCGACGCCGGCGAGGTCCGGTTCGGTCTCGAGCGCGCTCACCTGCAGGTGCAGCCGCTGCCGGTGCATCAGGTCGTCGGCGTCCATGCGCGCGACATAGCGCCCCCTGCAGACGTCGAGACCGGCGTTGAGCGCGGTGACGATCCCGCCGTGAGGCAGCGACACGACACGAAAGCGGGCGTCCGCGCGCGCGAACGAGGACGCGACGTCGGAGCTCGCGTCGTCGGAGCCGTCGTCGACGACGACGCACTCGAAGTCCTGGAGCGATTGACGGGACACGCTCCGGAGCGCAGCGGGGAGAGTCGTCGCAGCGTTCCAGACCGGCAAGAGAACGGACACGGCGGGCGCTGGGGGGGAGCGCAGGTTGACGTGCGGCGAACGGGTCACGCGTGCACCGTAGCCGTTCTGGTGGACGGCAGGGTCGTCGAGCATTGGGGCGTCCCGGACCGACTGGGAGCGCTCGTGCAGATCGGCGCCGTGCACCTTCCTGCCCGGCCCAACCCGAAGGCTGCGCTCAGCTCGACGTGATCCGGGCGGCGCGAGCTCCGATCATGTCGCGGTTGGCGGCGCCGGGCGGCACCATGGGGAGCACCATCTGAAGCGGCGAGATGGGGACGTTCACGAGCACGGGGCCAGGCTCGCGCAGCGCCTGCTCGAGCACCGTGAGCTCCCAGCCGACGTCGCTCGGCGGAGCGACGTCGAAGGCAGGGACGCCAAAGCCCCGAGCGATCGCGGCGAAGTTCGGCTTCGCGTGAAAGCGAGACGCCTGGTAGCGCTCGCCATAGAACAGCTCCTGCTGCTGCCTTACGAGCCCGAGGTGACCGTTGTTCAGAACGACGACGGCAACGGCTAGCCCGAGCTCGGCCAGGGTCGAAAGCTCCTGGATGTTCATCAGCAATGAACCGTCGCCGGTGACGCAGACCACGCGCCGATCTGGACGCGCGAGCGCGGCCCCGATCGCGGCGGGAACGCCGAAGCCCATGGTACCGAGTCCCCCGGACGTCAGCAGCGTGCGCGGTTCGGAGAACGGATATACCTGGGCGACCCACATCTGATGCTGGCCGACGTCCGTCGTGATGATGGTCGTTCGCGGGACGCGCTTCGCGAGCGCCCGAAGGAAATCCGTCGCGCCGTGCGCCTCGAGGGGCAGCGGGTGCTCGGCGCGCAGTGCCGCCACGCGCGCACGCCACTCGGGCCGCTGCGCGGGACGCACCTGGCGAAGAAGTGCGCGGAGCACCGAGCGCGCGTCGCCCACGGCACCGCGAAGCACCGGCTTGATCTTGCCGATCTCGCGTGCGTCGACGTCGACGTGCACGATCGTCGCCCGCGGACAGAACTCGCTCGGCTTGCCCGTGGCACGATCATCGAAGCGCGCCCCGACGGCGATGACCAGGTCCGCCTGGTCGAGGGTGTGATTCGTGTACGGCGCGGCGTGCATGCCGAGCATGCCGAGGAAGAGCGGGTCGTCGCTCGGGAAGGCGCCGAGCCCATGGAGCGAGCTCGTGACGAACAGGTCCGCGCGCCTGGCGAGAGCGACGACCTCCGCCGAGGCGCCGCTCGCGATGATGCCGCCGCCGACGTAGAGGATGGGGCGCCGAGCCCGGGCGATGAGCGACGCGACATGCGCGATGGCGGCCGCGTCGGGCTCGGGCCACGGCGACGGACGTCCGGGCGCCGGCCACGCCTCGACGGGAACCGTCTGGGTCTGGACGTCCTTAGGGACATCGACCAGGACCGGTCCCGGTCGACCCGATCCGGCGACCGCGAATGCTTCGGGAATCGTCGCGAGAAGCTCGGAGGCCGAGCGGACGAAGTAGTTCTTCTTGGTGATCGGTCGCGTGATGCCGACGGTATCCACCTCCTGGAAGGCGTTCGTCCCGATGAGCGACGTCGGAACCTGTCCAGTGATCGCCACGAGAGGGATCGAATCGCTCATGGCATCGGCGAGCGCGGTGACGAGGTTCGTCGCGCCGGGCCCCGAGCTCGCGAGGCAGACGCTGGCAGTCCCCGTCGCCCGAGCGAGCCCCTGAGCGATGAAGCCCGCTCCCTGCTCGTGCCGCGCCAGTACGTGGCGAATGCGGCTCGCGTGCAGTGCGTCGTAGAGCGGCAGGTTCGCCCCTCCGGGAATGCCGGCCACGACGTCGACGCCTTGCCGTTCCAGCAAGGTCACGATGATCTCAGCGCCTGATCGTTCCATTCGGGTCTCCCGCCGCCGCCGTCGCCGCCGTGGGAGCCCAAATCGCGAAGCCCCCGCCGGCTTGCGCCGACAGGGGCTCGTTCGTTGGTTCGACTTCGTCCCTTACGGCGCAGCAGCTACGACCACTACGAGGACGACGCCTGCGAGCGGTGCGTGGTTACCAGCGAGGGAGAGCAAGCCGGACATTCGGGTTCGTGCTCCTTGGATAGACAAGGGCACGCCGAGCGTCAAGTGGGCCATGCGATGATGCGGCCCCTGGCCGAGCAGCCCGGGCAAGGACGGAAACATGGAGCTCCAGGGAAAAGCAGCCATCATCACGGGAAGTGGGACCGGCGTCGGTCGCGCCACCGCGCTCATGCTCGCGGAGCGCGGCTGCTCCGTGCTCATCAACTACTCGCGCTCGAAGGAAGCGGCGGAGCGTGTGAGCGCCGAGGTGCGCGCCCTCGGCGTGAAGTCGATTCCGTTTCGCGCCGACGTGGCCAGCGACGCCGATTGCCGCGCGATGGTCGCAGCGGCCCTCGGCGAATTCGGGCGCCTCGACGTGCTGGTGAACAACGCCGGGACCACGCGCTTCATCGCCCACGGGGATCTCGACGGGGTGACCGACGACGACTGGGACGGAATCCTCGGCGTGAACCTGCGCGGCCCGTTCCAGTGCGTGCGCGCGGCGCGCAGCGCGCTCGAGGCGCACGGACAGGGCAACGTCGTCAACGTGTCGTCGATCGGCGGCCTGCGCGCCATCGGCAGCTCGATCCCTTACTGCGCGTCCAAGGGTGCGCTCAACACGCTGACGCTCGCGCTGGCGCGTTCACTCGCGCCGAAGATCCGCGTCAACGCCGTGGCCCCAGGCTTCATCGCCGGCGAGTGGCTGAAGCAAGGCCTCGGCGCCGGGTACGAGGCGACGAAGCAGTTCTGGGAAGGACGGGCCGTGCTCGGCAGGGTCTGCGAGCCAGGCGACGTCGCCGCGGCGATCATTTCCCTGATCGCCGGCTCCGAGCTGGTGACGGGGCAGATTCTCCCCGTGGAAGGCGGCGCGCACCTCGCGATGTAGCGTCGATCCGCTTCACGCGAACGTCGGCGGCTCGACGTCTTCGAGGCGGGTCAGGAACTTGCGCTCCTCGGCCGCGTAGTCCGCGACGACGTCGAGGCGCGCGAGCACCGAGAAGAACCCGACGTGGAGCCGGTTGAGCAGCAAGGTGCTCTCCGGCACCGGGGCGAAGCCGCTCCCCTTCTCGAAGGCGTGGGTCTTGAGATCGTAGAGCCCGCGCACCAGGTCTCGTGCAAACTTGCGGGTCACGTGGAACGGTGACTGGAAGAGCGGGGTCACGCACTGCCGCAGGTACGCGACGAACGCGGCCTCCCAGGGGCCGCCCTGGGCGCCGACGAGGCGACCTGCGTTGCGTGCGAAGATGGCCTCGTTCTGCGAGAGCGCGGCCCGGTGTGCGGCGCGAGCCCAGCGCGCGACGTGCGGCGTGAGCTCCTCGATGCACCCGAAGTCGAGGAAGACCACCTTGCCACCACGGTTGAACAGGTAGTTCCCGGGGTGCGGGTCGGCATTGAAGACGCCCCCGACCAGGATCGACTTGTATGCGAAGCGCCACAGGATGCGCGCGATCCGCGCGCGCTCCCGCTCCGGCCAGGTCGCGACCTTCTCCAGGGTCTGTCCCTGCGCGAGGTCCGTGCAGAGGACTCGCCGGCTCGAGCGCTCGCGGATCACCGCGGGGATCCACATGTCCGGGTCGCCCGCGTGGAGCACCGCGAAGCGCTCCTGAGCCGCCGCCTCCCGGGTGTAGTCGAGCTCGTCGATGAAGCGCCGCGACAGCTCCTCGTAGAGCCGGGTGGTGTCGAGCGTGCTCGGCGCGAACGCACCCGCGAAGTCCGCCAGCACGCGGCCGTTGGCCAGATCTGCCTCCACCGCCTTGTCGATGCCCGGATGCTGCACCTTCACCGCGACGTGGCGACCATCGGCGAGCCACGCCTCGTGAACCTGGCCGATCGAGGCGCTCGCGAACGGCTCGTCGGCGAACGCCGAGAAGAGCCGGTCCACCGGCGCGCCGAGCTCCCGCTCGAGCAGCGCGCGAACCGCGGGAGCCGGCGAGCGCGGAGCGGCGGCCTGCAGCTGGCGGAGCACGGTCTGGAAGGCCTCGGCCTGCGCCTCCGGTACGAACCCGTCCACGTAGCTTGCCATCTGCCCCACCTTGGCGGCGAGCCCGCGGAGGTTGCCGAGAGCATCCGCCATCTGCTCGGCGGCCTTCGCCGGGTCGCGCGTGAAGAGCCGCGTCGCCGCGACCGCACCTCCCATCCTGGCGAACCGGGCGAAGCGGCCAAAGCGTCCCTCGGGGACCGAGCCATCGGCTGACACGTGAAGAGAGGATAGTACGCGTCGCCACCTCGATGCACCCGGCGAGGCGTGAAAGAGCGCCTCGGGCCGCAAGCAGCCGGTCCCGGCATCGGTCAGCACATGTAAGACATGGTGTGCTGTTGCTCCCGGCGGGTGAGCTTGCTTACATGTCGACGACGGGATTGCCGAAGTCATGAGACCCTTTTCGCCGTCGCTCCGGGCAATGATGAAATCGAACCTGAGCTCGTTCGAACGGATTGCCGCGGCGCACGGAGAGCTCATGCGTGCGGCGGTGGCATGCGCCATCGTGCGAGGAACCGGGGGCGAGGCGTCCTTCGTCATCACGCGTCGGTCGGAGCGGCCCGGACGCCACTCGGGCCAGTGGGCGCTGCCGGGCGGACGCACGGAGAAGGGTGAGGATGCTCCGCAGGCGGCGCTCCGCGAGCTCGAGGAAGAGGTCGGGCTCCGCGCGCGCGAAGAGGACGTCCTCGGCGTGCTCGACGACTACCAGACGCGGTCCGGATTCGTCATCACGCCCGTGGTCGTGTGGGTCGAGTCACGAACGCCCCTCGTGCCCGACCCGAACGAGGTCGCGGCGGCCTACGAGGTTCCGCTCGCGAGCCTCGAGGCTCCCGACGTGCCCAGCCTCTGGAAGATCCCCGAGAGCTCCCGCACGCTGATCGGCGTTCCATTGCGAGAGCTCGACACCGTCATCCATGCGCCGACGGCCGCGGTTCTCTTCCAGCTCCGTGAGGTAGCGCTCCTCGGGCGCGCGACGCGCGTGATGGACTACGAGCAGCCGGTCTTCGCGTGGCGATGACGACGCCGGCGTCACGTCATCTCGACGTGGCGATCCCCTATCCGAGCGGTGTGGTGGTCCTGCACTACGAGCGAGCGCGGTAGGCGTCCCGTCGCGGTGACCTGGGTTCGCTATCGCGAAATGTGATCTGACGCCGATCACCGATTGAAGGATCTCGCCCGAATCGCCCTTGTCACCCGTGTGGTGTGCTCGGGCTCAATGTAGACACGCGAAAAGGCGTGAGCCGTTCGCCTCCACACGGGCTATATTGAACGATCGGTGAGCGACCTCGCAAAGGATGAGCCGGCACTGGTGGGTGACACACGGCTCGAGTCGACAGTGGGACCAAAGAGGCAGCCGCAGGGCGAGGCCATCAACTCGCGCTACACGATCGGCAAGCTGCTCGGCGAGGGCGGGATGGCCGCGGTGTACCAGGCGACGGATCTCTCGAGCGGACGGGAGGTCGCGCTCAAGCAGTTCACGCTGCCGAGAGAGGACCGACATTACGAGGAATCAGCCGGCCTCTTCGAGCAGGAATTCCTGACGCTTTCGCAGCTGTCTCATCCCCGCATCATCGAGGTCTACGACTACTCCGTCGGTGAGACGGGCCCCTACTACACGATGGAGCTCCTCGACGGCGGCGATTTGCGCGAGCGCACGCCGATGCCGTGGAGGGACGCCTGCGGAGTGATCTACGACGTCTGCTCGTCGCTGGCCCTCGTGCACTCGCGCCGCCTCGTTCACCGCGACGTGAGTCCGCGCAACATCCGCTGTACGCGCGATGGGAAAGCGAAGCTGATCGATTTCGGCGCGCTCGTCCCCATGGGCCCCGGCGACATCATCGTCGGCACGCCGCAGTTCGTCGCGCCGGAGGTCGTCTACCGCTCCGTCCTCGACGCGCGTACGGATCTCTTCTCGCTCGGCGCGACGCTGTACTACACGCTGACCGGGCGCGTTCCCTATCCGGTGAAGACGTTCCAGCAGCTCCTCGAGGCGTGGGACGTCAAGCCGCAGGCCCCCTCGCGACTGGTTTCCGGAATTCCTCCGGCGCTCGATTCGCTCGTGCTGTCGCTCATCAGCACGGAGCCCGCAAGCCGCCCGCACAGCGCGTTCGAGGTGATGCAGCACCTCGCGGCCATCGCCGGCCTCGAGCGCGTGGAACCGGCCAGCGTCTCGCGCGCGTACCTGTCGACCCCGACGATGGTCGGCCGCGAAGCGCTGATGACGACGCTCGAGCGCGAGCTCGGCAGGGCGCTCGCCGGGCGCGGCCGTGCCGTCCTCATCCAGGCCGCGGCGGGCGCTGGCCGCTCGCGCCTGCTCGACGCGACGGCGCTCGCGGCGAAGGCACACGGTACGATAGTGCTCCGCGCCCACGGCGGCGCGACGAGCAGACAGGGCTTCAAGACGGCGAACTCGCTCGTCGAGCACCTGGCCGCCGCGGCTCCGGAGGTGACGCTCGCCGCCGCGAAGGCCGCGAACGTCGAGGCGCTGTTCCTCGGCAGCGAGAGGCAATCCTACTCGGCGAAGGTCGGCGGCTCGCGCCTCTCGGTCAAGGACCTCACGACCCTCGACGTCCCCCGCGTCGTGCTCCAGGACGCGCTCGGTCGCTGGTTCCTCGCCGTCACGGCGCTCATGCCGCTCGCGCTCGCCGTGGATGACGTTCATCGGGTCGACGAGCCATCCCTCGCCTTTCTGGCGACGCTCGCGAGCCAGGCCGACCGCAAGCGCCTGTTCCTCGCCGCGACCGCCGAGCTCGACGCCGACCCGACCGACCGTATCGCGTTCGGCGTCCTGCGGCAGAACAGCACGCGCCTCTCGCTCACTCCGCTCGACAGCGAGGAAGTAGATCAGCTCCTCGTGTCCGTCTTCGGCGACGTCCCCAACGTGCGGCTGGTCACGGAGCGCGTTCACGCCATCGCGCGGGGCAATCCGCGAGCGTGCATGGACCTCGCCCAGCACCTGGTGGACAGGGGGCTGGTCCGGTACGAAGGCGGCGCCTGGACTCTTCCCGCGCGGCTCGACCCGTCGGATCTGCCGGCGAGCGTGGATGCGGCGCTGCAGGCGCGCATCGCCGCCATGTCGCCGCTCGCGCGGTTCTTCGCCGAGGCGCACGCGCTCGCGACCCATCACGCGTTCACACGAAACGACTACTCGCGACTCCGGGAAGAGGCCACCGCGCGCGAAGTGGACGCGGCCATCGGCGAGCTCGTCTCGTCGCAGCTCGTGGTCAGCGACGGCCACATCTACACCATCGCCAACGAGAGCTGTCGCGTCGCGCTGTCCTCGCCGCTCGACGAGGCTCGGGCGAGCGAGCGGCACCGCGCGCTCATCGAGGTCTACGCGGGCCAGCTGCTCTTCGGCGTCGTCCGGCACGCGCTCGCCGCCGGCCTCGACCAGCGCGGCCTCGACGCGCTCGCTCCGAGCATCGCGGAGAGCCCGGAGTTCAGCTCCCTCACGCAGACGGCCGACGTCGAGCCCTCGATGCTCGCCGAGACGTTCTCGCAGGCGCTCGCCGCGGCGCAACGCCTGGGGCGGCCGGCGCGGGAGGTGTTTGAGCTAAAGCGGTGGGTAGCCTCCCTGAGCATCCTCGCCGGGTCGCACTACTTCGAGAGCCACGCGCCCGCGTGGCGCGCTCGGCTGGAGCTCGATTCCGGGTTCTCGGATTACAGGGACCACCCGGAAATAGCCGAGCCGGCCGAGCGCCTGAGCAACGCCATGCGTCTCGCGTACGAGCGCTACTTCGCGACGCCGGAGGCGGACCGCGTGTACCGCCCCGACGAGGCCATCGGGTACCTCGTGCGGTACGTCGCCATGTCGATCGCCTATGCGAGTACCAGGATCGATATCGCCCTGGTCGAGTCGCTGCCAGAGCTGCTGGAACCGTTTGCGCCCATCAACGAGCTCGTCGACATCGTCTGGAAGAACGCGATAGCGACGCGCGCGATGATGTGCCGCGTCCGCCCGGAGCAGGCTCGCGAGCTCTGGATGGAGGTGTACGAACGTCTCGGCACCGTCAGCGGCGTCGAGGCACAGTACGTGAGCTTGATCCGCAACGCAGTCGCGTTCGGCCTCGGGACCTGTGAGGCCTGGATGGGCATGCCGTCCGCGACGACGTGGGCGGAGCGGCTCGACGACGACCCCCTCCAGCGCGTGAGCGCGCTGCAGCTACGGCGAACGGTGCGCATCCAGCTCGGGGACTGGGAAGGCGCGGAGCGACTGCGCAAGGAAGCGGAGATCCTCGCGCTGCAGGCCCGCTCACGTCAGATGTTCCAGAACGTTCTCCAGGTCGAGATCAACGCGTTTGCCATGGCCGGCGACATGACCGCGCTCAAGCACGCGACCGACCGCGCGAGGGAGCAGGCCTTGAAGTCGCCGGGATGGATCCCGACGGTGCTCGTCGCCGAGGCGCGGTTTCAGCTGCTGTGCAGCAACTTCGAGACGGCGCTCTCCAGCGCCGAGAGCGCGCTCGCGCTGCTCGAGTCGAAGGAGGGTCCGGTCCACCCGCTCAGTACGATCTGGTGCGGAGCGGTCGCCAGTCGTCTCGACGCGCTCATCGGCCTCGGACGGCATGACGACGCGAAGCGAATCGGAGCTCGCGCCGTCGAGATCGGCAAGAAGCTCGGGATCGGCGTTCCGTCGCACGACATCTCACGCGCGCTCGCCCTGGCCGAAGGAAAGCTCGGCGAGCACGAGCGCGCCGCCGCGCGGCTGTCCGAGATCATCGCCGAGCAGCTCGCGTTCGGCATTTCCGGTCTACGGCTGGGCGCCTCCTACGAGGCGCGCGCGCGCATCGCGGTCTGGGCGAACGACGCCTCGCTCGCGGAAGAGTACATGCGGCACACCGCGCGGGAATATCGGTACGGCCAGGGCTCCGCGCTCGGCGCTCGCTACGAGCGACTCGTCCAGGAAGCGGCCCGGCTCGAAGGCGCGAAGGCCCCGAGCCTCTCCGAGTTCGACTCGGCGCACGGCACCTCGAATCACACGTCCGCGACGCTGGTCGTCACGCAGGCCATGAAGGGCGCGGGCGGAGCGACGGAACGCGCCGAGCGTGCGCTCGACCTCCTGTGCGACGAACGCGCGGCCGCGGCCGGCTACCTGTACCTGTTCCGGGGCCGGCAGCTTCACCTCGTCGCGAACCGGGGCGCGCTGCGGCCGTCGCGAGAGTTCGCCGAGTTCATGCAGCGGTTCCTCGCCAACGAGCTTGCCGACAACGACGCGGCGACACGCATCGTGACCGAGCCCCTCGAGGAAAAGGAGCCCGAGCCGAAGCACTACACCGAGTCGCAAGGGTTCAAGTTCTATCCGGGCTTCCTGCGAGGCGTCCTCGGAGAGGGCTCTCGCTACGCCGGTGTCGTCGTCTTCGCATACCACGGCGATCCGCCAACGGTGGACGACCGACTCCTGGTCGCCCTCTCGACGCACTTCATCGAGTCCGGCTACAGCGACGCGCTCGAGTACGGAGACTGGCGGACGGAGATGCAGGAGCCGTAGAA
>CAYUAW010000267.1:0-10470 GCA_964442485.1 uncultured Polyangiaceae bacterium
GATCGTTCACCTCGGAGCATGCTGGCGGTCGGACCTCGCCGGCTCTAGTTTTGGCCACCGATGTCCCGGTCGACTGACCGCCCCAGACCGTTGCCGGTGCCGTCAGTGTCGTTCGGTGCGCTCGGCGTGCCCGGATATCGCGCCTATCTCGCGACCTTCATGCTCACCATGATGGCCGACAACATCGAGCACGTCGTGAGCTACTGGGTCTGTTTCCAGAAGTTCCACTCACCGGCGCTCGGGGGGTTCGCGGTCGTCTCGCACTGGTTGCCATTTCTCCTGTTCTCCGTGGCGGTCGGCGCGCTGAACGATCACTTCGATTCACGGCGCCTCATCCAGGCTGGCGCCATCCTCTTCATCGTCGCCTCCGCGGGCTGGGGCTACTTCTTCGTCACGAACACGCTGAGCATGTGGGGGGCGATGCTGCTCCTCGTCGTGCACGGATGCGCCGGAGTGCTCTGGATCACCTCGAGCCAGATGCTGCTCTACGACATCGTGGGTCCGGGGGCTCTTCCCAGTGCCGTGCGCCTCGCCGCCACGGCGCGCTACCTGGGGCTCCTGGTCGGTCCGGGCGTCGGGAGCATCATCATGCTCACCCTCGGCCCGACGCGCGGCATCTTCTTCAACACGCTCTTCTATCTTCCGCTCGTACTCTGGCTCGTCAACGCGCCTTACGGCCGGCATTTCCGGGACGGCACGCCGCCGCCGAGGCGCGCGGTGCGTGGCCTCGTGGACATCGTCGAGACGGTCGCCGACGTGCGACGGATCCCCGTGCTCCTGGCGATGATCCTCGTCGCTGGCGGCGCGTCGTTCTTCATCGGCAACAGCTACCAGGCGCAGATGCCGGGCTTCGCGCACGACCTCGGCCGCGGCGACCCCGGGACGGCTTACACGATGCTGCTCGGCGCGGACGCGGCCGGCGCGCTCCTCGCCGGGATCCTCCTCGAGAGCCGTGGCGGCATCTTCGTGCTAGGTCCAGCGACGGCGGTGCGGCTCGCGTGCGCGTGGGCCGTCGCGCTTTTCGCCTTCGCGCTGGTGCATTCCTACGCGCTCGCGCTCGCCGTCCTGTTCCTGGCGGGGTTCTTCGAGCTGTCGTTCAGCAGCATGGTGCAGACGCTGGTACAGATGAACGCGCCGGAGGCGGAGCGCGGACGCGTGCTCGGGCTCTACAACATGGCCGCGGCAGGGCTGCGCGCGTTCAGCGGCGTCACGGTGGGGCTCGCGGGCAGCCTGGTGGGCGTGCATGCGTCGCTCGCGGTCGCTGCCACGTGCTTTCTCTTCGTGGGGGCCGCGCTCGCCGCGCGCGTGCGCCGCGATCTTGCCGCGGCACGCGTCACTTCCTAGACCAACCCCTGTCGATCGGCCGCGTCCGTCACTATGCTCCGGCCGCTCGCGACATCCCGCGTGAGCGCTCGGAGGCGACAGAGCGAGTGAAACCGATCCTCTACGTGGGCAATCAGAACTACTCGTCGTGGTCACTGCGGCCCTGGCTCGTCCTCACGTGGGGCCAGGTGGATTTCGAGACGCGCGTGATCCAGCTCGGCGGGCCCGGCTACGCAAGGCGGTTGATGCCGGAGGTGCTCGCGGTGTCGCCCACCGGCACGGTGCCCGCGCTCCACGTGGGCAAGGACGTCATCGTCGATTCGCTCGCGATCTCGGAGTGGGCGGCCGAGCGCGTGCCGTCTCTCTGGCCCTCGGACCCGAGGGCGCGCGCGTACGCTCGCTCGGCCGTGTGCGAGATGCACGCCGGCTTCGGCGCCTTGCGGAGCGAGCTTCCGTGCAACATGCGCCGTCGCGCCGAGCCGCGCACCCTGTCAGAGGAGGCAAAGCGCGAAGTTTCGCGGGTCGAGGCGCTCTGGTCGTCCCTGCGTGAGCGGTTCGCTGGCAGCGGCGCGTATCTCTTCGGTGCGACGCCGACCATCGCCGACGCTTTCTACACGCCGGTCGCCACGCGGTTCCGCACCTATGCGGTGAAGCTCGAGCCCGCCTCGCAGCACTACGCCGACGCCCTGCTCGCGAACCCTGCGTTCCGCGAGTGGGAAGAGGCGGGGAAGCGCGAATCGTGGACCATGCCGATGTGGGACTCGGCGTGAGCCGTCGGTGCCCGACGCGGCGCCGTCAGCTGCAGAGCCACTCCGGTGCGCTGCCGTCTCCGTCCACACGTGAGCATGTGCAGTGGTGCTCCACGCCGCTCGCCGCGTAGGTGCACTCCTCGCCGATCGTCACGCAGGACCAGAAGCCGTACGTGACGACGAGATAGATGAGCCGTGTGGCGGCGCTCGTGACCGAACGCCGCCCCGGGGCATCACGACGCTCAGGGCGCCGAGGCTTGATACTCGAGCGTGATGGTGCCGTCATAGGGCATCGGCGCCGTGTTCAATTCGGTGCCTCGAACCACGATCTGGTAGCCGCTTGGAACGCGGGGAGCAGATCCGTCGTCGAAGCGGAGCTCGAACGGACCCACATACGAGCCGCCGAGGTTCGGCTGGAGCGAATCACACCCGACGTTGCCGTCGGAAAACCCCGGATCGGTCGGCGAGAGATACGTCACGGTGAGATTCCGGACCATGGCCAACTCCGAGGCGGTGCGCTCTCGGATTGCGCCGATGTCGACGGGAGCTTCCAGGGTCAGGCGAGAACAGAAGGGGTATTCTTCGCCGGGCTGCAACGTGCCGCCCGCTACGGTCAAGGCCTGCCAGGGCGCGTCGCACGCGGCCGCATTCCCCGTTGCGATGTCGACGCCGTCGGGATAGCTGACGTCGGAGTTATCCAGCTCGAGAGCAGGATTGGTCACGGGGATGCCGGAGCCGCCGTCGCTTCCGGAGTTCGAGACGATGGCGTTCACGGTCGCCGATGCCGGCCCGACGTCCGTCGGCACGATCCCCTCGACGATGAACGTGAGCTGCTCGCCGGCACGGATCGTCAGCGCACCGGAGCTCGGAAGCTCGACCTCGCCGTGCCCATCCGTCATGACGACGAGCTCGTGCGCCACCATGCCCTCGCTCGGAAACGTGCCTGCGCAGGGTCCATCGGGCCCGGTCGCGGCGCTGGTGTAGAGCGTCGCCGTCCCGTTGCCCGTGAAATCGCCGCGTAGCGCAGTGAGGACCATGCTCGTCTTGGCGACCTTGCGGACGCACAGCGCCAGAGGACCTGGGGAGAGGGTGCCCTCGACGTGGAGAAGCGTCGTCCATCCATCGGAGCTCCCACACGCCGACGTTCCGGAACTGGCGCCGTGCGCGTTGCCGCGCGTTCCCGTTCCCGTTCCCGTGCTCGCTCCGGACCCGGAATCGGGCAGATTGACGGAGCCGCCGCTTCCCATCTCGTCGGTCGTCGCTGCGGTGGCGCCTCCCGTGCTGCCGTGCTTGCCGTCTTCCGTGCCCGCGCCGCCGCTGCCGCCGAGCTTCGAATCGTCCTTGCCGATCGAGATGCCGCCGCTGCACGCGGTGAGCCCGAGAACGATCCACACGCAAGCTCCCCACCTGACCGAGCCCATGTTCGTCGCGTTCATTTGCCTGTCTCCTCGCCGCCGCATCCCGTTCGCGCGGGCGTCCTTGCCCGGGCATTCGCGGGTGCATTGGCCCACGCACGGACAGATGGCCAGCAAGCCGTCATCGGATCACGGCTCCTTCGGCAGCGTGGCGAGGATCGAACGGATGCGCTTCGCGTGTGCGCTGTGTGGATCGGTCGCGAGCAATTGCTTCGCGGCGAGCGCTGCCTCCGGGTCTCGTCCGAGCGCGTGCAGCGCTTCGACGCGCAGCACGGTCGCTTCCTGCGAGAGAGTCGCCACGGGGAAATCGACGTCGTGCGTCTGCAGGAGCCCGAGAGCATGGGCGGCGTCGCCGGCAGCGAGCGCGCGCCGCGCGGCATCGAGCGCGGCGATCTCCGCGGACAGGCTCTGCACCGGCGCCGGCCGTACCGCATGCGTACCGCGCGGCGCCGTGCGCACGCTGTTCGCAGTGGCTTCCCCGGCGAAGCTCCTGGCCGGCGCTCCGGTGGCTCCGAGCTCGAGCGCGGGCGAAGCCTCGGGCGAGCTCGAGCGTGACACGGCTTGCGTCGGTGCGAGCGACGCCGGCGCCGTAGCCCGAGCCGGCGCGACCGTCGACATCGCCGGCCTGGCCGGAGCGACGAGACGATGCGCGACCACTGCGACGCTCGAGGCGACAACGAGGCCGCTCAGCGCCCCGGTGGCGAGCCATTTGCCGACGAGCGCCGGCAATGGAGCCCCCGCCGCGGCGCTGCTCGGTGTCGCCGCCGTCCCGACGCTCGCGCCCAGGCCGAGCGCGACGAGCGCCCTCGCTTTCCCGCCCGGGGGCGGTCGATCGAGCACCGCGGAGGAGAGCAGGAGGCGCTCGGCGAGCGATGGATCGTCGAGCAGCAGGGGACGTGGGTCCTTCATCGAGAACCTCCTTCGTCATTCGGGTGGTCGAAGAGCGCGGCGCGGGCCTTGAAGTCCTCTCGCGCCCGGCGGAGCCGCGACGCCACCGTCCCGCGCGGCAAGGCGAGGAGCTCGGCGATCTCGGTGAGGGTCATCTGGTCGAGCTCGAAGAGCGTGAACACCGCACGCAGCTCGAGCGACATCGAGTCGAGGATCCGATCCAGCCGGGTCCTCGCGCGCTGCAGGTCCATCAGGACCTCCGCGTTCGGCGCTTCGTCAGCGCGTTCGTCGACCACGTCGGTCACGACTTCACGGCGTCGCCGTGTGCTCCGGCGCCGATCGGCCGCCACTCGCAGCGCCGTCTGGAAGAGGAACGAGCGCTCGCTGCCGCGCTTCACGAGCGAGAGCTTGCGCGACAGCGTGAGCATGACCTGTTGCAGTGCGTCGTCCACGTCTCCCTCCGCGACGCCGAGACGGCGCAGCGAGCGCCACACGAATTCGTATTCGGCGTCGACGAGTGCGCGCAGGCGAAGGGCGTCCGACTGGGGAGCCGCGGTGGTTCCCCCCGGGTCGAGCGCGTCGCCGAGCTTCCGGTCCACCTGCTGCATTCGTCCCGATGATGCCCCGAGCCGGCGTCCCGCCCCATCGAGCCGGCCCGGTGAGCGAGTGTCGAACGCCCGGGCTCGCAGGGCCTCATCATCTCGAATGGCCGGAAATCGCCGTCCGGATCACCGAAATCGGTATCCGACGGCGACCTCGGCGAGCCCGGCGCTAGTGGGCATCGAGAACGGCGTGAAATTGGCCCCGGAGGCGTCCACGTAGGTGAACGGGTAGCCATGAAGCGGGACCGTGACGCCGCCGGTCGCCGTGAAGACGACCCGCCCGCCCGGAGCCCATTCGACCCGTCCGAGCACGCCCGGCGCGAACCAGCCGTGGGTCCCGAAGTCACGATGATCGACGCCGGTCCCTTGCGAGTGGAGCACGCCAGCGTCGAAGGCAGCGCACGCGCCCAGCGCGAGCTCGTCGACCAGGGCGCGGGTGACGCACGCCTCGAGGCGCGCCATCGCCCAGAGCAGATCGGCGCCGACACCGCGCTCGAACGTCGGGCTGGCGGCGAAGGCGAGAAGCGACGCTCTGCCATTCGGCCTCCATCCGCCGGCGGCTCGCGGTGACGCTGCGGCGAAGACACCTCCGCCGAATGCGGGACTGGGCACGATCCCGACGAGCGCGTCCGCCGACGCTCCGACTTCCCAGCGCAGCCCGGCTCCGGTGCGCGGCGCCTCCACTGGTGCTGCCGGCGGCGCCACGAACGGCGGCAACACCGGCGCGCGAGGCGGCGCAACGGCAGGAGGAGGCGCGGCGGCTGCGGGCGCCTCGGCCGATGACGGCGCGTTCGGCGCGGCGTTCGCTCCGGCGTTCGTCGTCGACGTTTCGTTCGAGGCCGCGTCCGGGTCGATCGCCAGGGCGGTGATCAGCGCGAGCGCCGACACGACCTCATCGCAGCTTCCGCGCCCGACGCCGCGCCGCGTGCTCGTGCCGTCGACTCCGACGATCAGGAGCTCTCCGCTCGCCTGCGCCGCGCTCCCACTGATGCTGACCGCGAAGCGTCGCCCGGGCTCGTCAGGGGCCGCGAGGCGAAGCTTGCTGGTGCGCTCCGACACCTCTCGTAGAAAGAGGTCCTGCCCCGGGCACCCGACCGATGCGGCGTACGATACGTGCACCGCTTCCGAGACCGTGTCGTCGGCGGCAGCGCGCGTCGCTCCAAGGAGCGCGACGACGCCGCTCAACAGGCGAAGCGTAGCCCGCGACGGAACGAGCGCACGGCAGGGCTCGGGCGAGCGCCTCTGACCGTGGGTTCGCTGCTGGATACGCATTCGACGTGGGCGGCGCCAACCTAGCGCGAACACGCGCCGTCACGCGACTTCTCCGGTCGGAGCCGCCGACCGGCGCACTCGCCATCCCTTGCCGTCACGCTTGGGCGCCGTGACTCGTCGACCGACCTCGCGTCGCGCGCGCCTCGCGGGCGCTGCGCAGGAAGCCCGCTCGTTCGTCGAGGTCGGCGCCTGCGTCGAGCCACGCGGCCGCGTCGACGCTGCGCCCGAGTGCGTCGGCGATCGAGCCGAGCACATGACTCACCGAGCCCTCGCACAGATACGCGACGTGAATGCAGAAGGCGCCCTCGTACGGCGAGAGCAACGCAGCGATCGCCTCGGCATATTCGAGCTCGCCGAGAGCGAGGGACGCGTGCGCGAGCGCGCCGAGCGTCCCGAGGAAATCCCGGTCGCAGGGCAGGCGACCGAGGGCCGCCGGACGGATCCGACGGAGCGACTGCCGCGCTTCCTCGAGCCGGTGTGCGGCCGAAAGCGCGCGGACCTTGAGCGACCAGATGCTCGGCGGGTCGTCCTCCTGGAACGCCAGCGCCGTGACGGGCACGCCGGCTTCGGGGTCCGGGGCGCTCGCGAGCACGACGGCCTCGTCGTGGGCGACGAACACCTCGCGGCCCACGATCGCGTCGCGCTGCCCACGTCGGTGATGCTCGCGGAGGGCCGCCGCGACGCCGTCGCGTTCGTCGGCGTTCACTCGAGAGAGAATGCGGAACCGCTCCGCGTGCCAGAAGAGCTCGTGATGTCCCAGCTGACGGCATCGCGTCGCGCACGCTTCGACGGCTTCCGCCGCGGCCGGCAGCGCACCACGCTGCGCGCTCCGGATCGCGCGGTGTAACGAGAGCAACGCCGGTGTCACGCTCAGGACGCCCGGGTTCTCCGCGCAGAGGCGCTCCATCGCGGCGAGCGCGAGCGCTTCCTCGGCGGCGTGCGCGGGGCCGCCCCTCGAGTAGAGGCGCGCGCATTCCACGGTGTACGGAGAGAGCAGCAAGCGCGACGACCGCGCGAGCGCGATGCCTTGCTCGAGCCGTTCCGAGGAGAGCCCGATGTCGTACGCCGCCGGCGCGCAGATGGCGAGGCGTCCCAGCGCAGCGGCGAAGACGTCGTCGGAGGGCGAGAGGCTCTCGAGGGCTTCCTCGAGGGCGGCGCGCGCGCCGCTGAACGCGGGAAAGCCCGGGTGAAGGTCGAGGAGCAAGGCTGCCTGCGCGAGCGACGACGCAGAGCCCTGCGCGCGCGCCAGGGTCATCGCCTCGCGCACGGTCGCCTCGAATTCCATCGAGGAGCTGGCGCGAGCGCACCACGCTTGCTGCAGCAAGAGAGTCAGGCGGAGGCGTGCGCTCGCGTGCGGGACGAGCTCGAGCGCCTCGCGAGCATGCTTCAAATACCTGATCGCGTCGGCGTATGCACGGAGGCTCGCCGCGGCCCCCGCCGCCTCTGCGCAGTACCGAACGGCCGCGCGTGCGTCGCCTTCCGGAAGGGCGGCGTACGCGTGGTAGGCGAGCTCCGACGGCGGCCGAGGGCGCCCCGCCAGCGCGCCCTCGGCCAGAGCGTCCACGATCATCCGATGAAGCGACCGACGTCGCGTTCCCGGGAGGTCGTCGTACAGGAGCCCGCGCAGCAGATCGTGACCGAAGCGGAAGGACGTCCTGGAGTCGTTCGCGGGTAGCGCGATCTCGGCCGCGAGTGCCGCGTCCAGGCTCGCCATCAGCGCGGCCGGCTCGACGCCGGACAGGCTCTGGAGCAGCGGTAGGTCGAACTGGTTTCCGAGCACCGATGCGACGGAGAGCAGGTCTCTCGACGCCGGATCGAGACCGTTCAGCCTTTGCCGCAGCAGATCGAGGGCGGCGCTCGGCACCGAGAGCGTCGCCCCGTCGCGCGCTGCGCCGCTCTTCAGCAAGCGCACCAGCTCCGCCATGAAGAACGGATTGCCCTCGCTCTTCAGGAAGACGACGTGTGCGGTCGAGCCGGCAGGATCGTCGACGACGGCGGTGACGTAGCGAAGCACGTCGACCTCCTCGAGCCTGCGGAGCTCGAGGCGAGTCGTGTTCCGGTGCCCGAGGACGTGCGCGAGATGACGATCGCCGGGGGCGTCCGGCGTCACGCCCTTCCTCAAGGTTGCGACGAGCAGCACCCGGCTCCGGGAGATCTCGCCGGTGACGTAGCGAAGCATCTCGAGCGACGCCGAGTCCGCGTTCTGTAGATCGTCGAGGACGATGGCACACGGGACCCGCTCGGCGACGAGGGTGATCACGCGTGCCATCGCGTCGAGGAGACGGTGCTCCACCGCGGGCGGGTGCGACGCGGCCTCGCCGTCCGCGCGCTCTCCCGACCGGGCGCCGTCCAGCTCCGGGAGCGCGGCACCGAGCGTCGAGAGGGCGCCGGCGAGCCGTGGTTCGTCCTCTGCGCCGCGCGCCGCCTCGCGGAGGCCTCGCACGGCCTGCACGAATGGCCAGAGCGGCGGCGTGTGCCCGGCCTCCTTGCAGTGACCCCAGACCACGGCGAACCCTTCGGCACGCGCTTCTCCCTCGAGCACCTCGGCAACGCTGGTCTTGCCGATTCCCGCCTCACCCATCAGCACGGCGACGCTTCCGTGTCCGCTCTTCGCGAGCGAAAGCGCGCCGCGGAGGTCGTCGAGGACCCTGTCGCGCCCCACGAACGGCAACCCGCGAAGCGAGCGCACGAGCGTCGCCGCGGGCGGCGGGGCGATGGCCGTCACCTCGCGCACGAACCGGTAGCCGCGCCCGTGAACGTTGACGACGAACTCACGCTGGCCGGCGGCCTGCCCGAGCGTCTTTCGCAGGCGTGTCATCGCGACCGTGATGACGTTCTCCGACACCACACGGTCGCCCCACACACGCGCCACCAGCGTGCGCTTGGTGACCAGCTCCCCCGCTTGCTCGACCAGCACCGAAAGCAGCCGGAGCACGAGAGCGTCCGCTCGCACCGCCTCGTGCTTTCGTGTGAGCACGAGCTTTTCCGCGTCCAGCTCGAATTCGTCGAAACGAAAGATCATGGGCAGGCGCGCTACCGGCGGCGATCAGATGATGTCATGTTTCTTGTAGCAATGTTGTAGCCTCCCAGAAAGGACCGGCCCCCGCGCGTGCGAGTAGAGTGCGCGCGTGACCAGCCCGCGGCGGAAGTCCGGCGCGCTTCTGTGCGCGCTCGTCCCTTCTCTCCTTTCCCTGCACTGCAGCAGCGGCGGCAGCGCCGGCAGCAGCACGGCGGCCTCCGGTGGCGCAGGTGGCGGGCTGGGCAACAGCGCGGGAGCGGGCGAGTCCCCGGCGACCGGCGTGACACCGTTCCCGGCCGTGACCGACTACGCCAAGGACGGTCCGTTCATGAGTCAGATCGTGCCGAGCTCCGGACCGAACGGCAACTACACGGTCTACATGCCGTCGCCGCTCGCTCCCGCGGGTGCGAAGAACCCGATCGTCGGGTGGATGAGCGGCGGAGGGACCAAACCGAGCGACTATCCGTTCCTGCCGAGGCTGGCGACGCAAGGCTTCGTCGTCATTGCGTCGAACACGGTGCCGGACATCGGGCAGGAAGTGGAGCTCGGTCAGGAGATCATCGCCGGCATCGACTGGGCCATCGCCGAGAACGGGCGCCAGGGCAGCTCCCTGTTCGGTAAGCTCGACACCACGAAGATCGCCTCGATGGGCTACTCGATGGGTAGCCTCGCGACGTTCACCATCGCGAACGACCCGCGGCTCACGACGACCGTGCACGTCTCCGGCGGCAACATGGAAGCCGATCGCATCCAGAACCTGCGCGCGCCGGCTGCGTTCTTCTGCGGCATCACCGGTGACGCGAGCTGCAACATCCTCAGCTCCGACTGCGACATCGCCGCGGCCAACTGCGACACGGATTTCATGAACGCCACGACGCCGGTCTTCTACGGCAAGTTCCCCGGCGGTCATCTCGGCATACTGCAGGCACCCAACTCCGATCGGATCACGGCGGCTGCCGCCGCGTGGCTCCGGTGGAAGCTCATGGGAGACGCGAGCGTCGCGACCATGTTCGTCGGCAGCCAGTGCACGCTCTGCACCGATCCGAGCTGGAAGGTCCAGGAGAAGAGCATCCAGTAGCCGCCCGCGGGCATTCCGATGCCGCTGCCTGGGTGGCCGTCTGTGGCAAGGTCCGGCGCGCGGTAGTAGATTCCCATCGACGCCGACGTCGTCCCCGAAGCATCAAAGATGCGGAACTCCGCGA
>CAYUAW010000268.1:0-8605 GCA_964442485.1 uncultured Polyangiaceae bacterium
GGCCTCCGTGTGGGGTTCAGACGAAGAACGCGGGTCCTGGATCTGACTTACAGGGTCTGGGGAGTTTTGATTTTCCGGGTTTGATTTTCCACCTGGGGATTTTCCACCGTGCCATCGAGAATCCTCTCGCGACGTTCTCTTACCGAGAAGAGTCGGCGCCGGCGTTGCCGGTAGTCTCACTGGCTGATTTTCCACCGCTCCATCTGGCCAGGTCTCGCGACCTTCGTGTTCTGCGAGCGTTCGGCGCCGGCGTCGCCGGTAGTCTCACTGGCCTTTCATTGGAGGATCGTGATCTGGTCTTCCATGCCTTCCGGGTCTTGGCGGCCCGCGTGGCTCCGCCCCGCGGGCGGACGACTGACGACGCGTTTCGGAACAACGTCTATTTCGCTCTGCCCGCACTCCCCCCCTCCTTCCCTCCTCCGCCCTGGCCCTACCCCCAGCTCCCACGCCTACCCCTACCCCCAGCTCCCACCCCCAGCCAACCCACCTGGAAGCCAGCGTCGCCCGCGCGTCTTACTCCGCGCACCCGGCGCGAACGCGGGTCGTCGCCCGCTCGCAGCGCGCTCGGCCGTCGCTGCACCGCTCGGCAACTTCGGGCTCCGCGCTCCGTCCGGCGATGTCGCAGAGCCGCTGCGCAAGATCGCAGATCCTGTCGCGGAGGGCCCACGCCGTCGAACAGTCCGGCGCAGAAAGCGTGAGCGCGTTCTCGAGCTGGCGTCCCCAGACGTCCATGTCCGAGGGCCCCGCACGCTCGCTCTCCGCCTTCGTGGAGCTCGGTGCGGAGGCGCCAGCGGGCGGCGGTGCCGGGGCGCCCGAAGCGGGGGCTTCCTCGGCGCGGTCAGCGTCCGCTGGTGCGGGAGACGCGGGCGCGACGGACTCCGTGGCGGGCGCTCTGTTCGGCGCGGCAGGCGCGGGGTGGCCCGCGCTGCAACCCGCTGCGACGAGCGATGCGAACGCGGCGAGTGCGATGGGAGTCCGGGTGCGGAGCGCGAGCGATCGATTCACGGCGAATTGCCCTCGAGGCTCCGGTCGAGAAGGGCCTCGGTGATGACCAGAGCGTCATGATAGTCGCGGCTCGCGGCGACGGCGTCGCCCAATTTTTCGTGCGCACGCCCCCTGACGATCAGAAGGTTCGTCGTGAAGGCATCGTTCGAGCGACCGAGCTCGAGCCCCCGCGTCGCCGAGTCCACTGCCCCTTTCACGTCGTTCTCGCGCAGGTCGAGCTCCGCGACTCGGTACAGCAGATCCGCGTGAACGGCGCGCGTCGCTCCGTTCGCGTCCCCCGGCATCGTCGTCTCCAGGCGCTGGAGCACGTCACGCGCGCCATGCGCGTCGCCGGCGGCGAGCAGCCGGTCCGCCTCGTGGTGCGCGGTCTCCGCGCTGGTGACCCAGCTGCCCGTGTCGTCTCTCGAGCCAGCGCACGCGGCGAGCAGAGCGAGCGCGGCGACGAGCAGGGAGCCCCACCCGAGCTGACGGCGCGGAATGCCGCACGAACGACGCTTCGACGCGAGTCGCGTGCTCATTTGCCGTATCGCTCCCGGAGCTTCGCATACACCGCGCCGCGGTATCTCGCGGTCTCGTCGTCCAGCGCTGCGAGGCTCGAAGGGCCGTTCGCGGCAGCGAGCTGCGCCTCGAGGAGCTCGCGTGGAGGAGCCGGTAGCGACGCCTCCCCCTCCGCCGTTTGCCCTCGCTGAACGAGCACGACGGACGCCGCGCCGGCCGCTGCGAGCCCGAGCAGCCCGAGCAGCGTGAACCGCAGTCGCGGCCGCGCCGGAGGAGGTCGCGCGCCCGCGAGTGCGTCTTCCAGGATGCGCTGCCCACGCTCGTCCTCGAGCGCGCCGCCGTCCTTGGCAAAGCGGAGCAGCGCGGCCGCCGCGAGCGCGTCTTCAGGTGCGGCGCCCGGCGCGTGCCCGCGTTCGAGTGCGCGTGCGAGGCGCTCGGCTTCCTCGAGCTCCTCGGCGGTGGGCTCCTCGTCATCCAGAGTCACGAGGTGTCTCCTCTCCCACGACGGCGGTCCATTCCTTGCGAAACGCGCGGAGCGCTCGCAAAAGTAGCACGTCGAAGGTGCCGAGCTTCACGTCCAGGGCGAGCGCGCACTCCTCGCGCGTCTGCTCCTCCACGAAGCGGAGCTCGATCGCGCGACGATAGCGGGGATTGAGGCGAGCGAGGACGTCTTCCACGGCCTTCTTCACCCGCATGGCGTTGCCGCGCAGCTCGAAGAGCTCGTCTGGATCGGGCGGTCCCTCTCCGAGCGGCGCGAGCAAGCTCTCGAAGCTCGCGAGCGCCCGTCCAGTGGTCGCCCTGGCGCGATGCATGTCGAGCGCCTTGTTCGTCGCGATGCGCGAGAGCCAGAAGAAGAGGCTCACGCCGCGCTCCTCGAAGCCGTCGAGGCGCTCGAACGCGGTGCGGAAGGTCTCGGCGAGTGCGTCCTCGGCCGCTTCTCGATTGCCGAGCTTCGGCAAGAGCACGCGCGCGAAGAGCCCCGGCGCGTAAGCCCTGTAGATCTCGGCGAATGCGCCACGGTCCCCGGCCCGAGCCCGAGCGACCCGCTCGGCCTCCCAGCGCAGCCGCTCGGGTCGATTCAGGTCCTCGTTCACGCGCGCCTCGAGGAGGGGAGCGCGGAGCCGGCCGGTCTCGAAGCCGGCGGGTGAGGCATGTGGGGTGGTCGACCATCTGGACCGCTTGCGTAACCTAACGTTAGAAGGCGCCCCCGCCTTACAGTCACGCGGGTGCGAGCGCGCGGATGACCGAAAAAGAGCCCCTTCTCGTCCTGGTCGGCCCGACGGCGTCGGGCAAGTCTGCGCTCGCGCTCCGCGCCGCGGAGCGGCTGGGCGGCGAGATCGTCAGCGCGGATAGCGTCCAGGTCTACCGCCGCTTCGACGTCGGGTCGGGCAAGCCGACCGCCGAGGAGCGTCAGCGTGTCCCGCACCACCTGATCGACATCGCGGAACCGAGCGAGCCCATGGACGCAGCTCGCTGGGCCGCTCTTGCCGAGGACGTCATCGACGGCATCCGTGCGCGCGGTCGCGTACCCATCGTGTGCGGTGGGACGTTCCTGTGGGTGCGCGCCCTCCTGCTCGGGCTCGTTCCGGCGCCGCCCGCGGACGACGCCGTCCGCGCGCGTCACGCCGCGACGGCCGAGCGCGAAGGGCGGCCGGCGCTCCACGCCGAGCTCGACCGCGTCGATCCGGAGTCCGCGCGGAAGCTCGCGCCGAACGACTTCGTTCGCGTCAGTCGCGCTCTGGAAGTCCGCGAGCTCACGGGAAGGCCGCTCAGCGAGTGGCACGCGGCGCACGGCTTTCGCGAGCGACGCCACGCGGCGCGGCTCGTCGGCGTGAGGTGGTCGCAGGAAGCGCTGTCGGAGCGCATCGCAGCGCGGGCACGCAGCATGTTCGACGCCGGCTTCGTCGACGAGGTGCGCGGGCTCGTGGCCGACGGATACGCGAGCTGCCGGGCGATGAACGCCGTCGGCTATCGTCAGATCGCGGACGCGCTCGCTCGAGGGGTGGGCCCGCACGACGGCGTGCTCGACAGCGTCGTCCGCGCGACGCGCGTCTTCGCACGGCGCCAGCGGACGTGGCTCCGGGACGAGGCGGTCACCTGGCTCGACCCCGGTGCGGCAGACTCCTTCGCGGGCTGAACGCACGCGAAGCAACGAACCGCTACGCCTCGATGGAGAGCGACGTGTCGAGCAGCGCGAGGAACGTATCGGGGAGCTCGGGCGGCGCGGAGCGCCGCATCTCGGTCACCGTCACCTCGCCGAGCGAAGGCCTGCCGACGAGGATCGGAGACGCAGCGCGTTCTCCCGGGCCGACCGGGGCCGACGAAAGCCCGGGCTCGGGAGCGATCTGGTCTACCGGCGAAAGCGATTGAGACGCGACTGAAACCGGCGACGCGAGCGACACCGGGGGCTCCGTGGGAGGGTGCTCCGCGATCGCCACCTGCTGACGGTGTCGCGCGAGATCTTCCGATGCGCGCGACGGCGGCGCGAGCTCCGCGTCGTAGCCGCCGCCGTACTCCTTCTGCGGCAGCGACATCTCGAGGTCGTCCGGTGCGATCTCCTCCTGCGGCGGCACGTTCATCGGCGCAGAGAGCAGCTCGATGCGTGCCGGCGGTCCGTCCGCTCCCTCGAGCTCGACCGTCTCTCCGAGCTGCGACGCAGACGGCGCGCCCTCGGGCGCTTCGGAGATGGCACGGCCCGAGAGATCCGGTTCGAGCGATGCGATGGCGGCGACTTCGGGCAGCTCCATCTCGCCGGAGATCCCGACGGGCGCCGCGACGACCTGTCGCCCCGATTCGGGCGGCGGTGTCTTCACGGGAGGCTCGAGGTCCGCCTCTTCGCCGACCTGCGCGGCGGGCCGCGGCGCGGACTCTGGAGCGGGCTCCTCGGCGAGCTCGTTCGCGAGCGGCGCGGGGCGTTCCTCTTCGAACGTCACTTCCGTCGAGACCAGCGGTGACTCGATGGCGACCAGCTCCTCTTCTTCGACGGTCTCGACGGCGATCTCGACGAGCTCGTCGTCACCCATGTCGAGCTCTTCGACCTCGGCGCCAGTGTCCTCGCGTGCTTCTGCGGTTGCGGCAGCGGCGAGCGGCGGCGCGGTCGGCTTCTCGTCGAAGTTCTCGGCGCGATCTGTGGGCGGCGCGCTGTCGGGCGGTTCCGAGGGAGGCCTTGCCTCGACGGCGGGCTCGGGCGTCGCGGCCGACGCCGGGCGCGGACGCCCCGCGTTCCGCTGGATGCGAGCGAGCAGCGACTCGAGACGGGCGATCTGTTGCTGGACGTTCACCTTGGGATTGTCCTTCGCTATGCCGAACTCAAGCGCGCGAGGACGTCGCCCCACGACGCGCCCTCTCCGAGCCACCGGCGCACGCTCTCCGCGGTTGAGGGTCGGAGCACCGCGAGTCGGGTCTTGCCGTTCGAGCGCTCGATGCGCACCACGGCGGCATCGCGTGCGACAGCGCGCTGGATGGCGCCCTCCAGGACCGAAGCGAGCAAGGCGTCGCCGTCCGAGCCGAGGGGCGAATCGGTGATCGTGAGAACGAGCGCGCGCCCCCACACCTCGACGCCGAGCGAACCGAAGCCCGCGAGCGCGAGCTCGCCCCCGAGGTGCTCGACCATCGCCGAGACGGAGCTTCCATCCCCGAGCCGTCCCATGACGCGCCGGCCCATCTCGGTTCCGAGCCCGCGCCCGAAATCCCTCACTGTGTCTGCGTCGGCGCCGGCGCACAGACGCGCAAGAGCGTCTGCGGGAACCAGGAGCCGCGGGTCAGCCCCCGGCATCGTGATGCGGCCTCGGTCGAGATCGAACTGAACGGAATGGGTCGGATCGAAGGGCGGGGACATTGTCCGTTGAGCGACCACGCGATCGCGAGCGCTTTTGCGAGTATACGCGGGGTGTGCGACGCGCTGTCAAATGCGAGGCCAAGGCTATTGCCTCGGCGGCCGTCGTGGTGCTCGTCGGGACCGCGAGCACGGGGCGAGCCCAGCTCCTCCTCGGGGGTGGGAGTCCGACCAAGGAACGACCTCCGGCAGCACTGGATCCGGCAATTCCAAAGGGTGCGGCCCGCGCTTCGTCGCCGCGACCCACCGCGCAGCACGACCTTCCCGCTTGCTCGGTTAAATATCCGCTGTGCGTCCATCGGGCGGCAAAAGCTGATGCATTGCGAGCTATTGCGTGGCTGGGCGCGCTCGAATCCGCTTACGAGCGCATCGTCCTCTGCCTCGGCGCCCCGGGCCCACTGGACGACTCGAATCACGGAGGCGGCCCCGCACTCGACATGTACCTGGAACACGACGACCGCGCGCTCGTCATGGGCGTCGACGAGTCACCTCCCACCGTCGCGCGCGACCGCGCCGCGGGCTTCTGTGTGGCCGGCGACCAGGCGGAGCTCGTCGAGCGAGCCGCGTCGCTCTGCGTGAGCGAAGCCGTCGCCCTCCGGCTCGACGCCTCCGAGTCGCCCTTCGCGCGCCGCGCGCTCGCCACGGAGCTCTGGCTGCACGCAGGCTTCCCCACCTCCTCCGACACCAGGATCATCGACGACGCGCAGGCGGAGCCGGAGCGGGCCGTCGCGGCCCGCGACCTTTCGCGGCTCGAAGGGGGCGGTGCGTTGCTCTTCGAATACCTCGGCACCACGCGCGGTCGCGGCGCGGGCGCCGACGCCGCGCTCGCAACCTATGCGCTGTCAGCCGGCCCTCCGAGCCCTCCCGACGCGCGCTGGGTGAACGAACCCGACGTGCTCGACGTCCTCCGGGCGACGTTCGGCCCGACGCCGAGCGACGTCGCGCGATTCTACGCGGACTTCTCGCTCGCCCGTGCGTTCATTGGCACGCGGGACGCGGAGCTCGCGTGGCCGCTGCTGCGCTGGACCGGTAATTTCGGTCGCGTTCGCTTCGAGTGGAGCGTCCCCCTCTCATCGCTACCGCGAAGGCTCTCTCCCGCGCGGCCAATCGAACCAACGGGCTCGACCTATCTCTGGGTTGCTCTCGACGGCGGAGCCACGAGCGGGACCATTGCGTTCCAGGCTGACTGGGAGCCGCCGGTTTCGTTTCGCTGGGTGCTCGCGCTGGTCGCGGCTGACGGTCACGTCGTGCGCCGCATCGACGTGCCGTACCTCGAGCGCGAGACGCACGTCGAGCGCGTCGTCGGCGAGCTCGGCGGCGCCGCGGGCCTGCTCATCGCCGGGACGAACCTCGGCGGTCTCGGCCCGACCTACCCATTCGATCCCGACTTCGAGCCGTTCGAGCCGCACGGCTACACCGTCTACCTCGCCAGGCAGTGAGCGCCGCGCCGGCGAGCCACCCGAAGGTCGTCGACGCGCTGCCGGAAGACGCGACGGAGCAGCCCCCGCGCGCCGAGAACCCCCCGCGCGCCGTGCTGATGTCGACCGCGATGGGGATGGATTCCGCCGCGATCACCTGGCCGTCGAACTTCACTCGAATGCCGAGGTCGGCGCCGCCGGTGTCGCGATCGGCCGCGACGGCCAGACGGTACAGGCCGGGCGCCGCGCGGGCCACGTCGCTGGCGAGTCGTCCCGAAGTGACTTCCACGGCGAGCTTCGACGCATCGAAGCCGTCCGCGGGCTTTCCGTCGGCATCGCGCATCTTGAGCAGCACAGGGACGGTCCACGACGGATCGGGATGCGCATAGCTCGCTCCCACCGAGAGAAAGCTGTTCTTCGCAGCCGGCGTGCGCACGACCTTCGTCGCCTCGGCCTTCTCGACGTCGAGGATGCCGGGAAGATCCAGGACCCCCGCGCCGAGCTGCGCGAGATACGGAACGCGACCCTGCGGGTGACGGGCCCCTGCCTGGAGCAAGGTCAGCGCCTGCTGTGCGGTGAGCTTCGGGTTCTGCTCGAGGAGGAGCGCCACCGCGCCGGTGACGATGGGTGCGGCCATCGACGTGCCGACGGTGACGGCGTGCGTCGCGTCGATCACCGAGCAATCGGCGGCCGGCGTACAGGACCCCGTCTCCCCGAAGATGCTCGACGCGCTGGTGCGCGGGTCGGCGTCATGGCTCATCGCGCCCACCACGAACGCTCCGGGTGCCAGGATGTCCGGCTTGAGGCGCTGATCGCTGGTCGGCCCTGCCGAGCTGAAGAACCCGACGGAATCGAGCGGCGGATCGGTCACGCCCCCGAAAGAGGTCAGTGTGATGGGGGCGCCCACGCGATCCGTCCACGACGTGCGATTCAGGGTGGCTCCCACCGAGATCAACGCAGCGTTGCACGCGGGAATCGTCATCGTCGCTTCCTTCGTCGATGCGGGAAACAGCGCACCGATACCGCCGGAATCGGACCCCACGTCGCCGGTCGCGTCGACCCAGAGGCTCGCAGAGCCGGCGCCCGCGAGCCGCAGCGAGAACGTCTCGTTCCTCGGCCAGGTCCCCTCGATGATGACGGCCGCTGCGTCCTCGTCCGGCACTCCGAGCTGTCGCAGCTCGCTGAGGGCGTGCACGGCCACCGTCGCAGTGAGCTGGCCCTCCACGCCGAACGTCCCCAACTGCCCCTTCGCCTGGACGGGCGCGAGCTCGCCGCTGCTGGTCTCGACGCCGACCGCGATGTCGTCGCCAGGACGAAATGACGCCCATACGAAGATCGTCCCCGATACCGTATCTCCGGCACTCGGAGCAGGCGGCGTGAGGACGGGCACGTCCACGCTCGACGCGGGCGGAATGCTGACGTCCGTGTGAACGCCGAAGGGCGACGGATAGCCGAGATCGCCGTCGAAGAGCCCCGCGCTGTTCCCCGCCGCGACCACGATGGCGCGTCCCGGGTGGTCGTCGCCGACGAGATCCGCGAGGCCGCGCTCCAGGGCGGAGCTGCCGTCATGTGGACCGAAGTTGCTGCCCAGGCTCAGGTTCAGCACGGCTGGCTTTCCGAGCTCGTCGGCGAGCGTGAAGACGAGGCTTGCGGCGGAGAGCACCGTCGAGTCACTGATCTCGTTCGACGAGTCGATGGCTCGCGCGATGATGAGCGGCGCTTCCGGCGCGATGCCCACGTAGCGCTTCTGGCGGCCTCCGTTGCCGGCAGCGAGCGACGCGACGTGCGTCCCGTGCCCCACCGAGTCGGTCGAGATGGTGCTCGCCTTCCCTGCGGCAATCAGGGCGTC
>CAYUAW010000268.1:8705-10459 GCA_964442485.1 uncultured Polyangiaceae bacterium
TCAGTGGCCATGTCGGGTGAGCCGTGGAGAACGCGTCGAGGTCGGCCAGTGGCCCCTGCATCACCCCGAAGTGTGGGCTGACACGCTGTACGCCGGGCGGCGTGGCGTCCTCGGGGAGCTCGACGATCGCCGACAGCGTGTCACGTCCGAGGACGCCGCGAGACGTCCCGGCGCGCACGCCGGTGATGGCCTGTGCGCGCGCGAGGCTCGCGATGGAGACGTCGGCGCGAGCGACCGAGCTCAGGGCGAGCAGGGCCACCGCGATGGCGCGGGCGACGCGGTTTCCTTGCTCGTTCAAGCCCGCGGAGCGTAGCACCGGGCCGGCGCGCCGGAGCGGGGATGGAGGGCTCCACATGTCTTGCGAGGTACCCGCCCTCGTCCAGGCGTCGCCCTAGCGTTCGGCGAGCAGCTTCAGCACCAGCGCGTCGAGCTTGGGGAGCTTCACCGCGTCGTAGCCGACCATCACGTCGCGCACCGTTCCGGCGCGATCGATCACGAACACCGCGGGGATCGCGCGCGCCTGGTACGCCATGATGGTCTTGCCCGATTCGTCGGAAGCCACGGGGTACTCCATGCCGAGCTCCTTCGCCGCGGTCGCCGCGCGCGCGAGCGGATCGCCGGTGATGCCCACCACGTGGAGGCCGCGCGCCGCGTACTGCGCGTGCCACTGATTCATGTGCGGAATGAGCGCGCGACACGCGACGCACCACGGCGCCCAGAACTCCACGACGAGCACCTGCCCGCGCTGGGCCGCGATGGTCGGCGCGAAGCTACCCTGCGCCGTCTTCAGCCCCTCGAGCTGCGGCGCGGGCTGATCGACGAAGGTCATCCGGACGATCTCGTCCGGCTCCGGGTACGCCTCGAGCGTCACCACCGCGAGGCGATCGGCGCGCTGGCGCTTGAACGCGACGCCCACGCGCGTGCCCGCCCGTCGCCGCGAGACGACCGACACCACGTCCGGGGGCGCCGCCACGGACTCGCTGTCGAGCCGCTGGATGAGATCGCCGGCGAGGAGGCCCGCCTTCTCCGCCGGCGACTTGGGCACGACGCGCCCGATCCGCACCCCGCCCTCGTCGGCGCCGGCGGGCTCGAGCTCCACGCCGAGCCACCCGCGGCCTTCCGTGGGGGGAGCGTCATCGGCGTCCGGGCTGCCCTCGTCCTGGTCGCTGTCGCCGAGGTCGGTCTGCAGGGGGTCGATGGCCGTCGCCGCTGCGGGCGCGGGCGCGGGTGCAGTCGCGACCGGCGGCTGGCTGATCGCGACGGTGTTCGCCTGCCGTGCGCCGCACGCAAACACCGTGAGCGCAAGGAGCGCCAGCCATGGACTTCGAGCTCGACCCATCCGCGTGTTGGTACCATGGCGCGGTGCAACGAGGGTGTCGAGGCTACGGCTCGATTCGGCGCGCGGCCCGCGCGTCGACAATCGTCGTGGCAGTGGCTTGCGCAAGCGAGCGTCCTCCTCCGTCGGCACCGGCGCCTCATGTCGAGCTGCCGCGCTGGGAGGGCCTTCGAGAAGCAAGCGGATGGCCCCTCGCAACAGCGCCCTTCACGGCACACGGCCACTCAGCCGGAGAATTCGTCGCGTCGGTCCGAGTGGCTCCAGCGTACCTCGACCTTTACCGCAGGCTCGTCCCGGGCATGCGCTGGCCCGTCGGGATGTCCGTCGCCGTCTTTCACGAGCTGCGCGGTGCTGGCGGCGCTGGCTCCGTCTTTGCGATGACGAAGCTCGCGAGCGGAGAATGGGAGTACGTCGTCGC
>CAYUAW010000269.1:0-10361 GCA_964442485.1 uncultured Polyangiaceae bacterium
GCCCCGTTCCTGCGTTGGCGCCCTCCAACCTTCAAGGGCCGGCTTCGGGCAATCCGCCGTCACGCGCGGACAGGTCCGCGCACGAGTTCGGGGGCACGCCGCCTGCGTCCGCGGTCAACGGGACGACGTAGCTCAGGTCTATGGACGCCGTGGGCGTGTAGTCCCTGGCGGCGTAGGTGAGCATCTGGGGGATGGTGACGGCGGTCGCCGTCACGTCGAGCGCGGCAAGGGCTCCGGGGGGTAGATCGCCGGGAAGGCCGAGGTCGTTGAGCACGCCGGTGATCCAGTACGGCCCCTTTCCAATGACGAAGCCCGTCAGCGTCACGTCCTTCGAGATGTCCGCGCACGCCGCACGCGCCAGCCCGAACGCAGGCGGCTTCTTCGCCGCGTCGGCGCCGCCGGCGACGACCGCGGTGAGCGGACCCTGGCCGTCGCCGACGGGCGTCGCGCTCGCGTGCACCTTCACGGTCAGGCGGCGCAGCGCGACGAGCTGCAGCGTGAGCGCGTTGCCCTGACCCACGGTCACCTTCACCGGCAAGATGGGCTCCTTGTCCTGGAATCCATCGCCGAGCTCGATGCCGCCCACCCACGCGCCCCAGCCGAAAGCCGCGCCCTGCGCAAGTCGCGCCGGGTTGTCGATGAAGACGGCGCGCACGTAGACGACGGCCGGCAACGTGCCGACCAGACGTTGCATCGGGATCGCCGAAAGCGAGACCTCCCCCGTGCCCGGATTCGCTGGAACGACGCGCTCGATGAGCGCCACCGACGAAGCATCCTTCTGCGGCGGCGTCGGCGTGTCGAAGACCTCGAGCAGAAAGACGCCTTTCTCGTCGAGCGCGGGATCGGATTGCGGCGTGATCGATTCCGGCGCGAGGGTGACGCACATGGCCGTCTGCTTGCGGTCGGCGGGCGCCGCGCAGCCCCCGGGAGTCGTGCCGCCGGCACCGCCCGCAGCCGCCGAACCTCCGGCGGCCACGGACCCGCCCGCAGCGGCCATTCCACCACCGCCGCTGGCGGTGCCCCCGTTTCCCTGACCCGCCGTGCCGCCAGCCCCCGGAGAAGCCGCGCCGCCCGTGGCCGCACCGCCGCTCCCGTCTCCGGCGTCAGCGGGGGAGAAGGCGCTCCCCGAGTCGCTGCTGCAACCGGCGAGCAGCGCCGCGCCGAGAATGATCGCTCCGAATGCCCGTTCGCTGGTGCTCATGCCGATGCTCCTCCAAGAAAGTACCCGGGACGGCCCGATGCCCCGACGGCGATGGCCAGCTTTGCAACCTGCACGCCAGCCAGCCGTGCACGGAGGACGTCCGCAATTTCGGTCGGGTCACGGTAACCGAACGTCGATGACACCATGCCGACAGGGCACCTGTGAACGCTCGGCGTCGATGCCGCTGCGAACTCCCGGCAACAGGTACGCGACGTCGCTCGCAAAGGTCGCGGCCATCCGTACGGACGTGTTATCTCCGCTGTGTGGCCATGAAGGCGAGCTCTCTCGCTCATCGCTCGGTCGCCATTCTCGGCTTCGTCGGCGCCGCTGCCTGCGGTGCGAACCCGCCCCCTCCGTCGAGCCAGCCCTCGACGGAGATCGACCTCGGCAAGCCTGCTCGCGACAGGCCGGCGTGGCCGGTCGGCCTGGTTCCCTGCGCGAAGGACGCTCCCGAGGGCTCGAGCTGCGCGACGGGGCACGCCGCAGCGCCCGCGGGGTCCGGGAGCGCTCCTTCGGCTGCGGCAGCGTCGAGCACGGTCTGGAACGTACCGATCGGGCCGGACGATCCGGCGCGCGGCCCTGCCGATGCGCTCGTGACGCTCGTCGTGTTCTCGGACTTCGAATGCCCGTTCTGCAAGCGAGTCACCCCGACGCTCTCGCGGTTGGTGGAAGAGCTGCCCGCCGACGTCCGGCTGATCTGGAAGGATCTGCCGCTTCCGATGCACGCTCACTCCGAGAACGCCGCGGAGCTCGCGCGCTTCGCGCGAGCCAGCCAGGGAGACAGCGGTTTCTGGAAGGCGCACGATCTCCTCTACGCGGCGCAGGAAAGCCTCGGCGAAGCGACGTTCCGGCGCATCGCCGGGCAGCTCGGCCTCCCGTGGACGCCGGCGTGGGCGTCGATCCGGGCGGCGAAGTTCGGCTCGGCGATCCAGGCGGACGTCGCCCTGAGCGATCGCGTGCTCGTGGAGGCGACGCCGACGACCTTCGTCAACGGCGTGAAAGTCGTCGGCGCCCAGCCGTACGAGCGAACGCGGGAGATCGTCGACGCCGAGCTCGCGAAGGCGCGCGGACTGCTCGAAAGCGGAACGCCCCGCGCAAACCTTTACGCGCAGATCGTCTCGAAGGGGATTCAGGTCGAGCCACAACATGCCGACACACAACCACCTTGACGCCATCGAGCGTCGTCCACGCGGAGTGGCAAGAGAACAAAGAAAGCGTCAGGGAATGAAAGGTTCCGGGCCATTGAGAGTCGCACGAGGCATGTTTTCCGAGGCGTTCGACAACGGCGGCCGTCGTTGTGGTACGATGGCGCCGTGACAGGGAGGTTATCCGAAGTGACTCAGCCTCCGCCGAGCGAGCGAGTCCTCATCGTCGACGACGATCCGGTCATGCGAGACGTGCTCAGTCGCTTCCTGCGACGCGCGTCGTTCGAGGTGATGGAGGTCGGCTCCGTGGTCGCCGCGCTGGACGAGCTGATGGCGGCCGCACGCAGCAATCGCCAGTACGATCATGCCGTCATCGACCTCGTCCTGAAGGACGGGGACGGCGAGGACGTCGTGAAGGCCTGCGAGTCGCTGTCCCCGAGGCCGAACATCATCGTTCTTTCGGGCAACATCGACAGCCGCCGTGCACTGGAGCTCTCCGGCCGGTGCCTTTACCTGCCGAAGCCCGTCGGCTCGAAGACGCTCCTGGAGGCGCTACGCCGCCGTCGCGACCCCATCAGCGATTTCGTCACGCAGCACGGCCTCACCGCGCGCGAGCGGGACGCGGTCGTCGTCGCGGCGAACGGGCTCTTCAACGAGGAGGCCGCCGACGCCCTCGGCGTGACGAAGGAAGGCCTGCGAAAGCGCTGGCGGCAGATCTGCTCGAAGACGGGCTGCTCCACCCAGCAGCGAGTGCTCGCGAAGATCATCCGCGACCTGAGCGACGACACGCCCCAGGGCTCGAGCGGCCTCTACCGCCGCGTCTCGTCTCCGCCCGCGGCGCCGGATTCCCAGCGCGACCGCCCGACCCCCGAGGCGAGCGGCACGAGCAAGCGCTGAGCGTTCACTCGCCGCGCTTTCTGCGATCCGTCGCGGTTGCCTTCTCCGGCTCGTCGACGGCGCGACGGATTGCGCCCTTCCCGAATCGCGCCGTGATGGCGTCCAGCGCCGGTCCGAGCCGATCCGTCATGGCGCGCGTCCCGAAGAGCTCGAGCTGTTCCATGTCGCCGCCCGTCAGGTTCGTCAGCGACACTCCGAGCAGGCGCACCGGCTCGGCGATCTTCGCCGCGTCCCACAGGGCCACCGCGACGTCGCGGATGCGCTTCCCGTCGGACGTCGGCTCAGGCAGCGTCCGCGCGCGCGTGAGAAGCGGATAGACGGGTTCGCGCTCCGAGGGATCCGTTCGCGAGGTGCGATGGCCGCGCGGCTTGCCGAGCTTGATCTTCACGGTGACGGTGCGGCCCTGGAAGCCGTCGTGACGCAGGCGCCGGGCCACGGCCTCCGAGTGGGCGGTGAGCGTCGCGGTGACGACGTCGCGGTCGCTCACGTCGCGCTCGAAGGTGTTCTCCTCTCCATACGACTTCGGCAGGAGGGCGGACTCGACGTCGCGATCGTCGGCGCCCTCGGCCAGGTGCTTCAGCGACGCGGCGCGATCGCCCACGGCCTCGGCGATGAGCGAGACGTCGGCGCGCGCCAGATCGCCGACTGTGTGGAGCCCGAGCGCGACGAGAGCCTCTTCGAGGACCGGGCCGACGCCCCACAGGCGCCGGACCGGCAACGGGTGGAGGAGCCAGGTGACGGCGTCCGGGGGCACGTAGAGGAAGCCGTCGGGTTTCGAGAGCGTGCACGCGAGCTTCGCGACGAGCTTGCTCGGGCCGATGCCGACGGAGATCGGCAGATCGACGACACGCCGCACCTCGGCCTTCAGCTTTCGTCCGAGCTCGAGCGCACCGCCGAAGAGGTTCACCGAGCCGGTGACGTCGAGGAACGCCTCGTCGAGGGCGATGGGCTCGATCTCCGGCGAGAATCGCTCGAAGATCTCGTGGACCTGGTCCGAGACGCGGGCGTAGCGCGCCATGTCCGACGGCAGGAACACGCCGTCCGGGCAGAGCTCCCGCGCGCGGAAGCCGGGCATCGCCGAGCGCACGCCGAAGCGCCGTGCCTCGTACGACGCGGCGGCCACCACTCCACGAGCCGACGTGGCACCGACGATGACCGCCTTGCCGCGCAGCTCCGGCCGGTCGCGCGTCTCGATGGACGCGTAGAACGCATCCATGTCTGCGTGCAGGACGAGGCGAGCGCACATTCGCGCCGCCGAGGATATCACCTCGGGACGAGCAGCGCGCGGCGCACCAGGGTCGACAGCGCGTCCCCCTCGAGCAGGGTCGCGAGGCGGTGCTCGTCGTCGACCAGGACGAGGTCCACGTATCCGGGCGTCCCCGTCTCCGCGAGCTTCCTGCTGTCGTCGATCGACACGACCTCGTCGCGCAGGCCGTGCGCGATGATGACGCGCACGTCGTCGGGGATGTGCGCGTCGACCCCGTAGTGCGAGTGCGCAGGGGCGAGGAGCACGGTGGGCCCGCGGTAGGCGCCGCGCTGCAGGAGCGCGAGCGCGACCGCGCCGCCGAAGGACGAGCCGACGACCACGTCCGGCACGAAATCGTCGACGTGGCGCGCCTGCGCCGCGATGGCGCCCTCGAAGTCCCGCGTGTCCATCGCAGGCGTCTCCGCGTCGAAGAAGCGGTCGAGATACGCCGACTTCGACGAGCCCGGCCCGCTCTCCAGCCCATGGATGAACTGCACCTTGAGCGGCCGGTCCCAGGTCTTCGTCGGGTCTGTGGGCGGCGCGCTGCTCGTTCGACGCGGGGGATCGCTCATGGGCTCCTCTCTTCGAATACGCTGGCGGCAGCGACGTAGACGAGCGGCACCGTCGGCGTCGGGCCGAGTCTGTTCTTCTGGATGACGAGATCGATGGGGCGCGCGCCGAGCTGCGCGCGTCTCTTCGCGCCGCTCCGCGGCGCGGGCTCGCGATTGGGGACGAGCTCGGCGGCGACCGTGGACACAGGGAGCACGTAGGGCACCGCGACGGGCGAGCACGTCGACACCACCGCGCACCCCTGGCCCGCGAGGCGCGATAGCTCGCAGGCGACCATGAAGACTCGTGCGTCGAAGCTCGCGCTGCCGGTCACCGCGGAGCCGTAGCCCTCGATTCCGTCGACCACGATGACCACCCGCTCGTTGCGCGCCCACATGAGCGCCGCGTGGTCGGCGATGGTCGCGATGTCGTGGAGCGGTTCGGCGGCGTGGAGGTGGAAGTAATCGCCGACCTTCTTCGTCACCGTGTCGAGGCACCCGGCGATGGGACCGCGGAGCCCCTCGTCCTGCATGGAGACCCCGGACCAGATCGTCCCGTACGTGGCAGCGACGTTCTGGTACTCGCGATGCAGCGCGCGAGACGCGAGACGCGCGATGACCTCCGTCTCGTCGAGACCGACGCTCGTGAAGAGGACGGAAGCGCGCGCCCTGGCCGCCATGTACGCGAGCATCAGCGCGAAAGACGTCTTGCCGACCCCCGGCCCCCCCGAGACGAGGAAATGCGTCCCGCTGCGGAGACCGCCGCCGAGCGGCTTGTCCAGCGCGCTGAGACCGGTCGTCGTGGTCGGCGACACCGCTCCCAGCCGGGACCGCACATCAACGTGGACGCTCGCCAGTGAGCGCGGCATGTCGGGCGTCTTCTTCGGCCGACGGCTTCCCAAGATCCGGCCACGGTAGCCGAGACGCTCCGGGGTGTCACCCCGGGAGCACGCGCGCGTAGCTCGCTTCATCCCGTGCCCGTGCCCGTGCCCGAATCGAGAAGCGATTCGATATGCACCGAGCACGCGCACGTGCTTCGACCTCGCCCGCCCTACACCGTCGCGAACGCGGCCGCCGGGATCTGCACCGGGCTCTGATCCGCCGCGCGGATGATCTCGGCGAGCGCCGGGATCCCCGCGAGAACGTTGTGCGCCCAGTAGATCGCGGCGTGCTTCTTGCCCTCGTAAAAGTCGACGTCGGGATGCGCCTTGTCGAGAGTCCGCTGCTTGTCGAGCGCGATCGCCGCGGCCTCGAGGAGCAGCCAGCCGACCGTCATCTCGCTCATGATCTGCAGGAAACGCGTGGAGGTGAGCGGCACCTTCACCATCTCGCCGCCCTGGAACCACCCGAGGAACTGCATGACGCAGCCGCCGATCGCCTCGTGGGCCTTCGCGAGCTCCGCGACCGCGGGACCGAGCACCTCGTGCTTCTTGTTCTTCTCGATGAACGCCTGCACGTCGCCGAGGAACGCCTGCATGTTCGCGCCACCCCGCTGGCCGAGCTTGCGCGCGACGAGATCGAGCGACTGGATGTGGTTCGTCCCCTCGTAGATCGAGAAGATCTTCGCGTCGCGGCAGTACTGCTCGACGGGGAAATCCTTCGTGTAGCCGACGCCGCCGTACACCTGGATGGCCGTCTCGCAAACGCGGAACGCCTGATCCGACGAGTACGCCTTCACGAGCGGCGTGAGGAGCTCGACCTGGCCGAGGTCGTAGAGTGCGCCCTCGTCGTCATTGCCGCGCTTTGCGTCCGCGCGATCGTAGTGGTTCGCCGTCTTCAGGATGAGTGCGCGCACGCCTTCGACGCGGGCCTTCATGTCGAGCAGCATCCGGCGCACGTCGGGGTGCTCGATGATCGAGACACGCGGTGCCTCCGGATCCTTGAAGTTCTCGATGCTCGTGCCTTGCTTTCGATCGCGCGCGTACTCGAGCGCATTCAGGTACGCGGCTCCCGCCACGGAAAGGCCCTGAACGCCGACGCCGATGCGCGCGAAGTTCATGAGCACGAACATCTGCTTGATGCCCTCGTGCTCTTTGCCACCCACCAGCCAGCCGTTACAGCCGCCGTCCTCGCCGAAGTTGATGACGCAGGTCGCCGAGCCGTTGATGCCCATCTTGTGCTCGATGGACGGGATCTTCACGTCGTTCGGGCCCGTGACGTTGCCCTTCTCGTCGACGCGCATCTTCGGCACGATGAAGAGCGAGAGGCCCTTCGTCCCCTTCTTCGCGCCCTCGATGCGGGCGAGGACGAGGTGCACGACGTTCTCCGTCATGTCCTGGTCGCCGCCGCTGATGAAGATCTTCGTGCCCTTGATGGCGTAGGTGCCGTCGGCGTTCTTCTTCGCGCTGGTGGTACTGAGGCCGACGTCGCTGCCGGCCTGCGACTCGGTGAGGCACATGGTGCCCGCCCAGGTGCCGTTGAACATCTTCTCGAGGAAGCGATGCTTCTGATCGTCGGTACCGAAGCTGGCGATGACCTCCGCCGCGCCCAGCGTGAGCGCCGAGTACATTTCGAACGCCGGGTTCGAGCCGCTCAGCATCTCGCTGACGATGGCCGCGACGGTGCGCGGCGCCCCTTGACCGCCGTGCTCGGGCTCGACGGTCAGCGTCTTGAAACCCTGTTCGTAGAGGCCCTTCCACGCTTCCTTGAAGCCGGGAGGCGCGTAGACCTGTCCGTTCTCGAGCTTGCATCCCTTGTCGCCGATGGCGTTCAGCGGACCCGTGACCTCGGTCGAGAACCGGTAGGCCTGATCGATGACCATGCCGATCTCTTCCTCGCCCCAGTCCGCGTACGGCGGCTTGCCGAGCAGTTCGCCGAGTTTCAGCTGCTCGAACAGGATGAACTTGAACTCGCGGAGGTCTGCTTTGTAGCGGTTGATCGGCTGGGACATCACTTCGCGTACTAAGTATATCGCGCCGGTGCGTCAATCGGTCACGGCAGCTCATCTCGTGAAACACGCGAATGGTCCGTGATTCGGACCGGTTGAAGCTCGCGCAGTCCGGACCTGCAAAAAAGCAGGGCGCGACCCGAACGAGGCCGAAGCTTGCGCGCTACTTGCGAACGAGCTTGAAGACGCGGCGACCGTCTTCGACCGTCGGCTTCAGCACCTTCACGGCGCCGAGGTGGATCTCCCGGAGCTTGCCGCCGGATGAAGCCCGGATCTTCATGCGCTCCTCGCGCACGACCATCACGTCGCACAGCCCGAACACGAAATGTTCGACTCGGTCTCCGTAGCGAGGCGCCTCGTCCGCCTCGTCGTCATCGCCGTCTGGCTGCGTGGCGCGCGCCGGTAAGGGCTTGGGCGCGCGGGGCAGCGCGGCGACCGGCTCGAACACGAACAGAGCAACGCCAGCCGAACGACCACTCAGCAGGCGACCGCCTTCCACTGCGGAGCCGGTCGGCGCGATGACCACCATGAGCCCGTCCGCTGTCGCTCCCCCGAGCGACAGCAACTGCGTCCTGCCAGGGATCTCGCGGACCACTTCCCCGCCATCCGCCGGTGTCGCGAGCACGAGCGCCGTCAGAATCCCGACGCCGCTGATCCACGTGCCCTCGGGAGCGGCGGCGCTCTTCAGGAATTCGACGATGTCTTCGCCTTCGGGAACCTGGAGAACGCCCATTGCGCCCCTTCAGGCGCCGGTGCAGCAGGTGGACGCTGCCGCAGTGGCTGCTCCGATCGGTGCCGACAGAGGGACTTGAACCCCCATGACCTTGCGGTCGCGTGGACCTGAACCACGTGCGTCTGCCAATTCCGCCATGTCGGCATTCTCGGCGCCCCGGGATAGCGAGGCTCGAGACTTCCCCCGACCGCGCGTCGTTGCGGGCGCCCGAGGGATGGCGGATCTAGCTCGCCGGCCGGCGACCACGCAAGGAATTTTAGGCAGGTTTGAAGCGGCCCGCCGCTTAAGGGGTAGGCGGTGCGGCCGTCTTCTCGGGGCAGTGAAGAGCCTGGTTTGCAGCCGTTCTAGCCATCCGACCCGCGCCGCGTGCGCCCTCGGCGGCATGTTTCAGGAGAGCGCATTCCATGGCTGCGCGCGAAGCGGGTTCGGCCCGCGACCCCGGGGCCTGCGGACGCGACTCGCTGCGAGCGGAATCCCGGATGGGAAGAAGTGAACAAGGTGTTAGTCTGGGAGATTGCTGGGAGCGTTCGGGCGCTCCCGGCTCGAAGCGGGGGAATTTGAATCCGTCCGATCCCAGCCGGCCGCGCATCCTCATGGTCGAGGACGAGGTGCCGCTCCTGCGGATCCTCTCCCGCTGCCTCGAGCGCGCCGGCTTTCATGTAGAGCCCGCCCAGAACGGGCTGCGCGCGACGGAGCTGCTCGCGAAGCAGACCTTCGACGCCGTCGTCACGGATCTGTCGATGCCTGGGCTCAGCGGCGTGGACGTACTCCGAGCGGCGCGCGCGAGGGATCTCGAGGTCCCCGTCCTGCTCATGACCGGCGCGCCGGACGTGAGCTCCGCGGCGGAGGCCGTCCACTACGGGGCCTGCGAGTACGTCGTGAAGCCGTTCAAGCCCGAGCGCCTGGAGCAGCTCGTGCGCCGCGCCGTCGGGTTGAGCCGCATGGCGAGGGCGAAGCGCGAAGCGATGCACGCGCTCGGCATCGAGCAGCCGGAGGCGCAGGACCGTGCGGGCCTCGAGGTGACGCTGACGCGAGCGATCGACACGATGTGGATGGCCTACCAGCCCATCGTCGAGGCCTCGACCGGCTCTCTCTTCGCCTACGAGGCACTGCTGCGAAGCGACGAGCCTGCCCTGCCGAATCCGGAGGCCATCCTCGATGCTGCGGAGAAGCTCGGGCGGCTCGAGGACGTCGGTCGCGCCGTGCGCCAGAAGGCTCCGGAGCCGATAGAGAGCGCACCGCCCCCCGCGCTGCTGTTCGTGAACCTGCACGCGACGGACCTGACCGACGAGACGCTCGGCGAGCCGACGGCACCGCTCACCGCCATCGCACCTCGGGTCGTCCTCGAGATCACCGAGCGCGCCGCCCTGCCCGACGTGAAGGACGTTCGCTTCGCGGTCGCGCGGCTGCGCGAGCGAGGGTTCCGCATCGCCATCGACGATCTCGGGGCGGGCTACGCGGGGCTTTCGACGTTCGCCACGCTCGAGCCGGAGTTCGTGAAGCTCGACATGTCGCTCGTGCGCAACGTGCACCTGAGCGCGGTGAAGCAGAAGCTCGTGCGGTCGATGACTGCGCTCTGCCTCGACATGGGGATCTCCGTCGTCGCGGAAGGGATCGAGCTCGTCGAGGAGCGGGACGTGATCATCGGGCTCGGGTGCGAGCTGCTCCAGGGCTACCTCTACGCGCGGCCGGCGCGCACGATGA
>CAYUAW010000270.1:0-2393 GCA_964442485.1 uncultured Polyangiaceae bacterium
AGCGTAGGACGGTGGAGCGAAGCCTCTTAGCGGCGCTCGCCGCCGAGCTCGCCGCACCGGCACCGGCGTCCGCGACCACGGAGGAGGACACTGCGCTCGTCCGGCATGGCATGCTCCCGGAAGCCGTCAGTCGCACGGTGAGAGCGAAGGCGCTATCCGACGTGATCGCTCCATGCGTCTCCCGGCTGTTCGAAGCGCCGGCCGGCGTCGACGGAATGCGCTACGAATCCGCCTAGGCTCCGCCTGCGCCGGGTGCGAGCATCGCGCAGTGACTCCGCATCCCCCGGGAACGTCCGACGAAGGCTCGAAACAGGGCCGCTTCGCGGCGTCGCTCGTCGTGCTGACGTCGCTGTTCTTCATGTGGGGATTGATCACGTCGTTGAACGACATCCTGGTGCCGCACTTCAAGGCGATCTTCACCTTGAGCTACGTGCAGGCGATGCTCATCCAGCTCTGCTTCTTCGGCGCGTACTTCGTCGGCTCCCTGCCATGGGGGTACCTGGTCGAGCGCGTCGGATACCAGCGGGGCATCGTGCTCGGGTTGCTGCTCGCCGCGCTCGGCTGCTTCGCCTTCTACCCCGCCGCGTCGCTCGCGTCGTATCCCGTCTTCCTCGGCGCGCTGTTCGTGCTCGCCCTCGGAATCACGCTGCTCCAGGTCGCAGCGAACCCCTGCGTCGCGAACCTCGGTCCCGAGGATTCTGCGGCGAGCCGCCTGAACCTGACCCAGGCATTCAACTCACTCGGCACGACACTGGGCCCGCTGCTCGGGTCGCTGCTCATACTCCCGGTGGCCGCCAGGGCAGGCTCGGACGTCGTGATCCCCCACGAGATCCACACGGTGCAGGGGCCCTACCTCGTGCTCGGCGCGGTGCTCGCGGCGATCGCGCTGCTCTTCTCTCGCTTGCGCCTGCCGCTCACCACGGCGAGCGGAGACGACCGAGACGCGCCGGGGGACCTCGGGCCGCGTGGCAGCCTGTGGCGGCAGCCGCACGTGGTGCTCGGCGCGCTCGGCATCTTCGTCTACGTCGGCGCGGAGGTGTCCATCGGCAGCTTTCTCGTGAGCTTCATGGCCGAGCCGACGATCGCTCATTTGCCGGCGAGCGCCGCCGGCCGCTACCTCTCGCTCTACTGGGGTGGCGCGATGCTCGGACGCTTCGTGGGCTCGGCGGTGCTGCGGAAGATCAAGCCGGGCCGCTTGCTGGCGGGCAACGCGGCACTGGCGATGGCGCTCCTGCTTCTCGCGATCGCCACGCACGGCAGCGCTTCGATGTGGATGGTGCTCGCGGTGGGGCTGTGCAACTCGATCATGTTCCCGACCATCTTCACACTGGCGCTGGCGCGGCTCGGCAAGCGCAGCGGCGAAGCGTCCGGGGCCATGTGCATGGCCATCGTCGGCGGCGCCGTGCTGCCCGTCTTCATGGGCTTCGTCGCCGATCACGTCGGTCTGGTGACGGCGTTCTCCGTGCCGGTCGTGTGTTACGCGTACATCGTGCACTACGGGCTCGTGGGTCACGTTCCGCGCTGACGACCGGTGCCTCACGGTGCGCGCTTGTCACGGCGGGCGTGGGATCCAATACTCGGCCGCGATGAGATCGTGGCTCGCTTCGCTCGTCCTCTTTTCCTGGCTGTGTTCACCGTCGCCGGCGGGGGCCCAGGCAAGGGCAACGAGCCCGCGCGTCGAAGCGCTCCTCTCGCGCATGACGCTCGAGGAGAAGCTCGGCCAGCTCACCCAGGTCGGAGGCGACGGGTCGGAGACGGGCCCGCACGCCTCGACGGGAACCGTGGACGAGATCCGCAGTGGCCGCGTCGGTTCGTTCCTGGGGGTCCTGGGCGCCGAGACAACCCGCCGCTTGCAGCGCATCGCGGTGGAAGAGACGCGCCTGCACGTTCCGCTGCTCTTCGGGTCCGACGTCATCCACGGCTTTCGCACCATCTTCCCAGTGCCTCTCGCGGAGGCGGCCAGCTGGGACGTGGCTCTCGCCGAGCGCTGTGCGCGCGTCGCAGCGCTCGAGGCCACCGCACACGGGATAGACTGGGACTTCGCGCCGATGGTCGACATCGCGCGCGACGCGCGCTGGGGTCGCGTCGTGGAGGGCGCGGGTGAAGATCCGTTCCTCGGCTCGGCCTTCGCCGTGGCGCGCGTGCGCGGCCTTTCGGGCGGCACCGGCGCGGTCGGGACCAGCATGATCGCCACCGCCAAGCACTTCGTCGCGTACGGCGCCGCAGAAGGGGGCCGCGACTACAACACCGCCGACCTCTCCGACCGCACGCTGCGCGAGGTCTATCTGCCTCCCTTCCGCGCCGCGGTCGAGGCGGGAGCCGGCTCGGTCATGGCCGCATTCAACGAGCTCGCCGGCGTGCCGATGCACTCCAATCGCCGGCTCCTGCGGAAC
>CAYUAW010000270.1:2493-6728 GCA_964442485.1 uncultured Polyangiaceae bacterium
CTGCAGAAGGGGCTCGCGACGCTCGCCGTCGTCGGCGCGCTCGCGGACGACACGCACGCGGTGCTCGGCAGCTGGTCGGCATCCGGCCGCCCCGAAGAAGCAGTGAGCCTCCTCGCCGGGATCCGCGCCGCGGTCTCACCGAAGACGCGCGTCGTCTACGCCCGCGGCGCCTCCCCATCGAGCGACGACTCGAGCGGCTTCACCGAGGCCGAGCGTGCAGCGCAGAGCGCCGATGCCGTCATCGCGGTCGTCGGCGAGACCGAGGACATGAGCGGCGAGGCGCGCAGTCGTGCCCAGCTCGACTTGCCCGGCGCTCAGCAGGCGCTCATCGAGCGGCTCGCGGCCACCCACAAGCCGCTCGTCGTGATCCTCATGAATGGACGGCCGCTCGTGCTGTCACGGCTGGTGCCGCTGGCTCCGGCCGTCCTCGAAGCCTGGTATCCGGGCACGGAAGCGGGCCACGCCGTCGCGGACGTCGTCTTCGGCGACCACGACCCGAGCGGCAAGCTCCCCATCTCGTTCCCGCGAACGGTCGGACAGGTCCCGATGTACTACGCGCACAAGTCGACCGGCCGTCCGCCGAGCGACAGTGACCCCTACACTTCGAAGTACATCGACGTGGCGGTCACGCCACTCTACGCCTTCGGTCACGGGCTCAGTTACACTCGCTTCGAGTATGACGGGCCGCGCCTGAGCGCGACCCGCCTCGACCCCGAGCAGGCGCTGCGCGTGGAGGTGACGGTGCGTAACACCGGCCAGCGCGGGGGCGACGAGGTCGTGCAGCTCTACCTGCGCGACGACGTCGCGAGCTTCACGCGCCCGGTGCGCACCCTCCGTGGTTTCGCGCGCGTTTCACTCCCGCCGGGCGGCGCGCAGGAGGTCACGTTCACCCTCGATCGCGACGACTTTGCGCTGCTGGACGCCGACGGCAAGCGTGTGATCGAGCCGGGGACGTTCACCGTGTTCGTCGGCGGCAGCTCCGGCGCCGAGCGCTCCGCGCAGTTCGAGGTCACACGAGGGGAGCGTCTCATCGGCCTCGGATCGGCAATCCCGCGTTTCATGCGAACGCAACCGGTACATTAGAGTGTAGCGCCGCGTGCTATGACGACCGCGATGCTGACTCGACGGACCGCGCTGTTTGGTGCCGTGCTCTCACTATTCCTCACGTCCTGTGCGGGAGAGACCACGCCCGCTCGGCGGCTCCTCGCCACGGTTCCAGCTCCGGGTCCGTCCCGTTCGGGCGACTGCTCCAGCGTGCCCGTGCATCTGTCCAACCAGTCGGAGCGGGTGGCGTGCGCCGAGAAGGACAACGTATCGATCCTCTTCGACGCGCCCGACGTGCGACGGTTCACCATCGAGGCTCACCAGCCGCGTTACATCGGCGAGCTCTCGCGTGACAACCGGGCTCCCGACTGGTCCGGCTGTGACATGCAGAGCGACCCCGTCTTCCCCGGCAAGCCGCGCGAGGTCATCCTCTACGAGGACGCCGAGCTCAAGCTGCTCGCTTACGCCTACCCGACGTTCTGGCGAAAGAACGACGTCCCGTTCCGGGTCGGCGACCGGGTCGAGCGGGGTCTTCACCTGGTTCGCTGTGGGTGACCGCGCGAGGACAGAGTCACGAGCTCATGGTCGTCTATCCCCCCGACGGCTACTTCCGCGCGCGTCCCTTGCCGCCTCCGAATCTGAACACATCCGACTACGGCAGCTCGTTCCTCGTCGGCCCGATCGAAGCGGATGCGGGCCGCCCGGTGGTCAACCTGAAGGAGATCGGGTTCGACCCCGGCCAGCGCCGCTTTCAGCTGCACTACGCAGACGGCTCGACGGCCTCCCTCACGCTTCGCAGCGCCGACGGCCAGCGCACCGTGCTCGACGTCGACCTCGGCCAGCGGCTGTCCGGCGCCCGTCCCTTCGCGGCGCTCCGTTCCATGTACGTCACCGACTCGAACGCCGACGCCGCACGCATCTCCGTGAAGGAGCCCGCCGCCCCCTCGTGGCGCGAAGAGAACATCCTCACCTTCGCCGGCGCCAGCGCAACCGACGTCTGGATGGGCCGCGTCGTCCCCTCGCACCACAACACGAGCGCGCCGGACATGGTGTTTCATAAGTTCGCGCGGTAGCCGGGCCACGCTTTCGAATTGGCTCGGGCCGGGGGGCCTCAGGTTCGCTTTCCGCGGCGCGGCTTCCGTGAGCTCGCGGCTTTCACCGACCGCTTGCGAGCTCGCGCCGGCGGGGCGGTACCCGGGTCTTGTTCTTCTGTCGGGAACTTCCCGTCGTGTACGCCGGCTGCACAGCGAATGGTGATCTCGCGGAGCCACTTGTTCGCCGGATCGTTCTGGCTCCGCTCGTGCCACGCCATGGTCACCTTGAGGACCGGCAACGAGAGCGGGCACCGGACGATACGCAGGGGCAACATGCTCGCGGCGTCTTTAGCCAGCGCGAGCGTGGTCAGCATGATCAGATCGGAGCGCGCGACGATGAACGGCGCGGCGAGGTGATACGGCACGCGCATCGCGATGTGCCGGCGCAGGCCTTGCATCGCGAGCGCGGCGTCGATGGGGCCCGTCCCTTCCGGGTCGCGTGTGACGAGGAGGTGCGGCAGGGCCGCGAACGTCTCCAGGTCGAACGACGGCGTGACCTCGGGGTGGTCGCGCCGCACGATGCACACGAGCTCGTCCTGGAACAGCTTGGTCCGGATCAGCCCGGCGGCAGGGGGAAGGTCGGCGCCGGCGACGAGGTCCAGCGTCCCGTCGCGGAGCGCGTCGACCATGCCGGGCCACGGCTCGCGGACGACCAGGCTCGTCGACGGACCTTCCTTCGCGATCATCGCCCGAGCCCTGGGCAAGAACGAGAAGGCGGCATAGTCGGGACTGACCATGACGAAGCGACGCTCGCTCGTTCCGGGGTCGAACGACGCCACGCCCTGCATCGCCCCGCGCAGGTCGATGAACGCCTGCTTGATCGAGCGCCCGATGCGCTCGGCCTCTGGTGTCGGCACCATGCCGCCGCGTCCGCCGACGAGCAGCGGATCGCCGAACACGTCACGAAGACGGGCGAGCTTGTGGCTCATCGCCGACTGACTGATTCCGAGGTGCGCGGCCGCGCGGGTGACGTTCTGTTCGCGCAGGAGCGCGTCGAGCGCCTCCAGGAGGTTCAGGTCCGGCGTTGCATGTCGTGGGTGCATAGAAGGTATTAGAAGAATGCATGAGCTGGGCACATTGCCAAGGCTTATGCTCCTCGGCGCCGGTCGGGTGAGCTCTCCCAGCTCACACAAGGAGATCCAGGATGCCGCGATTCACGAAGGCAATAATCTGCGCGTTCTCGCCTCTGGTCGTCGCCGGCTGCGGCGCGGGCTCGAGCTCCACTCCGTCGACGTCGAAGCCGTCGCCGTCCACCGAGGAGTCCGCGACCAGCGCGGCCTACGCCGCTCTCACCGCCGGAGCGCAAGACAAGGTCACCGAGGTGATCGCGAACCTCGACGCCGCCGTCGCGAAGGATCCGGGCGACGGCCGTGCGATGTTCTACTCCGCCATCATGCGGTTCTGGCAGCTCGGCGAGGAGATCGACCTGCCGTCGAATGCACTCGACGAGCTGACGGAAGCGAAGACGACGGTCGACCACTTCCGGAAGGCGCAGGCCGCGCTGCCGAACGACGACCGCGCCCCGGCGTTCGGGGGGCTCGCGAAGGTCGTGATCGGCAAGATCATCAGCGACTCCGGCATGCAGTCGGAAGGGATGAGTGACATCGACCACGGCATCCAGATCTTCCCTTCGTATTCCTACTTCTTGCGGGCGCTCGCATCAGCCGAGTCGCCCGCCGACAGCGACGACTTCGCCGCGGTGCTGCCGAGCCTGAATGCCGTCCTCGACACGTGCAATGCGAAGAAGGACTCGTCGGGCGGCCCCGTCTACGACAAGGGCCCGCTGCCGTCGGCTCTGCGCGTCTGCAACGACGAAGGCATCGTGCCCCACGTCTGGGAGGGCTTCCTCATCAACTACGGCGACCTGCTTCTCAAGGCCGGCAAGGGCGCGGACCAGGCGCGCACCATGTACCAGGCGGCAACACTGGCGCCGCATTTCGACAGGTGGCCGTTCGCCTCTGCGCTGCAGGATCGCATCGATCAGGCCGACTCTCGAGCCGCCCTCTACGCCGACGGCGACCCTTCCAACGATCCGAAGATCTGGATGCAAGATGGGCACATCTGCACGGGGTGCCATCAGGACAGCCAGTAGCCAGG
>CAYUAW010000270.1:6828-10303 GCA_964442485.1 uncultured Polyangiaceae bacterium
GCCATTGTCCGTCGACTACGTCGAAGTCAAGGGCAAGGACCCCTCGACGGGCGCGGCGCTCCTCGAGCGCATCAAGCACTGACGAGCGCGGCGCCGTCCATTCACCGCGCGGTCACGCCTGCAGCCGGCGCCACGAGAAGTACGAGAGACCCCAGAGCATACCGGTGCCCGCCGCCCAGCCCCACGCTTGCGGGCCATCACCCACCGCGAGGTGAGCGAGGACCGCAGAACCGAGGTCGAAGGCGAAGCCGGCATAGGCCCACTCCTTCAGCCGCGGCGGCACCGGTGCGAGCAGCAGCGCCACGCCGACGAGCTTCGCCCACGAGAGCTCGACCCGGAAGTAGTCGGGGAAGCCGAGGTGGGTGAACGCCTGCGACACCTGCGGCAGGCAGAGCTGCGCGTACGCGGTGAAGCCTATCTGCAGGCAGAAGAGCGCAGTGACGATCCAGAAGCCGATGAGCGTGCCCCTGGGGCGGGGCATGCTCAGATCGCGCGATAGTGAGAGAGTCATCCTGTGGTCTCCTCGCCGAACTGCTTTGCGTACTCGGCGTGCAGTCGCTGCCAGCCGCCGAACTTCATGGCGTCGGGACCGACGATGCGTCCGATGGCCTCTCCGTCGAGGAGCCGGCCCAGCACGTCGAAGCAGATGTGCCAGCCCGCAGCGCCCATCGCAATGTATCGACGGTCGATGTTGTGCCAGAGCGTGAGGCGGGTGCCGCCGCCTCCCATCGGCTCGAGTTCCCAGCGGATGTCCTGTCCCCCCCAGTTGAACTCGAGCAACCTGGGCTCGTCTGCCCGCTTCACCTGCGTCTCGGTCACGTGAGCCGATGGCGCACCCACCGTCGAGAGCTTCGCGGTGCCGACGGTCCCGAGGCTCCGGTCGGAGTCGAACGGAGCCCACTCGCGGAGATGTTCGGGATCCGTGAGCGCCTTCCACACCTTCGCGGGAGGGTGCGAGAGGTCGCGGACGAGAACGAGCGTCCACTTCTCTCCGTCTTTCTTGACCTTTGCGCCGCTGGCGGTACCCGGCTCGTATCGTTCACGACTGCTCATGTCTCTTCTTTCCTTTCGATGGGGGTACGTTCTCCATCTTGTCCAGATGTCGTTCCAGCGCGTCGACGTGCTTCGACCAGAAGCGCCGGAACGGTGCGAGCCATGCGTCGAGTTCCATGAGTGGCTCCGGTCTCAGTCGATAAAGGCGCCGCTGCGCTTCGATTCGTGATTCAACGAACCCGGCCTCCCGCAGCACCCGCAGGTGCTTGGAGACGGACGGCTGCGACAGCCGAAGCTTGCGCTCGATGTCGCCGACGGAGCGCTCGGACGAGAGCAGCAAGCTCAAGATGGCCCGCCTGTTGGGCTCCGCGACGATGGCAAACGTCGATTCCACGAGAGACATATACGTCTTATGGCATATGCCCGTCAAGTAATATTCGGCGCGCCAAGCATTCAGGTCTGCCGTTCGCCCGCCTGCAGTCCGACCGGGCCCTACTTGCAGTCGGCAGCTATAGCGACGGCGTCACAGGTGCGAGGCGCGAGGGACAAACGTGCACGTGCAGGCGATCGCGCCGGCGCCGACGTGGAAGCTGTCAGCCGCGTACCTATCGCACTCGATTCTCCACGCTGCTCCGGAATCGTGCACGACGACACCGACGACCGGGTGCTCCGCCCGCGCCCGACGGCACACCGCCGCGTCCCCCCGCTTCGCCGCCACACCCGCCGCGTTCCCGACAACCCCATCATGCACTCATGAAGGGTAGTTCACTAGACGGCCGAAAGGCAGGCTCGTCCGGCACTTATCCTGGTCGCACTCGCGCTCCGCAGGCTCCCTCTCGGTGCGTTCCGAGCGAGGGCGTCCGGCGGCGATTTCTGCTGTCGACGTGAGTCGTTGTCCAAGCTGCGCCAATGCGAGTATTCTCGCAGCATGAGTACTGCGGGAACCGTGCGCTGATGTCACGTCGCGCGTGTATGGGGGCGCTTCTGGCGCTGCACTTCGGCGCCCTGCTCGCGAGGACCGGGGAAGCCTCTTGCAGCACCGACGTCGGCAAGGCGAGAGCCGATCGCATGGAAATGCACTGCCAGCGTGTGAACACCTCGACGCAAACGTCCTGCGCCGCCATCGATTGCATGACGCTTTCCACACTGGTCCAGGCCTACTGCGGCAATCCGCAGGGTCGCCCGGCCCTGTGCGGCGAGTACCCCGCGCTCGTCGTTTCGAAGTACGTGGGCATCCCTCCGGATCTCGAACGGATCACGTCCACGGTCGCCGAAGACCGGGAGGTGACGGGGGCCAGCCTTCCTGCGATGCGCAACACGCTCACGCTCGTGACGACCCTGGCAGCGAGCTTCAAGAGCTCGAAGACGACCGTCGGTGCAGAGCAGCAGTCGTTCACCCAGCGCTCCGCGGCCGCGTCGAGCCTCTACAAGCGCTACAAGGCCGCAGTCGATTCCAAGTCGGCCACACAGCTCGCCGAGGCACCGAAGCTCCTGGAGGCCGCCCGGACCGAGTTCGGTGTCGCCGCATCGCTCGGCGAGGCGCTGGTGAAGCATACCGCCGAGCAGCGTGACAATGAGCGCAAGCTGCTTGCCGCGGTGCATGGCGGAGACGCCATCGCCCTCGGGATCAATCGGTACGCCAGGGATGCGCAGAACGCCGAGCTGATCATGGACGACGCGCTGCGGGCCGGTGCGCAGGCCCACGCTGACGCCGACGCCATGGCGCGCGTGAAGGCGCTCCGGGACCAGGCGACGGAAGCCGCGAAGGATGCATCGAAGCCGGCGACGGAAGCGACTCAGCTCGCGCGCAAGGAGCATCTCCTCGCCGAGATGGGGCCGGGTTACGACGAGAAAGAGGCGGAGTCCCGAGCCTCGACGGAGGACGAGGCCCTGAAGAAGAAGGCCGACGAGGTGAAGCGAACCCTCGCGGGCCTCTCCGGGACATCCGCGAACGTGTGCGACAAGGCCATGCTCGAGCGGGCGTGGAAAACATCCGGGCGGACGACCACCACGCACGGCGCGGGCCTCGTGCCGGTGGTCCTGCACACGCTGGACACCAGGACGCTCGGGCAGGCATGCCCATTCTTGAAGGCAACGCTCGGGCCATCCGAAGGAGCGAACGGTCCTGGTGCGGCCAAGGGACCGCAGAATGTCGACGTCGGCTCCGTGCCGTTCACCGATCTCGGACTCGAGGTCCTCGTTCTCGTGGACTCCGGACCGAGGTGCGACCCGCACGGGTGCGGTCACATTTTCTTCGTGAACGAGGGCGGCGGTTTCACCGCGGCAAGCGGCCCGATCGTCACGCAAGAGCTCGCCGGGTTCGCGCGGAGGGGCGTGGACATCTTCGCGATCCTTGCGGAAGGAGAATGGAAGCTACAGCGCACTCCCGGCAAGCCGCCGGAGCTCGTGTTCTCGCGCTCGCGATGAGCGCGGAGCGAGTATCCTGAACTCCGGTGATATCACTCTCGACGCCGTGCTTCCT
>CAYUAW010000271.1:0-10300 GCA_964442485.1 uncultured Polyangiaceae bacterium
GCGGAGAGGGCGGGATTCGAACCCGCGGTGGAGTTTTAGCCCCACGCCCGCTTAGCAAGCGGGTACCTTCGGCCACTCGGTCACCTCTCCGGGAGGAGGCGGGGACAGTACCCGTCCGGGGGGAGCCGTCAAGGCTTGGTCGGCAGCGCGTGGGCGGGTGCAGGGGATTTTTGCGGGCAGCGGCCTGGACGGGGGCGCGGGGATCCGTTGTAGCGTACGCGGGCTCTGGTCCCGGCATCGCTTCGACTTCGGGTTTCTTGCGCGGCTCTGGTGTCCCTCGTGGGTGCCTCGGTCTTCGTCGCGGGAAGTGCCGCGCGCGCGGACGAGCTCGGCGCGCTGCCGAGCGCGCCGCGTCCGCCGGGGCAGCCGCGCGCCTCGCTCGGCGAACCGCTGCGGCGTGACTTCGCGTCGATCGCTGCGACGTATCGCGTGACGGCGGGCGGCAGCGACGGGCTCGACCGCGAGCTCGAGAAGAACGGCTTCCCGCGGACGGCGCTCGCGACGCCGCTGTACGGCTTCGGCATCGACTTCGACTGGCACCGCCTGCGCTTCGGTCTGGACATCTCCCGCAGCCCGACCGCGACGCTCGTGCGGCAGGGCGACGGGGCCAGCACGAAGACCTGGCGCAACCTGGGCTCCTTCGGCGTGGGCTACGACGTGATCGTCCGTCGCTCGTTCAGCGTCTACCCTGTCGTCGGGATCGCCTTCGGTGGCGTGGACATGACGTTCGATCCGGCGAAGTCGCCGCTCGTGCCGGGCGCGTTCTCGAAGTATGTCGGCAAGGGGAACGTGGACGCTTCGTCGAGCGAGTTCGCCACGGACTGGGCCGTCGGCTTCTCGGGCTTCATGCCCTTCACCGATCCGCACAAGCCGCGCGGGTTCATGGGAACGCCGGGCATCGTCGTCGACGCGCGGCTTGGGTACCTCTGGCACCTGTCGGACGGTGGGTTTCGCGTGAACGGCCACGACGACGCGCCGGGCCTGCCGGGCGTGAAGCTCGAGGGCCCCTACGCGCGGCTCGCCGTCGGGCTCGTGCTGGAAGAAGAGAAGTATCGCCCTTGCAGCGACGTCTGCAGCGGCGCCGCGCACGCCTCGCCGTCGTGCGGCGGTAGCACCTGCGGGCTCTCCTGCGACGTGGGATACGGCGACTGTGACGGCGATCTGGAGAACGGGTGCGAGCGCCACCTCGACACGCTCACTGATTGCGGCGGCTGCGGCGTGCGCTGCGAGCTCGCGCACGCCGCGGGCGCATGCGCGACGAATCGCTGCGAGGTGGCGACGTGCGAGCCGGGGTTCGCGGACTGCGACGGCGAGCCGAAGAACGGCTGCGAGACGGACGTCCACGCCGTGCCGGGCGGCGTCTGTCCGCTCGCGACGAAGAAGGGCGCCGCGGGCAAGCAGAGGAAGTGACGGGGCGCGGCCGCAGTCGTCAGCGGACCACGACGCCGAAGGGCAGCGCCGCGACCGTGAGCTCGCCTTCGAGGAGCGGCGCGAGCGACGCGACGTAGGGGCGGAGCGACGCGTCGAGCTTGTCGAGGAACAGGTGGCGGCGCTCGGCGAGACGGAGCATCGCCGCTTCGAGCGCGGCGTCGCTCTCCGCTGCCTGATCGGAGTCGTCGCTCGAGAAGAGGTTCTCGAGGAGCGTCTCCTGGATGCCCTCGACGCGCACCGGCGCGTCCGTGTCGAGGTGTGCGAGGGTGCGCGCCATGTCGAGGGCGCGACCGAGGCCGCCGAGCTCGTCCACGAGGTGGAGCTTCAGGCCTTGCACGCCGGACCAGATGCGGCCCTCGGCGACGGCACGGACGGCATCGACGGGGATGCCGCGGCCTTCCGCGACGCGCCCGAGGAAGAGCTCGTACACGGCCTCCATGCTGTGGCGCACCTTCTCACGGGTGGCGTCGTCCCACGGCGAGAGGGGAGACTCGTAGCCGGCGCGGCTCGCGGCGCCGGGGGCGGGGCTCGCGGGGAACGTCTCCGCGTGCACACCGAGCTCCGAGAGGGCGTCGTTGACGACGATCTTCCCGCCCAGCACGCCGATGGAGCCGACGATGCTGGTACGCTCGGCGACCACCTTCGTGGCCGCACACGCGAGGTAGTATCCGCCGCTCGCGGCCATGTCGCCCACCGACGCGATGAGCGGCTTCTTCTTCCGGAGCTCCATCAGGTCGTGCCACATGAGGTCGCTCGCGAGCGCGGAGCCTCCGGGCGAGTCGATACGCAGGACGACGGCCTTCACGGAGTCGTCCGTCGTGAGCTTCCGGATGGTGCGCTCCATCGCCTTCGCCGTGATGCCGGAGTCCGACAGCACCCCGCCGGCGCCCATCGCGATGGAGCCCTCGGCGGCCAGGACGGAGATGTGGGGGCGCTTGGTGCCGGTGTCCGCGCCGGCGATGACCTTGAAGAGCTCGCCGAGGCCGAACCCGGATTCGCCTGACTTCTTGCGGCCGAATGCGACCACCGTGCTGGTCGTGTGCGCGCGCGCCTCGGCGTCCTTGCGCGCGTCGTCCTCGTAGCCGATGGCGTCGATGATGCCGTGCGACTTCGCGTCCTCCGGCCCCCACGGTCCGTCTTCCAGGAGCGAGCCCATGTCCTTCCCAGCTCGCGCGGCGCTGAAGCCTTCCATCCACGTGTCTCGCATCGACGAGAGGACGGCGGTGAGCGACTCGCGCGCCTCGGGGCTGGGGCCGTCCTGCGTGAGCGTCTCTGCGGCGCTCTTGAAGCGCCCCATGTGCAGGAAGTCCGCGTGGATCCTGAGCTTGTCGAGGGCGCTCTTCAGGTACACGACCTGCCCGGCGATGCCGACGGTGTCGATGTCGCCCGCGGGGCTCACCCAGATCCGCGTGCAGGCTCGGGCGAGGAACCAGGTGGACCGGTTGTCGAGGCCGTGCGCGTGACACACCACGGGCTTGCCGGTCTTCTCGCGCAGGCGCTGGAAGGCGAGGCCGAGCTCCTCCGCGCGCGACCAGTCGAGGGTCGCGTCGCCGAGACGGATCAGGAAACCTCGCGCGCTCTTGTTCGTCGAGGCGCGCTCGATCTCGCGCACCAGGCCGGTGTACGTGCGCGACGCGGGGATCGGCAGCACGATGCCGCCGCTCGACGCCTCGTGCAGCCCCGACGACAGATCGAAGTCGAGGACCTGGCCAGCGCCCTTGTCGCCTTTCGTCTCGTCCTCTGCGGGGGACTTACCGGACGATTTGCCGGTTTCCAGATTTCCGTGGCAGCCGATCGCGACGAGCGCGAGCGCGCCGAGGAGGGCGCGTCTCATTTCTTGAATCCCGGAAGATCCGTGGTGTCGATGTTCGATGGCATATCGGAGGGGGGCGCGGGCTTCGGCGCCGGCTCGGGCTCGGTGGGCTTGCTCGGTCGCGCGGTCTCGGTGGGCGGGGCCTCCGCCGGTGGCGGGTTCGCCGCGCTCTGACTCTCCCCGACGCGCGCGGCGGCGCGCTGCCCGTAAGGCGTGCTCGGGTCGGTCAGGTTCAGGATGCGCTTGTACAGCACGAGCGCGGCGGGGTGCTCGCCCGCGGCCCACTTCAGATCCGCGCTCGCGATGAGCGCCGGCAGGTAGGTGGGGTTCTGGTGGAGCACGCTGTCGTAGTACGCCGTGGCAGTCGCCGAATCGCCGCGCATCCGGGCGACGTCGCCGAGGCCCGCGAGCGCCTCCACGTTGCCCGGCTGCTGATCTTTGGCTGCGTGATAGAGGGCGTCGGCGCGCCCGAGATCCCCGCCGCGCTTCGCCGTGGCCGCGTCCTCGAGCAGATGGCGGAAATCCGAGCCGCGAGGCACCGTGTCGACGCTCTCCGTCGCGCCGCCGGGGCGTGTCGCGGGAGCGCCCGCGAGCACCGTGGAGGGTGCGCTCGACGCCGACGCGCCGGCCGCCGCCGCGGACGCCTTCTGTTGCACGAACGCGCGAAGCCGCGCAACGAGCCCGCTCTGCGCGCCGGAGGCGTCCATCTTCGCGAGCTCCGCCGTCGCGTCGTCGCTTCCGCCGGAGCTCGCCAGCGCGTACACGAGCGCGGGGCGCGCGCGGCCCGCGCCGTGCTCCGCGGCTGCCGACGCGCGGAGCCGTTCGATGACGGTGGGCCACGCCGGCGACGCTTCCGCCAGGTCGAGCGCCGCGAGGACGTACGCCGTCTCCGGCTGGCTCACGTCGCTGCCGAGCGCCCCCACGAGCTCGCGCGCCTTCGTGACGTCTCCCGCGAGCCTGAGCGCGTCGATGCGCGCGCGGATGACCGACGGATCGCTCCCCGCGACGGCCGCGGCGGCGTCGGCCGTCTTCTGCACGCGCGGCAGGCGCTGCGCGAGCTCGGCACGCTCCACGTCGAGCTCCGCTTTCTGCTTCGGGTCGATGAGCTTCAGCGCGAGCCAGTGCGAGTCGGCTCGCGACGCTTCGATCCGCGCGGCGAGCGAGAGCACGGTCGGGTCCTTGTCGGCGAGCACGCTGGCCTTGTCGATCTGCTCCTTCGCGCTGTCGAAGTCGCCCTTCAGCAGCATCGCCTCGCCGTCTTCGACGAGCTTCGCGACGCGCGGGTCGGCGGCCAGCGCGCTCGGCGCGGGCGCGGTCGACAGCTTGCGCGCGTACTTCATGCCGATGGTGCCCACGACGAAGGCGAGCGCCCCCACGATGACGACGCCGACGACCCACTTCAGTGCAGGCCGCTGGCTGACGGCGCCAGAAGGGAAGGACTCGTCGCTGAACGATTCCTGGTACTGCCGGAACGACGCGGTGATGCCGTCCATCTGTCCCTGCGGTACGTCGTCCACGCTCGGTTGCTCGTCGGGGGCGGCGGGGGGCTCCTCGAGATCCGAGAGGCGTTCTTCGTAGCCGGCGCCGGGATCGCCGTAGCCGTAGTCCTGGTTGGGGATGGTGCCGCTTCCGACGTGGTGATCCGCGTCCGCCATCGGTATGGGCCTCACGGGCGGCACGTTGCGCGGAGCGGTGACCGGCTCCTGGTCGTGCGCAGCGTACGGATCCGAGCCCGTCGCGACGGGGCTCGACCTCGGCGGAGCGAGCGGCGTGCCGCGCTTCGGCGCGAAGCCGCCGATGGCGGTCTGCATCGGTGGCTGCTGCGGCGCGCGCGGCGGTTCGGGCCGGCGCGGCTCCGGCACCTGGTCGCCCGTGCCGAGCAACGTGCGCTGCGCGGCCTCGCTCGGATCGGCAGTGCCGGGGCCGTGCGCGTGGAAGAACGGCTCGAGCTCGGCGATCGCCCCGAGCGCGCGCAATGGATGACCGCCGCCTCGCGACAGGAGATCCAGAGGGCCCACTTGCCGCTGTGCAATGGCGCGCTGAAGATCGCGGAGCGAGGTGTAGACGAGCTCGCGCCCCGAGTTCTTGCGGACGATCCAGCGCTCGGGCGCGCCACCGCCACCACCCGGGTACACCTTGAACTGGTGCCCGCAGTTGGTGCACTTGACGGTGGTACCGCGCTCCGAGACGAGAGCGTCGTCGAAGTCGTACTCCGTGCCGCAACGGCTACAGCGGACGTCCATCTATAATCACGAGCCCCGAGCAGGGCAGAGCGGCCAATCTACCATCATTGCCGGGCGCGGCGCCCGCTCTCGAGCCGGGGGCCGAGCCGCCCCCAGGACCCGCCGCTCACGCGGCGGGAGCCCAGCGGCTGTCGCGGCTCCAAAGTGCGCGTTACTTTACGACGCGCAAGTACGGAGGAAGCGGGCGCTTCGATTCACGGCTCGGCGCGGCCGCGACCGGCTCCGCCGCCGCCCGACCCGAAAGCTCGCCCGCGGCGGGCGCTTTTTCCTGGCGGCTCTTCTGCGGACGGCGCTTCTTGGTGGAGGGCTTCCCGGGCTCGGCCTTCTCCGGGGTTGAGGAGGGGACGGCTTCTGCCACCGGGCGGATCCGGTCGCGAACCTGCTCCTTCTGTGCGCGCTCGGCTTGCTGGGCCGCGACCTCCGGGGGAATGTCGTTCGGCCAGAGCATGCCCTTCCCCTCCTCCGACACGAGCGCGAACACGGAGGTCCAGGGCATGTAGCAGAAGAACGGCGAGCGGCTGAAGCTCAGCGTGCACGACACCGCGTCGTCTCCGACGTCGAGATCCGGGATGCGAACGGCCATGTTCAGCCCGACCTGCAGCACGAGCTGCGGCTGCTTCTTGAACCACGCCGGGACGCGCACGTCCTCTCGCCGAGGGTCGAGGTGGATGAAGACGCTCGACCGCTCGAGAAGGGCGAGCATGACGTCCTTCTTCGGAGGAAGCTCGGGGGTCGTCGTCGTCATACCGCCCGGTTTCTACCGCCGCGGCCGCGAGGGCGCCATACAAACATGCCCTGACGCCGCCCCCCCTGCGGCGCGACATCGGGGCTCCATCTCGTCTCGGACCGCCTGCGGGGCGTCCGGGCTTCGCCCGGTCATTTTCCACAATTTGACACTTTCACGCGACGCCCGTTCTCGACCGGACCGTAGTGCTAATTAGGAAGGGTGCGCCATCGCATCCTGGTCGTGGAGGACGAGCCGGCCATCGCGGAGTCTGTCGTCTATGCCCTCGAGCGAGATGGATTCGACGCGACGAGTGCCGGCTGCCTGTCGGAGGCTCGGGTGGAGCTGCCGGGGGCGTCGCTCGTGGTGCTCGATCTGATGCTGCCGGACGGAAGCGGCTTCGAGTTCATCCGCACGATACGGCAGGATGGCAACGGCACTCCCGTCATCGTTCTGTCGAGTCGAGACGGCGAGGCGGACCGAGTGGCCGCTCTGGAGACTGGCGCCGATGACTACGTCACGAAACCCTTCTCACCGCGGGAGATCGTCGCGCGCGTGCGCGCCGTGCTCCGGCGCTTGCCGTCCGTCGTCACACTGACCTCCGGGCCGCGGGCGCTGCCGCTCAGGGTCGACGCTGCCACGCGCAGAGCGCACGTCCACGAGGCGCCGCTCGAGCTGACGCGGGTGGAATTCGACCTGCTCGCGAGCTTGCTCGAGAGCCCGGGACGCGTCTTCACGCGCTCGGAGCTCATCGACCGCGTGTGGGGAGACGGCTATGCGATCACCGATCGCACCATCGATTCGCACGTGAAGTCGCTCCGTCGGAAGGTGCTCGACGCGGGCGGCGACCCCGGCTTACTCGAGACCGTGCGCGGCGTCGGCTACCGCGTCACCGACGAGCCGCGTCCCACCGAATGAAAGCGCGCCTCCCGTCATGACGCCCGGGTCGCCTGCGCAGGGCGTCTACGACGTGCTCGGGGGCAGCGCGAACATCGTGCGGCTGGTCGTCGTCGCCGCCGGCGCCATCGGGCTGATCCTCTTCGTCGCGTTCATCGCGGCGCGCCTGGTCGCTGCCCGCACCCGCGGCGTCTCCATCCGCATGCAGGTGTTCCTCGCGCTGGCGGCGATCGTCGGCGCGTTCGCGTTCGGCCTGGGCCTCATGGTGATCGATCGCATCGAGGCGCGAGCCGTGCGGCTGGCGACGCAGGCGGCGGGAGACGAGGGCGCGGTGATCGCCGGCATGATCGAGAGCCAGATGGCGCGCACCGGCGCGAGCGTCGCGGAGGTCGCCGGCAGGTTCCAGGAAGAGCGGCTGCGTGGCGCGCACCTCAGCGTGGAGCTCCTCGACCAGGCCGGGCGCGTCGTGTTCCCCGCCAACGGCCACGGCGTGAGCGGCGCCGCCGGCACCGTCAGCGTCGACGTTCCGGTGCTCGCCGACGAGACGCGGGTCGGCACCGTCCGCGTCGTGAAGCCCACCGTCGTCATGGGCAACCTGCTCGCAGACTTCGTGCCCACCGTGCTCGTCATCAGCCTGGTCCTCGGCGCGGCGGCGGCGCTCGCCGCGGCGTGGATTGGCCGCGCGATCGCGGCGCCCATCGAGTCCATCAGCATGTTCGCCGAGCGAGTGAGCGAGGGCGAGCGAACCGCGTCGCTGCCCGTCGCGGGCGGCCGCGAGGTCACGCGGCTGTGGCGTGCCATCGACTCCATGCAGCGGCAGCTCGAGGGACGCCCCTTCGTCGAGATGTTCGCCGCGGATCTCTCGCACGAGCTGAAGAACCCCGTGGCCGCGATCCGCGCGAGCGCCGAGGTGCTGGAAGAGGGCGCGATCGACGACCCGACCGCAGCGCGGCGCTTCGTCGGACGCATCCGGGAAGCGACGGAGCGCATCGAGCGGCTGCTGCGGGAGCTGCTCGGGCTCGCCAGCATCGAGGCGCGTGGCGTGGAGGGCTTCGCGTCCGTCGACGTCGCTCGCCTCGCGGCCGGCATCGTCGAGTCGCTCGACGAGCAGCGGCGCCGCACCGAGTTTCGCACCGAGGGAGACACTCACGTGCGCGGCGACGAGGCGTGGCTCGGGCGTGCCGTGCAGAACCTGGTGAGCAACGCGCTCGTGCACTCGGAGGCGTCGGCGCGCGTCTTCGTGGGCGTGAAGCGCGAAGGCAACGACGTCGTCGTGCGGGTCGAGAATCCGGGTACGGTGCCCGCGCACGTCCGTCAGCGCGCGTTCCGGCGCTTCGTCACCACGCGCGCCGACAAAGGCGGCACTGGCCTCGGTCTCGCGATCGCGCGTGCCGTCGCGGAAGCGCACGGTGGCCGCGCAGAGCTTGCGCATACGGGACCGCCCCGCGTTGAGTTTCGTCTACGCCTGCCCGCGGCGCGCCCGATCAACGCATGAATACTCGCCACCGACGTGCCGGAAACAATAATATTTATTTACTAAATCCGAGTAGATAGCTGCTTTCAGTCGCGCTGGATCGCCCCCCCTGTCGACGACGCTCGGGCCGCTTCTCGATTCTCCATGGAACTTTCATGGTTGAAGCTGCCCGGGACGCGGCAAGCTCTGGCCGGCACTTGACGTGACTTTAGCCGCTCGCCGGCTTCAGACCAGAGTGAGGAACTTCGTGAAAAACGGCAGCAAGGTCCCCGCGCACGTAGCGATCATCATGGACGGCAACGGCCGCTGGGCGGAGCTCCGGGGGTTGCACCGATCGGAAGGGCACGCTGAAGGGGCACGCGCCGTGCGCGAGGCCGTCCGCACGAGCCGCGAGCTCGGTGTCCGCTACCTGACGCTCTACGCGTTCAGCGTCGCGAACTGGTCGCGCCCGCGTCCCGAGGTGGAAGCGCTCATGCGCCTGCTCCAGGATTTCGCGGAGTCCGAGAGGAAGGAGCTGCGCGAGAAGGGCATCCGCCTCAACGTGATCGGCGATCTCGAGGAGCTGCCCGTCTACGCACGCCGCGCGGTGGAAGACGCCAAGGCGTACACGGCGGACTGCAACGAGATGACGCTCTCGCTCGCGCTGTCGTACGGCGGCCGCCGCGACATCGCCGACGCCGCGCGCTCGATCGCCGTGCGCGCGCGCGCTGGTCTCATCCTGCCCGAGGACATCGACGAGGAGTTCTTTCACCGTCAGATGACGACACACTCGCTGCCGGATCTCGATCTCCTGATCCGTACGGGCGGGGAGAATCGCGTGAGCGACTTCCTGCTCTTCGAGGCGGCCTACGCCGAGTTCGTGTTCCTGCCGATCATGTGGCCGGAGTTCACCGGCGGTTCGCTCCGCGAAGCGCTCGGGATCTACGCCGCGCGCGAGCGCCGCTTCGGGATGACGACGGATCAGGTGCGCCAGAACCTGGGGCGCACGTTCGACCCGCTGGATTCTTCGGGAGCCTGAGCGCGAAAAGTACCGTCGCGCCACAGCGGAAACCGCGCCGAAAAATTCCCCTTTGGCGGCGGTCTGGTGCAAGTTCGGTCATCGGCTCGAACGCCTTCGCGGGCGGGAAGAGAGGCACTGCGATGACGATAAGAAGGGTATGGCCTAGAGTCCTGGGTTGCGCGCTGCTGCTGTTGCCGGCGGCTGCGCGTGCAGACGCGATCGCCAAGCACACCTTCGCGCTCGGCGCCGAGCGCATCACGGGGGTCTTCCACGCCGACGAGAAGTGGAACACGGGGAACGCCAGCGGCAGCAACGGAGTCACCACTCTCGCGCTGTTCGGTATGAACGGGGGCGGCGATCTCGTGGACGCGTGGCAGTTGCCGCGCATCGCCATGGACTACTTCGTCGCCAACGGCTTCAGCATCGGCGGGTCGTTCGTCGTGCTCAGCCGCTCGCCCGAGAACTCGAACCGCACGGACTTCATCATCGCGCCGCGCGTCGGCTTCGGATACATGTTCTCCCGCGTGGTCGGCATCTGGCCGCGCATCGGGATGTCCTACTGGCACGGCTCGTGGAGCAACGATCCAGGAAACTTGAACGCTGACGCCCATTCCTTCGCCTTCGATCTGGATGTGCCCCTGCTGATTGCTCCGGTGAGAAGCTTCGCGATCACGCTCGGGCCGCTGCTCGACGTCGGGTTCGCGGGTCGGGTGAGCGG
>CAYUAW010000272.1:0-10285 GCA_964442485.1 uncultured Polyangiaceae bacterium
CCCGCCGCCTTCGGCGCGCTCGCTCCGCTCGCGTAGTTCCGTATCTTTGATGCCTGGGGGACGACTTCGGCGTCGATGGGCATCTTCTGAGACGTGCGCGGTCGGTGCGGCTCCGTGACGGTCCCGTCCCGGAGCCCGACCTCAACGAATCGAGTCGCACCCGAGGATCACGTCCACGACGGTGGTCGGATCCGCGGTTGCCTGATCGCACGCGGCGCCGCAGAGCACCACGCGGGTCTCGTCGGTCGCTCCCGCGGCAGTCTTGGCGAATTGCCACCCGCTACCGGTGCCGTCGCAGGCGCCCGCGAGCTGCGGCATGCACACGGGAGCGCCGCCCTTCTGGCTCATCTGGACGTTGACGAGGCCGCGACCGTCGCTCGGCGCCTGGAACTCGCAGCCGAGCGCCTTGCCGCCGATCTTGCCCAGCGTGTCCTTCAGCACCTGGGCGAAGTCGCCCTGGGTGAGATCGAAGTGACAGTCGCCCTCGGTTGCTCCGCCGTGCAAGCAGCTCGGGGTCCGTGCCGTGCCACCTTGGAAGGCCAGCTCGGAGAGGAAGCCGCGCGCCCCTTCGCTGCCCGGCGCGCCGATGACGAAGGTCCGGATGTTGGCGTCGCGCGCCTTCTCGACCTCGGTGTTCAGAAGCAGATTGCGGGCGGCTTCGAGGTCCGCCGTGTCTGCCTCGTCACCCTTGGTGCCGCAGCTCTCCTCACCGTCCGTGATCAGCACGACGTAGCGATTGCCGGGGGCGTGGAGCTGCTCGTGAAGGTGCTGGTAGGCCAGCACCACGGCGCCGACGATGGGCGTCCCGCCGGCGGGCTTGGCCGCCGCCATCGCCTCCGAGAGCGCATTCACCTGAACCGCACTGGTCGGCGCGAGATCCACGACGGGCGTGGCGTCGACGCCACAGTTGCCGTCGTTGCTGAAGAGTGAGAGCCCGATGGACGCGCTCGACCCAGAGAGGCCCGTGAACGAGTCGTTCAGCGCCTTGACGGTCGTCTCCCAGCGCGAAGGCTGGTTCGGATCCTGTCGCAGCGCCGCTTGCTCGCAAGACTGGACGGTCTGCACTGGCGGTGCGTTGCAATCCATGCTGCCGCTACGATCGACGACGAACAGGATGCTCGATGGCACCTGCTGCGAGGCGTAGGACTTCGCGCTGCACGTCGCCTTGCCCTGGAGCGCCGGGCAGAGCGCCGTGGGTGTCCCCGAGGACGATGGCTGGTTCGTGACCGCCTGGAACGGGCAATCGCAGACGGAAAGGCTCCCCTGTGCATCGCACGTCTGGGTGCCCGAGGCGGTCCCATCCGGGCAGTAGCAGGCCAGCGTGCCCGGGGTGCAGGGCGAGCCAGGGCTAGCGGCGCTCGCGCCGGTCCCGCCGGTCCCGAGTGAAATGGAGGGAGCGCCGGCCGCTCCGCCGCTCAAGCCGAAAGCGGCGCCCGGAGCTCCGGAGTTGCCTCCCGGGCTGCAGCCGAACGCGACGAGGAACGACGCGAAGAGAGCTCGCGACGAGATCATTTCGTGCACTCCCTCAGGCAAAGCGAGAAGAGGCTTGCTTTCAGACAAGTGACGTTGTCACCCGGAAACTGCGGCGCGCAGTCGGCGTCCGTCAAGCAAGCCGGCACGCCGAGGAGACTGTTGCACAGCATCTTGTTCGGCCCGAGGGGGCCCGCCTGGCAGACGTAGTTCGTCGGACAGGTCTTGAGCGTCGGGTCGTTCGGGTCGGTGGGAAACGCAGCAGCGAAGTCACCCGAGCCGCCGAACCCGTCGCGGTTGAAGTCGCGAGGCAGCATTGGCGCGAGCTTTCCGGGCGGCATCGAGGACGTCTCCTGCACGTCCCACACGCCGTCGATGAAGGTGTGCGTGCGCTTGTCGTATTTCGCCTGCGCGACGCCCTCGAATTTCTGCTCGAGCAGCATGTCGATCAGGACCGAGTAGTGGCCGTTGAGGAGCTTGCCGGTGAACACCCCGCTGCGGCAGTTCAGCGCGCCCTCGACGTCGACGACGAATGGAATGGCGAGATCGACCTGCCCGGTGACCTGGCCGTGCACCCTCTGCAGGGTTTCGCCGCCGAGCGAGGGCTCGAGATCGAAGTAGAACCCCGAGGGGCCGCCAGGGAGGTCGAGGTTCGCTATCGGAAGGGGGAGCCCCACGAGCAGGGGCGAGTAGTAGATCCCCTGGATGTTTCCCTCGTAGCGGCCCGGGGGACACGTGCCGTCGATGGGCGGCGGGGTCGTGCTCTGCCACGTGAAGTGAATGTCCGACCTGTCGTTGCCGGGGAAGGAGAGAGGACCCACGGTCGCCGTGCCGCCGTCGGTTTTCGCTGTGACCGGTGCCGCCGCGCAGTCGCAAGCGGACCAGGCGCCCTGAGTGCAGGCGCGCCGTCCCGGCGTGGAGCCGCAAACACAGGGCTCCGTGACGTTCTCCGGCGCGCACGCGGTGGCCGTGACGGTGGTGCCCCCGCCGGTGCCGGGAAGTATACCGATCGGTGCAGGGGCGGCGCTCGACCCAGAGCACGCGAGCGACAGATGGGCGGGAACGAGAATGAACCCGCAGATGGAAAGAAGGCGCGACAGCGACATGGGCGACGTCCTGTTCCTCGGCTCGTGCACGCCCACTATGCGAGGCGCTTGCGTTGTACATGTCAGTCGCACCGACACGTCTGCGTGATGAAGGGGGGCGGCGCGGGGCCTCGGGCGATACCGTGTTTGGCCACGGGAGACCCTCAGCATGGGCAGGGGGCAGGGCTAGGGCTAGGGGCCGAGGAGGGGCGGGGGAGGCGGCTTGCGGGGGCGGCTTTGGACTCGACTTGTCGCTTGTGCGAGGACGATGAAGATCGCTTGCGCGCATGCACGCCGTACGGAAATACCTCGCGAAGTGGGCGGAGCCGGAAACGGCGCTCGCGGGCTCCGTCGACGCACGTTACGACCGCTGTCTCGTCGTGCCGGCGTGTCGTGAGCGGGGGGCGCTGCTCGACGGATACCTGGGGGCCGCTCGGTCGTCACCGGGGCGGACTCTGTGCATCCTCGTCGTCAACGGACGTGAGGACGCGTCGGCGTCGCACCACGCGGAGAATGCAGCGCTGCTCGACGAGCTCCGCGCGGCACTCCACGGCTCGCGCTTTCTGCCTCACGGAGGGGCGTTTCTCGGGGCGACGACCGAGAGCGCGCTCGACGTGCTCGTCGTGGATCGTGCTTCGGCCGGGCATCGCCTTCCGCCGAAGGCCGGCGTCGGGCTGGCGCGCAAGATCGGGATGGATCTCGCTCTGGGCCTGTACGTCGCGGGGAAGGTGACATCTCCCGTCATCTTCTGCACCGACGCCGACGTGACTCTTCCGGCGTCGCACTTCGAGCGCCCCGGGCTCGATGCTCCAGGGGTCGCCGCTCATGTCTTCCCGTTCTGGCACGTGCCATCCGGAGACGCGGACGTCACGCGGGCAACGGCGCTCTACGAGCTTTCGCTCCGCTACTACGTCGCAGGTCTCGCGTTCGCGGGTTCACCGTACGCGTTTCACACACTGGGAAGCGCGATGGCGGTGGATGCGGCGTCATACGCCGCGGTGCGCGGCACACCCAGGCGCGAGGCCGGCGAGGACTTCTACCTGCTCGGAAAGCTCGCCAAGGTCGGCAGGGTTGCGCGTGCCGGAGGTCCCACGGTCCGCATCCAGTCACGGGCGTCGGACAGGACGCCCTTCGGAACCGGCGCTGGCGTGGCGCAGGGCCTCTCGTCGGCCACCGCCGCGTTCTACGCACCCGAGGTGTTCGTCGCGCTCGCGCGCTTTCTGCGCGCGCTGGACGACGTCGCCAGGAGCGGCGAGGTCGCGCGGCTCCACGACGAGAACGCCGGCCTTCGCCCCGAGGAATGGGAGGCGGCCCGGCGTGCGCTCCTCGTCTCGAGCGGGCGCGAATCACTCGACGCGGCGGTGCGCGACGCGCCGTCGAGTGAGGCGCGTCGCGTACGCCTGCACGAGTGGTTCGACTCGTTCCGCACGCTGAAGTTCATCCACGCGTTGCGTGACGGCGCGTGGCCTAGCGTTCCCCGGGGCGCCGCGCTCACCCGCGCGCCGTTCACCCCGGCATTCGACGGCTTGCTCGACGAAACGCAGGAGGGGGATCGATTGATCGACGGCGTCCGCGCAGCTTTCGCGAGCGCGGAGGTAGACGCGGCGACGTTCCTCGGGTCGCGCGCGCTCGCGTCCGCCATCAGTGATCAGCCGGGAGCGGCCTTGACCGAGGGCCTGCGCGGCTCCTTGCGCGGCGGGTAACGCGTCACGGTGAAAGGCGACCAGTACTCGCCGTGGCCGGTCCAGCCGGCGACGACGATCTCGACAGGCCCCGCGACACGCGCCTTGGCATAGGAGAGCGTCACGTCGTAGCCCACGGGCTCTCGCGGGAGATCGCCGAAGTCCGTCCGCACCTCGGCATAGAGAATGGTGCGGCCTCCCGACTCGAGCAGCATCGCGTCGATGATCGGAGCGACGGGCGTGCCCTTGTCGGTCGGCGTACGGTACGTCACGACGACGCGCTCACCCTGGCTGTTGACCGTGAGCGTGGGCTCGTCGCCGCCGAGCGCGTACGTCGCCGCGAAGGTGACGGGCCCGATCTCGTGAAACGCGACGCGATGAAACGGGAGCTCGCGATCGAGCAGGCTGCTCTCCCCCTGGTCGCGCATCGCGTACCAGAGCCACTGTCGCGACGTGTGCTCTCTCGGCGGCGAGGGATCCCAGGGCGAGACGAGGGTTTCGAGCTTCACGGCGCGCGGGCTCGCGGTCCAGTCGAGCGACGTCGAGGTCGGCTGATCCACGAAACGGACGCGGCCCTTGCATTGCAGGGACCACTCGGATCCCGCGGGAACCGCTGGACGAACCTCGAATTCGACGAGATCGCCGACCTCCGCGGAGACCATATCCGGGTACACGGGAGCATTCCCGAACGCCGTGTACTGCTGCAGATACGACACGCACGACATGCACCCCGCCAGCGCTGCGAGTGAGCTCAAGAGACATAGGCGCACGCTTCACCTATCGCATCCTCGCCTCGCGGCGGGAAGACTGGCGCCGACGTCACGGGTTTTCCCGGGGAGGGTGACGCCGGGATTCTCCGACCCCCGCGGCTCCGGGAAGCTCAGCAATAATGAGAAGATGCACGAAGCTGCGGCCCCCTTTCGGAGAAGTCGCTGCTAGCGGTTTGAGTCTGTCGGCTAGCTCCACGGGTCTTGAGGGCCGGCGCGCGCCCGGGCGCCGCGCTCACGTCCTCATGCGTCGTTCCTCACGATTCGGTTACGCGAACACAACCACGAGTGCGCAATAATTGATCCGCGCGGAGTGCTCACGTGGTGTCCGTTTCGTGCACGGATTGATTCTCGCTCAGGACGCGTGGACGACGAGCGATCTCACGGGTAGGGTGAAAACGTGGTCTGGACGTTCGACGAGTTCGAGCTGGACACCGCAGCATGTCAGCTACGTCGCAGGGGGCGGCCGGTCGTCCTGCAGCCGCGCGTGTTCGATACGCTGCGATACCTGATCGAGAACAGCGCGCGCGTCGTCAGCCGGCAAGAGCTTCTGGACGCGCTCTGGAAGGGCCAGCAGGTGAAGCCCGGTGCGGTGCCGTGGTGTGTGAATCATGTTCGCCGCGCGCTCGGTCAGCGCGCGCTGGACAAGTACCCGATCGACACCATCCGGGGTCGCGGTTATCGCTTCGTCGCGACGGTGCGAAGGCAAGGCGCGCGCTCGGAGCCGCCGCCGGACGAGGCGAGCCCGCGGTGGTCGACGGCGCAGAGCAGCGAAGGTCCGTTCGTCGGTCGCGGTGACGTGATGGGCCGTCTCGTCGACGCGCTGAGCAGCGCGCGCGCAGGGGAGGGCGGCATCACTCTCATCACCGGTCCGCAGGGGATCGGCAAGACGCGTTCGATGACGGAGCTCGCCGCGCTCGCGCAGGCCTGGGGCATCAGCGTGTGGTCCGGCAGGTGCATCGCCGACGGCGGCGCGCCCGGCCTCTTCCCCTTCATCTGTCTCCTGCGCGAGTCGCGCGCCGACCGGACGCTCTCGGGCCCGGATCGCGCCGAGGCCGAGGAGCTCCTTTCGCTGCTGTCTCCGCAATCGGCACCATCGGGGCAGACGGGGCCGGAGCAGGTGCAGGACGCGGGCCGGTTCTGGCTCCTCGACCGACTCGTCCATTTCTTGCGTCGTAGCGCCCAGCAGCGCGCTCGCCTCGTCCTTCTCGACGATCTGCACGACGCGGATGCAAGCTCGCTCGACGTCCTGAGCTGGCTGTCACCCGATCTGGCGCGGACCAAGCTCCTCATCGTCGGTAGCGCGCGGCAGTCGGCGAACGGCCCGACGCCCGCCACGCTGGAGGCACGCATCCGCCCGGCGCGAGTGCTCGCGCTGACTCCGTGGCGGGAGTCCGACGTCAAGCAGTACCTGGAGGCCCGCATGGAGGGCGCTCCGGCAGAGTTCGTTCCGGCGGTGTTCGCGCTGTCCGCGGGTAATCCGCTCTTCGCGCGGGAAACGGTGAGCCTGCTCGCCGACCGGCAGCGCTTCGGTCAGGGCGAAGAGCTCGCGAGCGTCGAGCTCCCCGCGGTCGCACAGGAGGTGCTCGCACGACGGGTGGCCATGCTGCCCCCCGACGTGCGCGGCACGCTGGAGGTCGCCTGTGTCATCGGCGAGAGATTCGATCTTCCACTCCTCCAGAAGGTCACCGGGCTCGGCTCGCAGGATCTCCTCTCGCGTCTCGACGCCGCCATCTTCGCGCAGTTCCTCCGCACCGAGCTCGCTCACGAACGCTACGAGTTCGCCCATGGGCTGATACACGCCGCGCTCTACGACGGGCTGCCGGCGAGCCGGCGCGTCGAGCTCCACGGCGAGATCGCGCGGGCGCTCGAGTCCATCTCCCAGCTCGAGCCGCGCCTGTACGAGCTCGCCTACCACCTCTACAAGGGCCTGCCCGAGAGTGGCTACCAGCGCTCCCTCGCCGTCTGCCGGCAAGCGGGGGACCTCGCCATGCAGGCGTTCGCCTACGAGGACGCGGCGAAGTTCTACGGCTGGGCGCTCGCCGCGCAGCGCTATGCGCAAGCACCGGATCTGCGCAAGACGTGCGAGCTGCTCCTGGCCAGCGCCTTTGCGCTGCGCCGCGGTAGCTCGGTGGAGGAGTCCGTCCTCTACTGCGCGCGCGTCATCGACCTCGCGACGACGGAGGGGTACGCGGACCTCTTGCTCGAGGCCGCCTGCTATCTCCGTCCGACGGTCTGGATAGCGCAGGTCCCGGATCCGTTCGCGCTGCGCGCCGTCACCCGTGTACTCGAGCTCCTCCCCGAAGACGCGAGGGTGCCGCGCACGCGCGCCTTCGGGCGCCTCGCGTGTCTCCCGCCGCACTCCTGTAGGGTGGAAGAGAGCCAATCCATCGGTGCGCGCGCCGTCGCGCTCGCGCGCGAGATCGGCAACCCCGCTCTCCTGCTCGAGACCCTCGGCTACACGCTCTATGGCCTGTCGGGCCCCGACGATCTCGACCGGCTACTCGCAGCCACGGAAGAGATGCTACGCCTCGTGACGCCGGACAAAGCGTGGTGGAGCGCCGAAGCGTACATCGGGCGCTACCTGGCGTTCTTGCAGCGCGCGGATCTTCCGTCCGCCGAGCGCGCGCTCGCTGCATTCGGCGAGGTGGCGCACTCACTGCGGATGCCGGAAGCGATCTGGCAATTCGACAGCTACAAGGCCCTCCTGCACTTCCACGCGGGTGAGCTCGAGTACGCCGAGGCGCGGTTCACCGAGCTCAACGAACAGGCCAAGCGCCTCAGGCTGAACTACGCGCGGTTCAAGTTCGCCTACCAGAAGAGCGCGCTCCGGATGGAGCGGCGCGGGCACGCGTGGATCGCCGGGCATCCCGAGCCCATGCACGAGGCCGACTGGACCTGGGCGCGGTCGATCCCCTGCTACCGCGCCGATCGCGTGGCAGAGCTGCTCGACTCCGGCTCCGTCGGTGAGGCGCGCATCGAGTTCGCGGCGCTCTCGAGCGACGGCTTCCAGAGCATCACGCGCGACCACGCCTACCTCTACACGCTGTCGAAGCTCGCGCTCGCTGCCGTCGCGCTGGAGGAGGTCGAGCAAGCCCGCGTGCTCTACGAGAAGCTCCTGCCATACGCGCGCTTCAATCCCGTGCACGGGTGGGGATTCTTCCTCGGGTCCGTGTCGTACTTCCTCGGCGTGCTCGCGCGGTTCCTGGGTGATTCGACCGCGGCGATCGGTCACTTCGAGCTCGCGCTCGGGGTGCACCGGTCGCTCGGCTTCAAGTCGCAGATCTTGAGGACTCAGCTCGCGCTCGCCGAGATGTCCGAGGAGTCCGCCGGAGAGGCGCGTCGGGGCCGGCCTTCGGCCCGTCAGGTGGGCGCAGCGGCGAGGCGGCTCGGCCTGGTCGGTCTCGCCGAACGTGCGAGTCTGATTGCCGACGGCGTCCGTTGAGCGATATGACCAGCGCATGTCGCTGAAGACCGAGTGGGTTCCCTACGGGCCAGGGGGCGAGTACTCCGGGTACCTCGCGTACGAGGGAAGCGCCGCGCAGAAGCTGCCCGGGCTCCTCGTCGTACAGGAAGCGGGCGGCGTGAACGCGCACATGGAGGACGTCACCCGTCGCTTCGCCGCGGCCGGGTACGCCGCGTTCGCGCCGGATCTGTTCGCGAGGCACGCACGGAGGCCGGCGGCGCTCTACCCCGAGCGCATCGACGACATGCTCGTCTTCATGCATGGGCTGACTAGCCGCCAGCGGATGGATCCGAAGGAGCGCGACCTCGCCATCGCCGCGCTCCCGAAGGAGCAAGGGGCACTCATTCGCGAGAGCGTCACCACCCTGTTCGCGGGGGGATTCCTGCCCCCCCTCGTCGCCGCGGCGGCGCACCTGCGCAACGAGGTCGCCGTTACTCGCGGTCAGAAGCTCGGCGCCCTCGGCTTTTGCATGGGCGGCGGTCTATCGGCCATGCTCGCCACTGTCGACCCCGAGCTTGCAGGCGCGGTCATGTTCTACGGGCGCATGCCGCCAGCAGACGACCTCGCGCGCATCAGGTGCCCGGTTCTCGCGTTCTACGGCTCGGCGGATCGTCCGCTCGTCGATTCGGCTGGCCCCTTCCAGGAAGCCATGAAGAAGCACGGTAAGAGCCTCGAGGTGGTGGTGTACGAGGGCGCGGAGCACGCTTTCTTCAACGACACGCGACCTCTGTATGACGTGAATGCGGCGCGGGATTCGTTCGTGCGGGCGCTCGGGTTTTTGCGGCGGAATTTGGCGTGAGACGGAGGCAGGGGGAGGGCAAGAGCCTGGGGTAGGGCTCGAGCTCATTGCGACTCTCCCGACGCAGCGCTAGCTCTAGCCCCGTGCCACTGTCCGGCTTTCATCCCGCCGTCGCTGCCTGGTTCACGCGGGCTCTCGGTGCGCCCACGCCTCCTCAGGCCCAGGGCTGGCCGTGCATCAAGGCCGGGCACAGCACGCTCATCGCGGCGCCCACCGGCTCCGGCAAGACGCTCGCGGCATTTCTCTCCGCCATCGACGACCTGGTGAAGGACTCTCTCGCCGGCGCTCTCGGCGACGAGACCCGCGTTCTCTACGTGTCGCCGCTGAAGGCGCTGGGCAACGATATCGAGCGCAATCTCGAGCTCCCCCTCGCCGGCATCGACGAGGAGCTCGCGGCGAGGGGTCTTCCGCGCGCCGAGCTCCGCACCATGGTCCGCACCGGGGACACGGCGAACCGCGATCGCGCGCGCATGACGGCCCGGCCACCGCACATCGTCGTCACGACGCCCGAGTCCCTCTACATCCTGCTCACCAGCGAGCGCGGCCGCGCCATGCTTCGCACCGTCCGCGCCGTGCTCGTCGACGAGATCCACGCCCTGGTCGGCGACAAGCGCGGCTCTCACCTCGCGCTCTCGCTCGCGCGGCTCGACGCGCTCGTCGGCAGGCCCGTGCAGCGCATCGGTCTCAGCGCCACCCAGAAGCCGATCGAGCGCGTCGCCCGCTTCCTCGTCGGCGCCGATGGAAGGGGCGCCGATCGCCCTTGCGAGATCGTCGACTCCGGGCACGTACGCTCGCGCGATCTCGCCATCGAGGTGCCCCGTTCGCCCCTCGAGGCCGTCATGTCCGGGGAGGTCTGGAACGAGACCTACGACCGCCTCGCCGAGCACATCCGCGCCCATCGGACGACCCTCGTGTTCGTGAATACCAGGCGTCTCGCCGAGCGCGTCACGCGTCACCTCGCCGATCGAGTGGGCGCGGAGAACGTCACGTCGCACCACGGCAGCCTCGCGCGCGAG
>CAYUAW010000273.1:0-10255 GCA_964442485.1 uncultured Polyangiaceae bacterium
CGGAGGTCGCGAAACGGTGAGTGTGCGTGGTGAAGAGGAAGAATGTCGAGTTCGTTGCCGGCGTGCACACGCCGTTGACGGTCTGTGCCGCGTGCGGCGGCACGGAGATCTTCTCGTTGTACGAATGCCGCATCTTCATCATCCCCGGGACGAGTGCTCGACGGGACTGCGACGCGCGTGGACGAAGGTGTGCGCTCGTGACGGTGGACGGACGTACCCGACGCCTTGCGAGCCAATACGCGGCAGGCGTAGCTTGAAGCCGACGAGGAATCCGGGGAGGCGCGGGCGGGCTGCGGGACGCTGAGCGTCATCTGCAGCTGCTGCGGAAAGCCGTTGACCCGTCAGCGGGAGAGGTCGGGAAGACCGGGCCGGCAACTGGCGGACAAATGGGTTCGCCGGAAAACGATGCCGGCAGCGGATTCGGTGGAGCCTCCTCCCAGGACAACGGGAAACGCGGGCTCGACGTCCGGCAACGCTGGCGCGAGTTCGTAACCGCGATGGTCATTTCATTGAAACGTTTCGGACGTGTCGTGAGTGCGTTCATCAGGGAGATGACCATGTACGTTCGGCTCCCACCGCCTCTATAGTCCCCCGCGGGGATGCATCCTTGACCGGTTACCTCGCAGACGACGAAAGCAGCCCGGTGCACGCCCCGGGCCGCAATGATGTCCAGGGGGAGGGCTCTCTGTATACCGATCCGCTGGCTGCACTGAGCATCGATCAGGTCCTGTGCGAGCGTTTCGTGGTCCGAAGTCTGGCGAAGCGCGGCGGCATGGGGGCGATCTTTCGCGGTCTGGACCTCGAGAGTGGCGAAGACGTCGCCATCAAGATCGTCGGCATGTTCGGCTCGACCGCGCGCGATCGTTTCAGGCGCGAGGCGAGGATCCTCGAGGAGCTGTCGCACGAAGGCGTGGTCCGCCACCTGGCGCACGGGACGACGGCAGACGGCGTCCTCTACCTCGTGATGGAGTGGTTGCGCGGAGAGGACCTCGCGGAGCGGCTCGCGCGGGAGCCACTCACCGTCGCCGATTCGTTTCGCGTCGTCCGCGGCGTCTGCGAGGCCCTGGATACGGCGCACGCTCGCGGCATCGTGCACCGGGATATCAAGCCGGCAAACCTCTTTCTCCGCGACCGCGACCCGGGCAGCGTCAAGCTCCTGGACTTCGGTGTTGCACGACTCAACGAATCGATGCCGACCATCAGCGGCACCTCATCGCTCATCGGTACCGTCGGATACATGGCGCCCGAGCAAGCCATGTGCGAGGACGACATCGACGCGCGCGCCGATGTGTTCGCCATGGGTTGCGTGCTCTACGAGTGCCTCACCGGCGTCGCTCCTTTCACGAGCGCACACCCCGTCGGCGTCCTCGCAAAGGTGCTGCGCGAGGACCCTGTCCGGCCGAGCGAGATGGGTCGCGACATCGATCCGCGCGTGGACGCTCTGGTGGCCAAGCTGCTCGCGAAGAAGCGAGAGGAGCGGCCGCTGTCGGCGGGTGCGGTGCTCGCTCTCGTCGAGCATCTCGAACGACAGCTGCGTGACAGCCCGAGTCCGTCACGCCGGCCCTCGGCGTCGCCGCACTCCGAGCGACGCATCGTCAGCGTCATTCTCGGAAGGCCGTCCGTGCTGGGGGAGGTGTTCGGGGAGCGCCTCGACGGCGCCGTGCAAGGGCTCGCAGAGCAATTCTCCGCCGAGCTCTGGCCACTCAAGGGCGGCGCCGTCCTGATCGTGCTGACCGCTCAGGGAGAAGCGAACGATCGCGCTTCGCAAGCAGCGCTGTGCGCCCTGAAGCTATCGGAGCTGCGTCCGGACTTCGTCTTCGCCGTCGCCACCGGCCTCGCCGAGACCTCCGAGCGTGTTCCGGTCGGCGCCGCGATAGATCGCGCAGCTTCACTCATCGGCGAAGATGCGTCGTCCGCTCACGGGGTTCTCGTCGACGAGGTCACGTTCGGTCTCGTCGGGTTGCGTTTCGATGTTCAGCGAGAGGGTGCGATGAACGTTCTGGTCGGGGCGAATGCCGACATCGACACGCCGCGACTGCTGATGGGCAAGCCGACGCCCCACGTCGGCAGAGATCGTCATTTGACGATGCTCGACGCCATGCTCGAGGAGTGCATCTCCGAGGGCGTCTCGCGGACCGTCGTGGTGACCGGCGCACCGGGCATCGGCAAGTCGCGGCTGGCGTCGGAGTGGCTCGGGCGCAACCGCGGTCGTGCCGTGCGTCGGCTCTTCGCCCGGGCGCACCCGGGTGCGTCGGGTTCCGCTCTGTTTCTCGTACAGCAGCTGATTCGCGGCGCGGCCGGCGTTCGCGAAGCCGACCCGGCGGAGTTGCAGCGCGCGCGTCTGGAGGAGTACACGGGCCGCGTCTCGGTCGAGGACGCAGGCGAGAACGTCGTCGAGTTCCTCGCCGAGATACTGGGAGTCGCCAGCGACGTCGGTGCGAGTGCGATCATGCGTGCGGCGCGCGGGAGCCCGGAGATCATGCGCGAGCAGGTGCGCCGCGCATTCCACGCCTGGCTGGACGCGGAGACCTTTGCACAGCCGGTCATCATCGTGCTCGAAGATCTGCACTGGGGCGACGCGCCCAGCGTCTCACTCTTGATGGAAGCGCTTCGCGAGAAGCGCCAGCGTACGTTGCTCGTGGTCGCGCTTGCTCGCCCCGAGACCGAAGGAAGACTCGCGGAGCTCGGCAGCCAGACTGCGCTCCGCCTGCAGCTCGAGGGTCTCTCGGCTCGTGCGGTAGAGCAGCTGGTCTGCTCGGCATTGCCGGATGCCCCGTCCAAGGGCGTCCTCGACCGGATCGTTCGCACCGCAGACGGCAATCCATTCTACGTCGAGGAGCTCATCCGCTGCGTCGCCGCTGGCAGCACCGAGTGGCCCGATACCGTGATTGCGATGGCGCAGTCGCGCATCGAGCAGCTCGACAAGGACGCCCGCCGCGTGCTGCGCGCCGCGAGCGTGTTCGGCGAGCATTGCTGGGAAGGCGGGCTGCGCGCGGTACTGGGCGGCGAGCTCGACGTACGTGCGTTGCTCGACGCTCTGGCGAGAGAAGAGCTCCTGGTTCATGTGCCGCAATCCAGGTATTCCGAGAGCCCGGAGTACCGGTTTCGTCACGCGCTGCTGAGAGACGCGGCGTACGCCATGATGACGGACGACGACCGGAGGAGCTCTCACGGCGTCGCTGCGCGCTGGCTCGAGAGCGTGCACGAGAAGGACGCGAGAATCCTGGCGGATCACTACGAGACCGCGCAGATTGACGACTCCGCGCGGCGCTGGCTGCTCCGCGCGACGAAGTCGGCCATCGAGGCCGGTGACGCACGTGGCACCATCGCGTTCGCGCAACGGGGCGTCGAGCTGGGGGCAACCGGCCTCGAGCGTGGCCAGCTTCTCCTCTCGCTGGGCTACGCCGAAGGGCTCATCAGCGCTCCGATTCCGGAGCTGCTGCGTGAAGCACTCGACTTGCTGGAATTCGGTACTGCGTCGTGGTGGCTCGGGCTCGCCGCGCTGATCTTCGGTTGCTGCATGCGTGGGCGACCGACGGAGGCCGCCCCGCACGTGAAGCTCGCGATCGAAGCGCCCTTCGTTCCGGAGCGGCGCGTTTTCTCGGGGCAAGGGCTCGTCCTGCTCGTCGGTGGGCTCATCCTCCTCGGCAAGGGCGGCGTCGCCGAAACCGTTCTCAGGCGTGCCACGCAAGCGGCTGCAAGCTACGAAGAGCCCGATCCCGTCTTCAATGCTTTCTTGCACGCTGCCTGGTGCGCGCTCGGCGCGATGGCGCCGATCAGCGGCAAGTGGCGCCTGGAGGAGGCGTATCGCGAGGGGCGTCGGGCCGCGGCGGTGCTCGAGGAGCTCGGCGCGACGCACGGTCAGGCGCTGTCGCTCTACTACTTCGCCGTCGCAGCCATGCACCTCGGCCGACACGAGGATGCTCGTGACGCGGCGGCGCGTTCCGTCGAAATCGCACGCAGGGTCGGGATTGACGAGGGCTGGCCGCTGCTCTTTCTGGGGAGGGCCCTGCTGCGCCTCGACAAGGCGGACGAGGCAATGTCGGTCATCGCGCCGCTGCGTTCTTCTCCCGACTGTACCGTGGCGCAGATGCTGCCGGTCATCGAAGCAGAAGCGCATCTTCGGCTCGGCGACCTCGTGAGGGCGTCGAACGAAGCACGCCCGGCCTGCGACGGCGTCTCGCCGCGCCTCGCCAGGCTCGCGGCGTGCGTGCTTGCGCGTGCCGAGATATTGCTCGGTCGACCCGCCGAGGCGCTTTCCGCGGTCGACAAGGCAAGGGCGCAGCAGACGTCCGACGGCCTCGAGAGCGACGTCGATCTGCTGACGCTCCGAGCGGAGGCGTTGATGGCCGTCGGCGACGCACCGGCGGCCCGGGAAGCGATCACGAAGGCACGCGAGCTCGTGCTGCGAATCGGCAGCGAGGTCGCCGACGCTGCGCTTCGTGAATCCTTCTACCAGAACGTCGAACCCTGCGCGCTCGCCCTGGCGCTGTCCGAGCGCTGGGGCGTCGACGAGGCGGTTCAGACTGCGAGAAGAGAGGAAGGTGCAACTTGAGCCCCGAAGAAACCACGAAGGGTCCGCTCGGCGCGTTCGCCCACTTCGCTCCGTTCAAATCGTTCTGGGGGTACCTCGGCGAGGCCGCCGTGCTCTTCAGCGCTGCAAGTCACGATGCAGCGGTCCGGGACATGGCGTTCCTGCAGTACGCGCACTTCACGAGAGTGTCGGCCGGCGATCTACGACGCGCCGGAATTCCGGTGAAGGAACGGGTGCGGCACGGCGGTATTCTCTTCTTCACCGCGTTCAACGGTGACGCGACCGAGTACTTTCGCGCCTTCAGCAAGAATGTTCCGGGGCCGATGAACGCGCTCTGGAAAGGCTGCGTCGGCTGGGTGAGCGCTCGCCCGTACCCGGAGCTCGAGCGCTACATCCGGCGGTACCGGCACCCGGTGAATGCGTATTTCCACGGATATCCTCTCTACGTCCCCGGGATCCGGCAAGCGTTCGAGCTCCGCGCCGACCTCGAGCGGCTGGTGAGCATCGCCCGGTCGCATCGCAACACGGACGACCCCAGGGAAGCGAGCAGGTTCGTAGCGGCCTACAGGAAGCTGGCGCTGGTGCACTGGGGAAACGGCACGCGGGAGATGAGCCCATGAAGACCGAGCTCGCATACGACGACATCCAGGGAAATATTCTGCAAGGGTACAAGCACCCGAGAGTCGGCCACTTCTTCATCTCGCTGCGCGACGACGACAGTGTCCCCAGGTGCAGAAAGTTCATACAGCAGCTCCTCGAACAGCAGCGGATCACCACTGCGGCGCCGGACGGCTCCGCCACCGTGTGCATCAACATGGGTATCAGCGGCGAGGGACTCCGCCGCCTCGCTCCAGGCTCCGCCGCGCAGGCAGAGGCACGATTCCCGTCTTTCGCCGCGGGCATGAACGCTCGCTCACCGGTGCTTGGCGACGAGCGAGCACGTGACCAGGAGCTCTGGGACCAACGCGACGTGTGGCTGTCGATTCACGCAGAGACGGATTCCGAGATCGACGCCGTGGCCAGCGAGCTCGCGCACTGGCCGGATGCGCCGAAACTCGCCGGGCCGCTGCGCGGTTACGCGAAGCTCGTGAACGGTCACCGTGTGGAGCACTTCGGGTTTCGAGACGACGTGTCCGGAGCCGTCATCGAGGGTCGACCGGGCGACAAGAGCTGCATCGGAACCGGAAAGTACGATCGCCAGCGCGACGAGTGGGTGCCGCTCGCTACAGGGGAATTCCTGCTCGGGCACGACAACGAGCAGGGCCTCAACCCCCTGGAGGGGCTCTCTCAAGATTCCGAGACGCTCTTTCGAAACGGGACGTTCGCCGTGTTCCGCGATCTCGAGCAGCACGTCGCCGCCTTCCACCGATACGTGAATGAGAAGGCGACGAAGGACCCGGACGTCGCCGCGAGAATGATCGGACGACGCGTCACCGGCGAACCCCTGGAGCGCCCCGGCGCGGCCTCGATGAACGACTTCATCTACGACGGTGACGAGAAGGGTGCCAGGTGTCCGATCGGTGCTCACATACGGCGGGCCAATCCGCGGCGTGACGGGGAGCACCGGATCGTCCGTCGCGGCATGCTCTACGGCGACTTCTCGGAAGACGGAGGTCCCGAAGAAGTGCAGCGCGGGATCTACTTCGTCGCGCTCAATGCGAGCATCGAGGCCCAGTTCGAGTTCTTGCAGCGGACCTGGGTCAACGGGCCCCCGAGCGACGGATCGAACGGGGCCGATCCCATCGCAGCGTCTTCTGCCGGCACGCGCCAGATGGTGATTCAAGGCGACCAGTACGCCGGCAGAAGTCCGGTGCTTCTGCTGGACATTCCCCGGTTCGTCACGTTGCGAGGAGGACAGTACTACTTCATGCCCGGGATCGCCGGGCTCAAGCAACTCTGCGGAATGGGCCCGCGATCAATCGGAGCGAGTCGATCACCCGCTCGCAGCGAGCCGCGGCCTCCGCCTTCGCTGTTTGCCAGCATAACGACGAGCGTGAAGGAGATACTCGACGGGCTCTCCGACGTGTTGCCGGCAGCCAGGTGGCGATGGGCCAAGGTCGGTGACGGCGGTCTTTACCTCCGCGAATTCACCGCCTTGCTCGGTGTCTTAGGCGACGTATCCGCGCTCCGGAAATTGCTCGAAGCGGAGAATGCCGACGACGAGCGATACGCCCTTCCGGGGATACACGCTCTGCGGTGGGTCCTGTTTCAACCCACGGGAGACACCGAACAACCTGCGCCCGAGTCGGATCCGTGGGCGCTCGCTCTCTCCATGGTGATCGACGCGGAAGAGGACGACGTCCTCGAGGTGCTGTCGGAGAAGGCCGACCTGGCCCGACTGCTGCGGTATTGCGATGGGTTCCAGGCGGCCCCCTCCGTGGCCTCGTTCCTGAAGTCGCGCCGGGTGAAGAGCGGCTTTCTCTTCAGAGATCTCGGGCCGCTGCGCAAGAAGATGCACGCCCGTGAATTCGTCGTCGACGCCACCCGCAGGGAAATCGAGGGGGCCGTCGCGCTGCAACGGAAGTTCGAAGAATTCTACGACGAGTATCCGCTGCGGGAGGGTGCGACGGCAATCGAGATGGCTCGCTTCGCCGAACGGTTCTTCGGCACTTTTGGCGACATCGCGCCGCTATCCTTGAACGAGAAGTTCGAGCGTGCGCAGCCGGACGAGAGCCGGTGGGCTCGTCGCCTTTCCGAGCTGTCACTCGAAGCCCAGAAACGTGTCGCCCGACTGCGGCCGGACAAGGTTCCTCATCGCGGAGCGCACGCAAAGGGGCATGCGCTACTCGAAGGTACGTTGACCGTCGTCAAGACCGACGCCTTCGGGTGCCAGACCGGGCTCTTCGCCACTCCGGGCAAGACCTTTCCCGTTCGGGTCCGTCTGTCGAGCGGCTCGCCCGCCATCCAGTCGGACGGCGAGCGGGATGCGCGAGGGATGGCGATCCGTGTCACGGTGGCCGATCAAGACGCTTCGAAGTTTCTGAACGTCACGGGCGAGACGCCGGACAAGCAGGATTTCATCCTGTTCAGCAACCCCGTCTTCTTCGCCTCCGACGTGCGGCAGTTCACGACGATCTTCGGCATCCTTTCGACACGGTCGAAGCCTGAGCAGGTCGGTCGTCTTCTGGGGTTCCTGCTCAAGGCGCGCTCCGTGAAGCCCCTGTGGTTCATGGCGAGCACCCTCTTCCGGTCGCCCATCAACCATCCGCTGGCGATCGAGTATCACAGCGCGAGTCCCTATATGCTCGGCGAGCACCTCGTCGCCAAGTACTCGGTGGAGGCGCTCGACCGGGAAGCCTTCAGGCGCGCGCCGCGCGGCGCGGGGGACGATTTCCTCACGCGCGCCGTCGAAGGCGATGAGAAGACCCCGCTGAAGCTCGCGTTCTACGTCCACGTGCTGTCGACGCGGGAGATGCCGGGAGAGGGGATCAAGGACATCGTGGAAGACGCGACCGTGGACTTTCGCAAGCTCGGAGCCCGCAAGGTGAAGGTGGCGGAGCTCGAGCTGCGCCACGCGGATCCGAAGGATCGCAGCGACCGCGATGCCGCCGAGGGAATGGATTTCAATCCGTGGAACAGCCTGGCTGCGCACCGGCCCCTCGGCAGCCTCAACCGAGCCCGGCTCATCGCGTACCGCGACAGCCTCGACTTCCGCCAGGGGAACGAAACGGCCCGACCGGCGCCAGCAGCGGCGGGCCCTTCCGCCTCGCAGCAGAATGCGGCCGAGTGAAGATGGCAAGGCAAGCGGTCGCACTGGTCCCAGGGTTTCTGGGGTTCGACCACAGGCGTGGGACGACCTATTTCGCAGATCGCTTCGTTGCGGGCCTCCGGGCACGTCTCGAAGCGGCGTGCGGAGCGCCCTTCCCCGTGGTGCCCGTCACGACGTCTCCAGTCGGAAGCCTCGCCGCGCGCCAGGAACGACTGCTGGCGGACCTCGCGAAGCTCGATTTCAAGCTCGGCTATCCGCGATGGCATCTGCTCGGTCACAGCACGGGGGGGGTCGACTGCGCCTTGCTCACGCGCACGCACCGGCTGAAACGGAGTCGAGCGGGAAGCGTCTTCTCGCGAGAGCCCCTTCGCATTGCGAGGCTCGCTTCCATCACGACGGTGGCTGCTCCCCACTACGGGACCGGCCTTGCTCGCTCGCCGCTCGCCCGTGTGGTCCGTGGGCAGCTCACACCAGCTGGATTCGAGGGCGCCCTTCGACTCGGCCTGGACGCGCTTCAGCGCGACAACTGGGTGTCGCGCGTCGAGTTCGTATTACCGTCGCTCCTGCACAACTCGAAGTTCTACTGGAACTTCTTCAGCAACGCCCTCGCCACGGATCTGGACCCAGGTGTCGTGGGTGCTCTCACGATGACCGAGAACATCAGGGACGAGGTGCCGATCACCTCCTTCGCAACTTATGCACCCCCGCCGAACCTGCACGACAAAGACCGTCTCTTTGCCGATCTCCACCGGTGGACGCGAGAAGGAGCGCTGGGGGTCCCGCCGCCTCCATCTGCTTTCCCGGAGCTCTTCGCGAGCAACGTCATCGCCTCGTCGCCGGACATACCGCTCATCGACGCAGGCTCGAATGACGCCGTCGTGACCACGAATCGACAGGTGTACGAGGGCGGAGTGTTCGGCGGTCTCATCGTCGGCGACCACGGCGACGTCATCGGGAGGTATCGACGTATCGACCCCCTCGACCGTGGGATGATCGATCCTGGTCTCTTGACCAGCGGCGCAAACTTCGGCGACGAGCAGTTCTTCGCGGTACTCGAGCGTATCGCCGAGTCCATTGCTCGTACGGCGCGCTCGGCGCAAGGCGCGCTGCACGCCGCGGAATGAAGCTCCTCGCGTGCCGGGCCGCTGAGCGACGGCACGGAGCGGGGTTCCCTGTCTCGATGTGGCACAACAGAGCCCGGGTGGGAGCGCGCTTACACGAGCGCAAGACGGCTTTGCTGTCGATCGTGCGGGCGACGGCGAACGCAATCGTCCCTTTGGGTGGCTGGCGAGCTGCAGGGTCGTGCGCAAACACGGTCGCCTGTGGTCGCGGGTGCGACGGCGAATTGCGCTCTGCATGGCGTGCGACGTGACCTCGACGTGGTATCGATTGAGGATGCCCCAAGTCTCGTTCCGCTCGATCAGATTCGCTTCTTGCCTCGCGTGTGTCGTTGCATTCGGTTGCGGAGGTGGAGCGCTGCCGGCCGGAACACCGCGAGCGGCTCACGCCGAAACTCCCGCTCCTGTCGATTCGACGCATTCGACGGGCAGCGCAGCAGGCGCGGCCTCGCCGGAGCCCACCGCCGAGGTGGCCGCGGAGAAGCCCGCCGAACCCGTCATCACGCGAACGGTCTCCGAGCGCGTGTTCGCGCCGCGAGTCTCGTACATGGTGAACTACCCGAGCTCCGGCGCGAAGGACGTGGCCGAGCACAAGTGCTCGGTGAAGTTCCCGGCACCGGAGGCGAAGGCCGCCTGCCTGGACAAGGAGCGCGACAAGTTCACTGCCGACGTTCTGGTCTTCGAGAAGACCGACAAGGGGCAGTGGGTGTCGATCTACAAGAGATCGGGCAACGCTCTCTCGCAGATGTCGAAGTCGAAGGTCGCCCTCGGAGAGGACACGACGGACAGTCTGAGCATCAGGGTCGAGGACGACAAAGGGTGGCGACCGATCTTCGCGGGCAAGAAGAAGTTCGAGGTCCGGCTGCGGGACGAATACAGCATCGTGCTGGACGA